>CAYNKL010000349.1:0-2541 GCA_964397775.1 uncultured Rhodobacterales bacterium | reverse complement strand
CGAACCTGCAACCTGCCCCTTAGGAGGGGGCTGCTCTATCCAGTTGAGCCACGGGGCCGCCGCGGCCCTCTTAGCGGCATTCGCCGGGCTTGTCATGCCCCTGAACGCCATCGCCGCCGCCGCACAGCGGACAATCCCCGCAAGCCCGCTTGCGCGCGGCAAGCGACGCAGCGTATCGTCATCCCATACCGATGGGAGGATGTGAAAAAGTGCGTGCCGACGATCCCCGCCCGCTCACCCTGCGCGACGTGTCCGAGGCCTCCGGCGTCTCCGAGATGACGGTCAGCCGCGTGCTCCGCAACCGTGGCGATGTCAGCCAATCGACGCGGGAGAAGGTGCTGGAGGCCGCCAAGTCGCTGGGCTACGTGCCCAACAAGATCGCGGGCGCCCTCGCCTCGCAGCGGGTGAACCTCGTCGCGGTCATCATTCCCTCCCTGCGCAACATGGTCTTTCCCGAGGTCATGTCCGGCATCTCCGGCGTACTCGAGGAAACCGTGCTGCAGCCGGTGGTGGGCGTGACCGACTACCTCCCCGAGAAGGAAGAGCGCGTCCTCTACGAAATGCTCTCCTGGCGCCCCTCCGGCGTCATCATCGCGGGGCTCGAACACACCGAGGCCTCCAAGGCCATGCTGCGCGCCTCCGGCATTCCCGTGGTCGAGATCATGGACACCGACGGCAAGCCCATCGACTGCGCGGTGGGCATCTCGCACCGCCGCGCGGGCCGCGAAATGGCGCGCGCCATCCTCAAGCAGGGCTACCAGCGCATCGGCTTCATGGGCACCAAGATGCCGCTCGACCACCGCGCGCGCAAACGCTTCGAGGGCTTCACCCAGGCGCTCGCCAAGGAGGGCGTCGAGGTCGTCGACCAGGAGTTCTACTCCGGCGGCTCGGCCCTCGCCAAGGGCCGCGAGATGACCAAGGCCATGCTCGCCCGCGAACCCGAGCTCGACTTTCTCTATTACTCCAACGACATGATCGCCGCCGGCGGCCTTCTGCACCTTCTGGACGAAGGCATCGAGATCCCCGGCCAAATCGGCCTTGCCGGCTTCAATAACGTGGAGCTTCTCGACGGGCTGCCCCGGCGCCTGGCCACGATGGACGCCTGTCGCACCGAGATCGGCGTGAAGGCGGCGCAGATCATCGCCGCCCGCGTGCAGGACCCCGAGGCCGAGCACGAGAAAATGATCGAGCTTTCGCCCAAGGTCCAGCCCGGCGACACGCTGCGCCGCCGCTGAACCCCGTGTTGCGCCTCACCAACGCCGAGGCGCGCGCGCTCTTCCTTGCGCGCCACGGACTTGCCGATCCGCCCGCCGGGCCCGGCAGGGGCGCCGACCTGATGCAAGTGATCCGCGACCTCGGCTTCGTGCAGGTGGATTCCGTCAGGACCGTGGAACGCGCCCACCACATGATCCTGCGCGCGCGCCGCCCGGCCTACCGCCCCCGCAACATCGCAGCCCCCCTTGAACGCGACCGCGCGCTCTTCGAGCACTGGACCCACGACGCCTCGGTCATCCCCATGGAGTTCTGGCCCCACTGGCGCTTGCGCTTCGCGCGCGACGCCGCCCGGCTGCGGCACCGCTGGGAAAAGGAACGCCGCGAAGGCTTCGGCGAAAAGCTCGATCAGGTGATGGCGCACGTCCGCGCCCACGGCCCCGTCACTTCCGCCGAAGTCGGCGCCGAGGAGGCCCGAAGCTCCGGCGGCTGGTGGGACTGGCACCCCTCCAAGACCGCGCTCGAATACCTCTGGCGGGCGGGCGACCTCTCCGTCACCCGGCGCGAGAACTTCCGCAAGGTCTACGACCTTACCGAGCGCGTGATCCCCGACCACATCCGCGCGATCCACCCCACCCCTGAGGACAGCATCGACTGGCTCTGCAACGCCGCCCTCGACAGGCTGGGCTTCGCCACCTCGGGCGAGATCGCCGCCTTCTGGGCCATCGTCACACCCGCCGAGGCCAAAGACTGGTGCCAGCACCAGCTCGACACGGGCGCCCTAGAACCTGTCGAGGTCACCTGCGCCGACGGCAACCTGCGCCGCCACCTGGCCCGCCCCGGCCTGCGCGACACGCTGCCCGACAGCCTGCCGGGACGCCTGCGCATCCTCAGCCCCTTCGACCCCGCCCTGCGCGACCGCACCCGGGCCGAACGTCTCTTCGGCTTCCGCTACCGGATCGAGATCTTCACCCCCGCCCACAAGCGTGACTACGGCTATTACGTCTTTCCGATACTCGAAGGCGACAGGCTCACGGGCCGCATCGACATCTCCGCCGACCGGCTGAACGGCGCGCTGAACGTCACGTCGCTCTGGCCCGAAAAAGGCGTCAAATGGGGCGGCGGGCGGCATGCCCGGCTCGAGGCCGAGCTCGACCGCATGGCCCGCTTCGCCGGGCTCGAGACCGTCACCTGGTCCCCCGGCTGGCTGCGCGACCCCGCCTGACAGCGGATCCGTCCCGGGCTTCTTCTTGGTCGAAATACTCCGGGGGAGTTGCGGCGCAGCCGCGACGGGGGCGGAGCCCCCGCGCCACACCGGCCCCCAGGGAC
>CAYNKL010000348.1:0-2576 GCA_964397775.1 uncultured Rhodobacterales bacterium | reverse complement strand
AGCAGACTCCAAATCGTAGCTTATGTCAGTGTCCGAATTTCGGGGGGTAGCTCACACCCAGACCAAGATTACGCCCTTCTTCGGCGCTGGCTTGAACTACACAACCTTCTTTGACGAGGAGACAGACCTTGGCGATCTCGAGCTGGAGGACAGCTACGGGTTTGCAGCCACCGTCGGCGCGGATTGGGCGATCTCTGACCGTGACGCGCTGCGTCTGAACGTACGCTACATGAACATCGAAACTGACGCGAAACTGAACGGCGACTCCATCGGCACTGCCGAGATCAATCCGGTCACGATCGGCGCCTCCTTCGTTCACCGGTTCTGATCGTCCTTCGGGACCTGCCGGGGCTACCAGGAACGGTATTCATCAACGCCATCAGGCGTCGCCCTCCGGGCGGCGTCATTCTTTTGCGCAATGCCACCAACATCAAATCGTTACAGGCCGGCCAGTTGTTGGTCTTGATAGCTTGGTAGAAGATGTCTGGTCGCGCGCTCCGACTGCCAAGCTGGGTTCACAAGACGAACCCGACCTCAATCTTTCCGCAACACCGCCACAGTGCGATGCTGCGGACGAGCTGAAGAGCCCCGAGTATGTCTTTGTGACGTTGCGGCGCTTCCACAAAGCTCGGCGCATGACAGGTCAGTCGCTCTGCGCAGACGGAGGCAGCACCTGGGTTGAGCGCAGCCCGTTTCGCGCGCAGGAATCTGCGACGGAGCTTCACTACTCCCACGCGCCCCCTCCTGCCACACCAGGCCAGCGTCTCGCCGGAGCGTATCGTGCCGCGACGGCAACAAGGCGAACGAGTGGAGCGTTCGCGGCGCGGACGGACGGCACCTAGACACCACCCCGACGAAGTCGTCCCGCGACGAAACCGGGCGCCACAGAGCACATCGAATTGACTTCGAAAGCAAAAACCTTGCTCCATGCTAAAAGTTAGTCATGCTTCAGGGCGGGTCAGGCCGGAAGAGCCCTGTCGCCAAACAACAAAATACGGCTCGGAGGGTCTTAATGTCTTTAGGAGTGATAATCAGCTTGGTGGCGTATTTCGTCCTGATGCTCGGCATCGGCGTCTACGCCTACAAGAAATCAACGTCGAGCTCGGAGGAGTACATCCTCGGCGGACGCAACCTTCCCCCGGCTGTCGCTGCGCTGTCGGCGGGCGCGTCCGACATGTCGGGCTGGCTGTTGCTCGGCCTTCCCGGGGCCCTCTATGCCTCCGGCCTCGTCGAGGCCTGGATCGGCATCGGCCTCTTCATCGGGGCCCTTTTCAACTGGATCATAGTCGCGCCGCGTCTGCGTGAGCAGACCGAGCGCTATGACAACGCCCTGACGATCCCCGCCTTTCTGGCCAACCGCTTCCCCTCGAAGGGGGGAACACTGCGCATGGTCTCGGCGGTCATCATCGTGGTCTTCTTCGCGGTCTATACGGCATCCGGCCTCGTCGCCGGGGGCAAGCTGGTCCAGAGCGCCTTCGACGGCAGCTACCAGCTCGGTGTCTGGCTGACGCTGGGCGTGGTTCTCGCCTACACGGTCGTGGGCGGCTTCCTCGCGGTGTCGCTCACCGACTTCTGCCAGGGCCTGATCATGATGCTCGCGCTGATCATCATGCCGGCCATCGTGCTCTACGCAGGCGAAGGCGGCGGCTTCGATCAGGCCCGCGAGACCCTGTCGGGGGTCGAGGGCTTCAGCCTTGGCCTTTGGAATGCCGACATGACCTTCATCGGGCTGATTTCGCTTCTCGCCTGGGGTCTGGGCTATTTCGGCCAGCCGCATATCATCGTGCGCTTCATGGCCGTCAAGAGCGTCGACGCCGTGGCCACCGCGCGCAACATCGGCATGGCATGGATGGGGATCGCCCTTATCGGTGCCGTGGGCGTCGGCATCTTCGGCCGGGCCTATGTCGAGCGGAACGGCGTCGAGATCGGGGACAGCGAGACGATCTTCATCTACCTCGCCGAGAACCTCTTTCCCGGGCTGATCACCGGCTTCCTGCTGGCGGCACTTCTGGCGGCTATCATGTCGACGGTGTCGAGCCAGCTTCTGGTGTCCTCGTCCTCGCTGGCCGAGGATTTCTACAAGCTCGTGCTCAACAAGGACGCCTCGGAAACCGCGCTGGTGAACGTGGGCCGCGTGTCGGTCATCGCGGTCGGGGCCGTTGCCGCGCTGATTGCCGGCGACCCCGACAGCGAGGTCCTCGGGCTTGTTTCCAACGCCTGGGCGGGCTTCGGCTCGGCCTTCGGTCCGTTGGTGATCCTGTCGCTGACCTGGCCACGCATGAACGGCACGGGTGCGGTGGCGGGCCTCATTGTGGGCGCGCTGACCGTCGGGCTGTGGATCTTCACCGGTCTCAAGGAAGCCACCGGCCTTTACGAGATGATCCCCGGCTTCGCCCTGTCCTGGCTCGCCATCTACGCAGTGAGCCTTGCCACCGCCGACAGGGGCGAGTTCCGCGCCATCGAAGGATCGCCCGCGGAATAAGACAACGGGTCAGAGGGCGGGCTTCCGCCCTCTGACAACACAGCCACGGCCGACGCTGTATCTGGACCGCCATACTGGGTCCGAGACGTGGCCC
>CAYNKL010000347.1:0-2582 GCA_964397775.1 uncultured Rhodobacterales bacterium | reverse complement strand
CCTGACGACCGCCCTCGATCTGCTGAAATGACCTGATAAAATTTTGCGACGCACCGATCTGCTGGGGACAGGTCTGCTGGTGCGCCGGATTGCTTCAAGGAACGCCCCGACTCCTAGGCCGGGCCTGTGACAGCCGCGTGACGATTCCGCGAGAACCGCCTAGCGACCGATCAATGCCAGCAGGTCGATGGTCCGGAACGGGCGGTGCAGCACCTCGAACCCGTCCGCCTCGCCGTGCAGTTCGGCCTCGTGCCCCATCAGGACGATGCGGGCGCCAAGGGCGCGCAACGCCTGCCCCAGGGGCGACGAGACCGCCTCCTGCGGGCTCAGCGACACCACCGCGAGCTTCGGGGCCGGACCATCCTTCAGCAAGATTAGCGCAGCCTCCCGGTCCGGCGCCGTGACCACCACGGCGTCGGGATGCGCGTCGCGCAGGATCGCGGCGATGTCGATGCCGACAAGCTGGTCGGTGACCGCGACGAGAAAAGAGGGGGCCGGCACGGGGCCGTCGGTGCAGGTCATAACATCCTTCAGGGGTGCGATTGATCTGCTCTATGGAACAAAGTGGGACGTGGTGCATTAAACTGCGACATACTGAACCCGTGAGTTGCCCGTATGAAGATGATTTCCTGCCATAGCTGCCCGCTACAGGACTGCGGGCCGTTTCTTCCGCACAGCGATGAGGAAAAGGACTTCCTCCAAGGGTTCAAGGCTGGCGAGATGGCGGTGGGCGCGGGCACGCAGATCCTCATGGAAGGGGCGAAAACGCCACAGCTTTTCACCGTGCTCGAAGGCATGGGTCTACGTGAAAAGACGCTCGAGGACGGGCGTCGACAGGTGATCAATTTCGTCCTGCCCGGCGACTTCATCGGACTTCAGGCCGGCATCATGAACGAGATGAGCCACTCGGTCGAAGCCGTAACGCCGATGCGCTGCTGCGTGTTCCGCCGCGAGGATCTCTGGCTGCTCTATCGCAACCGCCCCGAACTCGCCTTCGACCTGACATGGATCGCCGCCGCGGAAGAATACTTCCTAGGCGAGACGGTCGCAACGCTGGGCCAGCGCGACGGCACCGAACGTATCGCCTGGGCGCTGGTGAAGCTCTTCGTCCGGCTGCGAGGGCTGGGGCTCGAGACCGAGCCCGGTACGGTCCCGCTGCCCTACCGCCAGCAGGACCTTGCGGATGCGTTGGGCCTGTCGCTGGTGCATACCAACAAGACCCTGTCTCGCCTGCGCGCGCGGCGCATGTTGGACTGGTCGGACGGCAAGCTGCGGGTGCCCGACCTCCAAGCACTGGCCGATCTGGCGATGACCGAGATCGAGACGATGCCGCGCCGCCCGTTCCTGTAAGGCAAGCCGAGGCTCAGCGGCGCAGCGTGTCGCCGTAGCTGAGCGTGGGCGTCATCTCGATGATCTTCTTGAATTCGGCGTCGGGATCGTTGACCCGCGAGGCGATGATCTCGGCGGCTTTCTTGCCGATCTCGGCCCGGCAGGCATCCATGGTGGCAAGCTTGCGCGGCAGGCCCTGCAGCAGCTCGACCCCGTTGAAGCCGGCAAGACCGATGTCGCCGGGAATGTCGCGCCCCTGCTCGAGCAGGTAGAGCAGCCCGCCCGCGCCAATCATGTCGTTCGAATAGTAGAGGAAATCCAGTTCCGGCTCGCGCTCGAGGATGGCCTGCGTCATCTCCCGTCCCTTGGCCAGCGCCGAGCCGCCGGAATAGAACTCCTGTTCGACCACCTCGACGCCGCCCTTGGCAAGCGCCTCGGTGAAGCCTTCGAAGCGCTTGCGCGCGCGGTAGTCGAGCGGCATCTTGGTGCCGAGAAAGCCGATTTTCTGATAACCCGCGCGGAGGATGGCCTTGGCCATCTCGCGCCCGGCACGGCGATGCGAAATGCCGACCGCGGTGTCGATCGGGTTGCCGTCGGTGTCCATGATCTCGACCACGGGGATGCCGCTGGCCTGCATCATGGCCTTGGAGGCCTCGGTGTGCTCGACGCCGGCGATGATCACCCCGGAGGGGCGCCATGACAGCATCTCGTAGAGCACCCGCTCTTCCTTTTCGGGCTCGTAATCGGTGACACCGACCACCGGCTGCAACTCGGTATCCTCGAGCACCGCCGAGATCCCGGCCATCACCTCGGGAAAGACCATGTTGCGCATCGAGGGGATGATGACGGCGACGAGGTTGACCCGCTGGCTGGCCAGCGCGCCGGCGATCTTGTTGGGCACGTAGCCCAGCGTCTTGGCGGCCTCGAGCACCTTGGCGCGGGTCGTCTCGGACACGTCACCGCGATTGCGCAGGACGCGGCTGACGGTCATCTCGGATACGCCGGAGGCTTCGGACACATCTCGCAGGGTAAGCGGGCGGGGATCATCATCTGCCACGGAACTGGCCTCCTAAACGCAGTAACTGCCTGCGATGTTATCGTTTCTCCCGGGACAGGCAAGGCGCGTATGTCGGGTGCGCAAAATTCGCGCAGGTGGATGACAAAGCCATCTTCAGGCGATAATGGGAGGGCCAGCGGTCCCGTGGCTCAACTGGATAGAGCAGCCCCCTCCTAAGGGGCAGGTTGCAGGTTCG
>CAYNKL010000346.1:0-2587 GCA_964397775.1 uncultured Rhodobacterales bacterium | reverse complement strand
TCTGGAAGTCGAACTCGTCGTAGCATTCGTAGGGCTGCGCGCGGCGCAGGTCCCAGGCAAGGCCCGACCCGCGGACCATCACACCCGAGAAGCCCCAGTCCTGAATGTCCTGCTCGGTCACGATGCCGATGTCGGCGTTGCGCTGCTTGAAGATCCGGTTCTCGGTCAGCAGGTTGTCGATGTCGTCGAGCTTGCTGGGGAACTCGTCCGCCCAGGCCTCGATATCATCGATCAGGTCCGGCGGCAGGTCCTGGTGGACCCCGCCGGGACGGAAGTAGGCCGCATGAAGACGGGCACCGCAGGCGCGCTCGTAGAAGATCATCAGATCCTCGCGCTCCTCGAAGCCCCAGAGCGGCGGCGTCAGCGCCCCCACGTCCATGGCCTGCGTCGTGCAGTTCAGCAGGTGGTTCAGGATGCGGCCGATTTCCGAGAACAGCACCCGGATGAGCGAAGCGCGGCGCGGGATGACCGTGCCTGTCAGCTTCTCGATCGCCAGACACCAGGCGTGCTCCTGGTTCATCGGCGCGACGTAGTCGAGCCGGTCCAGGTAGGGCAGGTTCTGGAGATAGGTGCGGCTCTCCATCAGCTTCTCGGTGCCGCGATGCAGAAGACCGATGTGCGGGTCGACCCGCTCGACGATCTCGCCGTCGAGTTCCAGAACAAGCCGCAGAACCCCGTGCGCCGCAGGGTGCTGGGGCCCGAAGTTCAGGTTGAAGTTCCGGATCTGCTGTTCTTCGGTCTCGGTATCACCGAACGTCTTGGAGCCGTCCATCATGCGTTCCCCTCCGGGTTGGGCGCGAACTGCGCCATGACCTCGGCACCGGTCATGGTCGTCGTGATGTTCGCCAGGGCGTAGGTATCGAGCTTGTCGTCGATGAAGATCTGGCTGGTCACCGGGAAGGCGGCGGGATCGTCGAAGGCCATCAGAGCAACCATCTGTTCGGACTCGGGACCGCCGAGCGCACGCCAGAATAGGTTGCTGCCGCACTCGGCGCAGAACACCCGTTCCGCCCAGTCGCTGGAGCGGTAAGCGCGCAGGGGTGCGTCATCATTCCATTCCACCTCTGTGCAGCTCACCGCCATGTTGATGCCGCCGGTCCATTTGCGGCAGATCCCGCAATGGCAGACGCCGGCCTCGTCCGACGGCTCGGCCGTAAAACGGCAGGCCCCGCACAGACAGCGACCCGCCCGTTTCATCCCTTGGCCTCTTCGGTCTTCTCGTCACCGGGCAGGATGTAGTCGGCACCTTCCCAGGGCGACATGAAATCGAACTGCCGGTATTCCTGAACGAGGCTCACGGGTTCGTAGATCACCCGCTTCTGCTCCTCGTCATAGCGGACCTCGGTGTAGCCCGTGGTCGGGAAGTCCTTGCGCAGCGGATAACCGCGGAAGCCGTAGTCCGTCAGGATCCGGCGCAGGTCCGGGTGCCCGGTGAAGAGCAGGCCGAACATGTCGAAGACCTCGCGCTCGAACCAGTTGGCCGAGGGGTGGATCCCTGTGATCGAAGGGATCATGTCATCCTCGCGCGCCGCGACCCGCAGGCGGATGCGGTGGTTCTGGTACATGCTCAGGAAGTGGTAGACCACGTCGAACCGCTTGGGCCGCTCGGGGTGGTCGACGGCGGTGATGTCCACCAGCGACGTGAAGCGGCAGCTCGGGTCGGTGCGCAGAAATTCCACGAGGCTCACGATGTTCGACAGGGCCACGTTCACCGTCAGCTCGCCGAAGGCAATCTCCCAGCCGGCCACGCAGTCGGGGCGCTTGGCTTCGATGTGGGCACCCAGTTCGTTCAGAAGCTCGCTCATCTCACCAGCGTCCCTGTCCTGCGGATCTTCTTCTGCAGCGCCATGATGCCGTAAAGCAGCGCCTCGGCGGTCGGCGGGCAGCCGGGCACGTAGACGTCGACCGGCACCACGCGGTCGCAACCGCGCACCACGGAATAGCTGTAGTGGTAGTAGCCGCCGCCGTTGGCACAGGAGCCCATCGAGATCACGTAGCGCGGCTCGGGCATCTGATCGTAGACCTTGCGCAGCGCCGGCGCCATCTTGTTGGTCAGCGTGCCCGCGACGATCATCAGGTCGGCCTGACGCGGCGTGGCGCGGGGCGCGATGCCGAAACGTTCGGCGTCGTAGCGCGGCATAGAGGTGTGCATCATCTCGACAGCGCAGCAGGCGAGACCGAAGGTCATCCAGTGCAGCGAGCCGGTGCGCGCCCAGTTGATCAGATCCTCGGTCGAGGTCAGCAGGAACCCCTTGTCCTGCAGCTCGTGGTTCAGCGTCTGCGAAACCGGATCGCGGTTGAAGGCCGGGGCCTCGGCCTCGAGCGGTGCACGCGCCGAAGGGCCGGATTTCACGCGGGGGGTCTGTTCGCCCTCGCCGCGGACATCGGTGACATCGGGATTCTCGACGCCGGCTTCGGGATCATTCACTCCCATTCGAGTGCCCCTTTCTTCCATTCATAGGCAAAGCCGACCGTCAGCACCGTCAGGAACAGCATCATCGACCAGAAGCCTGCCATGCTCACGTCCTGGAAGGCCACGGCCCAGGGGAAGAGGAAGGCGATCTCGAGATCGAAGATGATGAACAGG
>CAYNKL010000345.1:0-2616 GCA_964397775.1 uncultured Rhodobacterales bacterium | reverse complement strand
CCGACACCTTCGATTCTGGCGCTCATCGCCATCGCCGCACTGGCCATGACCGCCTCGATGGCGCTGGCACAGGACGTCGTGCGCCTGGGCACCGAGGGTGCCTACCCTCCGTACAACTACATCGACGATGCCGGCGAGGTCGCGGGCTTCGAGCGCGTGCTGGGCGACGAACTGTGCAAGCGCGCCGAGCTGACCTGCGAGTGGGTCACCAACGAGTGGGATTCGATCATCCCCAACCTCGTGTCGGGCAACTACGACGCCATCATCGCCGGCATGTCGATCACGCCCGAGCGTGAGGAGGTCGTCGCCTTCACCCAGAACTACACCCCGCCCTCGCCCTCGGCATTTGCCTCGATGATGGAAGGCGTGGAGCTGGACTCGGCGGTGATCGCAGCGCAGACCGGCACCATCCAGGCCGCGCATGTCGCGAGCATGGAAGGCGCGACCCTCGTGGAGTACCCCACCCCCGACGAGACCGTCGCGGCCATGCGGGCCGGCGAGGCGGACGTGGTGCTGTCGGACAAGGATTACCTGATCCCGGTGGTCGAGGAATCCGGCGGCGAGGTGATGTTCGTGGGCGATGACGTGCCGCTCGGCGGCGGCATCGGCATGGCGTTCCGCCAATCCGATCCGGAGCTGCGCGAGACGTTCGACGCGGCCGTGCAGTCGATGAAGGATGACGGCACGCTCAACGAGCTGATCGTCGAGTACCTCGGCGCGGACAGCCCGAAGTTCTGATCCCCCTTGCCCCGGCCCCTCGGGCCGGGGCGCTTGCCGGAGACCCGCCATCTTTTCCGCCTGCGCCGATCCCTCTGCCCTGTCGGGCCTCAGCTGGCTTGCCTGCTACCTGACCACGGGCAAGCATATTGCGTTCTACGCCTCCTTCGGGACGGTGCTGCTTCTGCTTGCGATCACGACGCCGGTGGCGCTGGGGATGGGATTCCTCGGGGCGATCTGCGCGCGCTCGCGGATCGCGCCGGTCCGCTGGTTGGGACAGGGCTATATCGCGGTGGTGCGCGGCGTGCCGGACATCGCCTTCTTCCTGTTCTTCGTGATCGCGCTCGACCAGGGCTTCGAGTGGCTGCGCCATCAGGTGAAATGCCCCGACTGGCCGGATGCGATCCGCCAGGGCAACGATTTCGTCGTCTGCCCGGTGGCGAAACTGCCGCTGAGCGCCTCGCCGCAGATCTGGCACGAGATCTACGGCTTCAGCCTCGCCGTTCTGACCTTTGCCATCGTTTTCGGCGCCTTCGCGGCCAACGTGCTTTACGGCGCGATGCGGGCGGTGCCGCATGCGCAGCTCGAGACCGCCGAGGCCTATGGCATGACGCACCGGCAGACCTTCTGGCGCATCCTGATCCCGCAGATGTGGGTCTATGCCCTGCCGGGCCTGTCAAACCTCTGGATGGTGCTGATCAAGGCAACCCCGCTGCTGTTCCTGCTGGGGGTCGAAGACATCGTCTACTGGGCGCGCGAGCTTGGCGGGTCGAAGACGGCACGTTTCACCGACTACCCGCACGGCGACTGGCGGGTCTGGTATTTCGCGGCCCTGCTGGTGTTCTACCTGTGCTTCACGCGGGTCTCCGAGATCGTTCTGGGCCGGCTGATGACGCGCCTCACCCATGGCCAGGCGACGATGGGCGGCGAAGCGCAGAGGAAGGCCGCGTGATGCGTGTGGCAGATGTCGCAGCGGGGCGCTGCCCCGCACCCCGGGATATTTATGGCCAGAAGAAGGGCCTGCCGGGCGCAGGAGGACAGGCATGAGCTGCTGGGACGTGGTGGCGGATTACGGGCTGCGCTCGCTGGGCATCGGCGAGCGGCTGTTGCCGCGGGACGATTTCACCCTCTGCAAGCAAGTGGTGCTGATCGGGTCGGGGATGATCTGGAATATCTATTTCGGCACGGTGGCGCTGTTGACGGGGTTCTTTCTCGCCACCGCGGTGGCGTTGGGCAAGGCCTCGGACAAACGGGTGCTGCGCAAGGCGTCGGAATGGTTCATCTTCGTGTTCCGGGGCTCGCCGCTGTTCATCCAGTTCTTCTTTGCCTATTTCCTCTTTCTGTCGCTGAAATCCGTCTCGCCGATTTTCGACCCGTTCTCGGCGGCCTGGCTGGGCGCGCTGATCGTGCTGTTTCTCAACACCGCGGCCTATTCGGGAGAGATCTTCTACGGCGCGCTGCTCTCGGTCCCGAAGGGCGACATCGAGGCCGCAGACGCCTACGGGTTCAGCGGCTGGCCGCGCTCCCCATGCGCGGGGTGGGCGTGGTCTTCTCGCGCTTCCTCGAGGTGGATCTCGCGACGGGCCTCGTCTGCGGCATGGCGATCGTCTTCGTCTACGCGGTGCTCGGCGGGATGAAGGGGATCACGTACACCCAGGTCGCGCAGTATTGCGTGCTCATCTTCGCCTACACGGTCCCGGCGATCTTCATCTCCCTGAACCTCACCGGCAACCCGCTGCCGCAGATCGGCCTGGGCGGCACCCATGTCGACAGCGGCATGACTATGCTCGACAAGCTGGACGCGGTGGTCACGGACCTTGGCTTCAAGCAGTACACGACCCAGGTGATGGGCAGCTCGCTCAACATGTTCGTGTACACCTTGTCGCTGATGATCGGCAC
>CAYNKL010000344.1:0-2635 GCA_964397775.1 uncultured Rhodobacterales bacterium | reverse complement strand
CCGTCGATGACCTCTGAGGATCTCAAGGTCCTGATGGCCAAGCTGAACCCCGAGAACGAGGCCGGCCGCCTGACGCTGATCACCCGCTTCGGGGCCGGCAAGGCCGCCGAGCATCTGCCGCGCCTGATCGAGACGGTGCGCAGCGAAGGTGCCAACGTCGTCTGGGTCTGCGATCCGATGCACGGCAACACCATCAAGTCGGCCAGCGGTTACAAGACCCGTCCGTTCGACTCGGTGCTGCGCGAAGTGCGCGATTTCTTCGCCGTGCACCGCGAACAGGGCACCGTCCCAGGCGGCGTGCATTTCGAGATGACCGGCGATGACGTGACCGAATGCACCGGCGGCGTCTTTGCGGTCTCGGACGAGAATCTGAGCGACCGCTATCACACCGCCTGCGATCCGCGTCTCAACGCGTCGCAATCGCTCGAGCTGGCGTTCCTCGTGGCCGAGGAACTGACCTCGCTGCGCGATGACCAGCCGCAGGTTGCACTCGGCTGATCCCGATTGGTTCTACTGTTGCAGACGGCCGTCCCTCGGGGCGGCCGTTTTGCCTTCGGGGCAGGGCAGGCCGGACAGAACGTCGCGCATCGCGACATTCGCGCGGAACCCATCGCGGCGCTCATGCGTAGGGATCGAACCCATCCAGACAGGAGATCCAAATGGGCCGCATTCGCATGAAGACCAAGCTTGGTGTTGCTGTCGTTGCGGGGGCGATTGCCGCAACGCAGGCGGTCGGCGCGCCCGACCTGTTCCAGAGCCTCCCTTCAGACGCCCGCGACCTCGACGGTATGCGCTGGGACAAGCGCCCGGTGCTGCTGTTTGCACCGTCCGAGGATCATCCCGACTACGCCCGCCAGATGGAGATGCTGCGCGAGGCCCAGGCCGCGCTGGCGGAGCGTGACATCGTCGTGCTGAGCGATCTCGACGACCGCACGCCATCGCCACTGCGGCAGGGCTTTCAGCCGGGCGGGTTCAAGCTGGTTCTGGTGGGCAAGGATGGTGGCGTTAAGCTCGAGCAGGACGCGGTTCTTGCCCCCGAAGAGCTGTTCGCGGTGATCGACCGGATGCCCATGCGCCGCAACGAGATGCGTGACTGAGCACATCTTCGGCGGGCCATGTTGCAGGCCCAGCATGACAAAAAGGGACAGGCATCGCTGCCTGTCCCTTTTTTTGATCTGCGGCTTGGTCGTGGTCGAAAATCAGGCCGGCTCGGTCTGCTCTTTCTGGCTCGCATCGCCGAAATCCTTCGGCGAAAGCAGGGCAAGCTGTTCCTCGGCCCAGTGCTGGGTGTCGCGCTTCTCGACCGAGGCGCGAAGCAGTTCCATGCGGGCCTTGCGTTCATTTTCCGGCATGTCCAGCGCCATGTCGATGGCGAAATCCATGGCGCGGCTCGAGAACGGGTTGGCCAGAACGGCCGCGCCCATTTCCACCGCGGCACCGGCGAATTCAGACAGCACCAGCACACCGTCGCCGTCCTTGCGGGCGGCCACGTATTCCTTGCAGACGAGGTTCATGCCGTCTGCAAGCGGGGTGATCCACGCCACATCCGCCACCTGGTACCATGCCACCAGTTCCTCGAACGGAATCGGGCGAGAAATCAAGGCGACCGGCTGGAAGGTGAAGGTTCCGAAACGGCCATTGATGCGACCGGCGATCTCTTCCAGCTCTTTCTGGATTGGCAAATAGACCGTCATGTTGCGGTTGGCCGGCACCGAGACATGCAACAGCCGCACGATGCCGCGCAGATCCGGCCGGCGCTCGAGCAGGCGCTCGAAAGCCAGAAGCTGGTCGGCCCCGCCTTTGGTATAGTCCGTGCGGCCAACCGACAGCAGCACGCGGGTGTCGCCGATCTCTTCGCGGAACCGCGCGGAGAGTTTGTCGGTCTCATCGAGTGCGGCCAGCGACTTGATGTACTCCACATCCACGCCAACGGGTGTGACGCCAAGCTGCACGACCCGCTCGTCGGTGTGGATCTCGGTCGGCACGGTGCGGTCCGACAGCGCCGAGCCCTCCGACATCATGTCGTTCTCGACCTTGATCCGCGGCACGTTGCCCACGTCGCGCAGCGAGCGCACGCAGGAGACGAAGTTCGAGGCATAGCGCGGGATGTGGAAGCCGACCACGTCGCAGCACAGCAGCGAGTCGATGATCTCACCGCGCCACGGCAGCACGTTGAACATGTCCGCCGCCGGGAAGGGCGTGTGGTGGTAGAACGAGATCCGCACATCGGGGCGCATCTGGCGCAGGTAGCCGGGCACGAGCCAGAGGTTGTAGTCGTGAACCCAGACGCTCGCGCCTTCGGCGGCCTCCGAAGCGGCGGCCTCGGCGAAGGCCCAGTTGACCTCCTTGAAGGTCGGCCAGTCGACGGGGTCGTAGTTATACTTTTCCTTGAAGCCGTGCAGGATCGGCCAGAATGCCTCTTTCGAGGTCACGTGGTAGAAGCTCTTGACCTGAGCGGCGGTCAGCGGAAGGCGCGAAACCGTGTACTTGCCGAACGTGTCCTCGATGCGGACCACGCGCTCGAAGCCCGGGTCCGACGTGTCCTCGGCCTCTTTCCAGGCCACCCAGGCGCCGTTGTCGACCTTGCCGAAGAAGCTCTTCAGGGTCGGCACGATGCCGTTCGGGCTCTTGTTCG
>CAYNKL010000343.1:0-2639 GCA_964397775.1 uncultured Rhodobacterales bacterium | reverse complement strand
ATGACGTGACGGCTGAGACGGATATTGCGCCCTCTCCTCCCATTCTGGCGCAATTTCCTGGGCGGGATCTTCGGATCCCGCCCTTTTTGCGTGTGCGGGGAACCCTCTCCAACCTCTGTGAATTTTCTCTGAATGACCTGACGTGAAGCTGGCGCCTGGCGATCGGCGGCGACAGGTCCGACGAAACAAGAAAACAGAGAGGGACCAGATGCGCAAACCGGCCACAGAACGGGAAGCTCAGGCACAGTCAGACCCGAATCATCCGCCCCATGACACGCCGGACGAACCCATCTCGAACGGCAAGCTGATCGCGCTGATCGCCGGTCCGGTCGTGGCGGCGATCCTGTTCTTCCTCCCTGCCCCACCCGACATGCCCACCGAGGCATGGCACCTTGTGGCCGTGGCCGCCTGGATGGTGATCTGGTGGCTGACCGAGGCGATCCCTCTCGCCGCAACAGCGCTCCTTCCCATCGTGCTCCTGCCGATCTTCGGCATCCAGCCGGTGGACGACGTGACGCCGCGCTACGGCAACGACCTCATCTTCCTGTTCCTCGGCGGGTTCATCCTCGCGGGCGCGATGCAGAAATGGGGCCTGCACCGGCGCATCGCGCTGATGATCGTGCGCGCAATCGGCAGCACGCCCTCGCGCATCGTCATGGGCTTCATGCTCTCGACCGCCTTCCTTTCCATGTGGATTTCCAACACGGCGACGGCGGTGATGATGTACGCGGTGGGCGTTTCGGTGATCGACTTCATCGACGAACGCGTCGACGACAAGAAGCTGGTGCACAACTTCGGCGTCGCGCTGATGCTGGCCATTGCCTACTCCGCCTCCATCGGCGGTGTCGGCACGCTCATCGGCACGCCGCCCAACGCGCTGCTCGCCGGCACCCTCTCGGACAGCTACGACGTCGAGATCGGCTTCCTGCAGTGGATGCTGCTGGGCGTGCCGGTCGTCGTCGTAATGTTGCCCGTGGCCTACCTCGTGCTGACACGGCTGGTCTTCCCCATGGGCGGGCTCGAACTGGGCGGCGTGCGCTCGGTCATCGACCGCGAGTACGAGGAACTCGGCGACATGGAGCGCGGCGAGATCATCGTCGCGGTGATCTTCGGCCTCGCCGCCTTCTTCTGGATCAGCCGCAGCTTCCTCGGCCTGCCCATCAACGACGCGGGCATCGCCATGACTGCCGCGGTGCTGCTCTTCGCGATACCCGCAGGCAAGTCGCAGGGCTTCGTGCTCGACTGGGGCGTGGCGCGCACCCTGCCCTGGGGCGTGCTGCTGCTCTTCGGCGGCGGTCTCGCGCTTGCGGGCGCCTTCGATGCCACCGGTCTTGCCGGCTGGATCGGCGACCGTGTCGCGGCGCTCGAAGGGGCGAACCTCTGGCTGCTCATCGTGGCGGTCGCGGTCTGCATCATCCTGCTGACCGAGATCACCTCCAACACCGCCTCGACGGCCACCTTCCTGCCGATCCTCGGCGCCGTGGCCGTGGGCATCGGGCTCGATGTGCCGTGGCTGACCGTGCCCGTCGCGCTTGGTGCCTCCATGGCCTTCATGATGCCCGTGGCGACGCCGCCTAACGCCATCGTCTTCTCCTACGAGAGGATGACGCTCGCCGACATGGCGCGCGCGGGGGTGGTGCTGAACCTCTGCAGCGTGGTGGCGGTCTTCCTCGCCATGCGTTTCCTCGCCGGGCCGGTCTTCGGCATCGCGCCGTAACGCCCAAGCGAGACGACCCAAAAAGAAGCGCCCCCGCAGTCACCTGCGGGGGCGTTCGCGTCTCTAAAGCGGCGCAGACCTCAGTTGACGATGGTCGCCTCGGTCTTGTCGCGGATCTCCTGCTCGGTCACTTCGGGTGCGCATTCCACGATCTTCAAACCGCCCTCGACCACGTCGAGCACGCCGAGGTTGGTGATGATCCGGTTGACCACGCCCGTGCCGGTCAGCGGCAGCGTGCAGGCCTTGAGCAGCTTCGGCTCGCCCGCCTTGTTGGTGTGATCCATCACGACCACCACCTTCTTGACCCCGGCGACAAGGTCCATGGCCCCGCCCATGCCCTTCACGAGCTTGCCGGGGATCATCCAGTTCGCCAGGTCGCCGTTCTCGGCCACTTCCATGGCGCCCAGGATCGCGGCGGCGATCTTGCCGCCCCGGATCATGGCAAAGCTCTCGGCACTGTCGAAATAGGCCGTCTTGGGCAGCTCGGTGATCGTCTGCTTGCCGGCGTTGATCAGGTCGGGATCTTCCTCGCCCTCGTAGGGAAAGGGCCCCATGCCCAACATGCCGTTCTCGGACTGGAGCGTGATGTCCTTGTCACCGATGTAGTTGGCCACCAGCGTCGGGATGCCGATCCCGAGGTTCACATAGGTGCCGTCCTCGAGTTCCTGCGCGGCGCGTTCGGCCATCTGGTCGCGATCCCAGGGCATTACACGGCCTCCTTCTTGCGGGTGGTGACCTTCTCGATGCGCTTCTCGTGCTCGCCCTGGATCAGGCGGTGCACGTAGATGCCCGGCAGGTGGATCGCGTCGGGGTCAAGCTCGCCCGGCTCGACGATCTCCTCGACCTCCATGACGCAGACCTTGCCGCACATGGCCGCCGGCGGGTTGAAGTTGCGCGCCGTCTTGCGGAACACGCAGTTGCC
>CAYNKL010000342.1:0-2646 GCA_964397775.1 uncultured Rhodobacterales bacterium | reverse complement strand
CTAACCATCAGGATTTCCGAAATGAATCCCTCTCACCGATATGTGCAACAAGCTCAGACTGCAGCGCAAACGCTCTAGATCGAAAGCCAACGCGCGCTGACTGTTTTACCAGATTAAGAAGGCCGGCCACTGTGCCGGCTTTTTCATGTGCGGCCAGAGGCAAACTTATCTGACGAAAAAGGCAGGTTCAGTTCAGCATCGAGATGTTCCGGTGCTGAAATCAAAGGGAAATTTTGGATCCCAGAGGCAGAACTTTGTGACAATTCCCACCTATTGGAAAGCACCAGGTAGCTCCGCCTTTCTCGTCAGGGGATTTGCCTCTGCCGCGCAGGCCGGTGCTGTTTTCCCTACGAGAATCCAGGCTGCTTTGAGCCGCACACATGGCGTGTCGATCGCTTTGTAGCACGTTCCCCGATCTTACCCGAGGATGGCGCACGAGCGACAATGTTTTGCCTGAGCGACCATGTCGTCGTCGCGGCGGGCGCGCCCGGGTCGCGCGCGACACCCGGCTCATCGCCAAGCTTGCCCGCCGCAGTTTCCACACGAGCCGCGACTTCGGCAAGACGCCACGTCCGGTGGCGGCGCTCACGCCGCGTGCCGTTTCGCACTCTCGGGGGCGATGCGGAACTGGGCGAGGAGGCGATCCAGATCCTCGGCGCCGCCAGACAGGGCTGTGCATGCCGCGCTCGTTTGCTCGAACATCGCGGCATTGTGTTGTTGCGTTCGGTCGAGTTCCCCGACCGCAGTGTTGATTTCGACAATACCGCTGGCTTGTTCGTCACTCGAAGAGGCGATGCGGCTCACTTGACTGGAGATCTCGTCGATGCTGCCGATAATCTCCTGCAACACCCCGCTGACGCGGCCGACGAGTTCCACCCCATGGCTGACCTGATCACCCGAATCAGAGATCAGACCGCCGATCTCTCGCGCGGCATCGGAGGTGCGCTGCGCAAGGGTCCGCACTTCTGAGGCGACGACGGCAAACCCTTGACCCGATGAGCCCGCACGGGCGGCCTCGACCCCGGCATTCAGCGCCAGAAGGTTGGTCTGAAATGCAATGTCATCGATCACGTTGATGATGCTGCGGATGCGGTCAGACGAATCCTCGATCTGACCCATTGCCTCCACGGCCTCCCCGACCACGGTCGAGCTGGTTCGCGCCTTTTCGTTGACGCCCCCTACCAGCTTATCCGTCGCACGTGCAGCGTTGGCCGCCGCACGCACGAGGTCTGTCATTTCGGAGAGGGCGGCAGCGGTTTCCTCGAGCGTGGCCGCCGACCGCTCGGTGCGCAGCGACAGATCACCGGTCGCGCCCGTGATTTCGTTGACCGTATCCACGATGCTGCGTGTCGATTGGGTGATCTGCCCCACCAACTCGGAGAGACGCCGCAACATCTCGTTGAAGTCGTGCCTGAGAGATTCGTATTCGGCAGGAAAGGCACCATCGATATGCGCCTCGAGGTCGCCCCGCGCCACCTTTCC
The DNA here is from genome assembly GCA_964397775.1 of uncultured Rhodobacterales bacterium. Classification (GTDB taxonomy): domain Bacteria; phylum Pseudomonadota; class Alphaproteobacteria; order Rhodobacterales; family Rhodobacteraceae; genus Allosediminivita. Next base: position 1,164 of record CAYNKL010000342.1, on the reverse strand, counting down.
AAGACCACCGGCAAGCTGCGCAACGACCGCCGCCTGCGCGTCCTGCCGCTCTGCCTGCCGAGCCTCGAGCACCGTTTTCTCGAGCAGCCCGTGCCGCAGGGTTTCCACTGACGTCGCCATCGCCCCGATCTCGTCCTTGCGCTCGGTATAGGGCACTTCGTTGCCGTAGTGCCCCTGGGCAAGGTCGCCAACCGTCGCCAGCATCCGGGCCAGTGGCTTGCGCAGCAAGGTGCCTGTCACGATGTGCAGCGTGAGCAATGCGAGGGCGAGGGTCGCCAACCCCTCGAGCCCCGTGCTGACCAGTTCCTCGCGCACAGGCGCGACGAAGGCGTGCCTTGGCACGTCGAGCAGCGTGACCCATGTGGTGTTCATGCCAGGGGCCGTGAACGGGTAGACGAGGCGCAGATCGCCATTGGGCATCTCGATCTGCCGCGGGGCGCCATCCTCGAGCGCGGCCGTGACGAGATCCGCCCCTGGCCCGTCATACGGTGTGGTCAATCGCTCCGGATCCGGCGTTGCGAGCATTTGCCCGCTGCTGCTCACAAGTTGCGTGAGGCCGCCATCGAAGGCTGTCATGCCGCCAAGCATGTCGACAAGCGTGTTCAGGGTGATATCGACGCCGCTGATCGCCACGATCTGACCATCGATGCGCACCGGCACCGCCACGCTCGTGATCAGTAAGCCATTCTCTGCGATGTAGGGGTCGGTGATGACGCTGGCGTCCGTCTCGAGGGGGATCGAGAACCACGCCGCTTCTGGATCCACCGCGAAGGGGATGTTGGTGAGCCCGTCGCTGCCGCTCTTGGTCCACCAGACCGACAAGATCGAATCATCGTTCCGCGCGCGTTCGCCCTCAATCATGCGGTTGATCGAGCCACCCGGCAAACCCGCGATCCACGCTCCGAATATTCGCGAGTACTGCGAGGGGACGGCCCGAATCGCGCGCAGCAGCCCGGTATCCGTGGCCTCCCCGGTCTCGAGATATCCTGACAAAGCACCGGCAAGGGCCGTGCCGGCCGCCGTTGCGACCGTCACCTCCACCGCGACCTCGCTGGCGACATTCGCAGCCTTTGCCTGAGCCAGATCAAGCACCTGCTCGCGCGCGTTGGTCGCGGCGTGCCATCCGCTGATCGCGGTCAATCCGGCCACGAGGATCACGATCGC
>CAYNKL010000341.1:0-2669 GCA_964397775.1 uncultured Rhodobacterales bacterium | reverse complement strand
ACCAGACGTTGTGCCTCGGATCGGCGCCGGGGTTCGAGCACACCGACCAGATCACGAACTCATCTGCATGCGGCGGCCGTTCGAAGATGTTGGTGTTGTTTCCGTCGAGGCAGCCCTTGAGCTCGATGATGGCTGTCCGGCCGTTGTTCAACTCGACGAAGTAGTCATGCCGGTTCGCCTCGACGGCCGAGCCCCAGTCAGCGATAAAGCCGCCGTCTTCCATGTGACTGAGAACCAGGGCGACGAAATCCCGCTTCTCTTTCATTGAAGCCTAGAACTGACCCCGTATCCGTTCGATTGTGCCGCGGAATAGACCGGACTGATAGAAGTCCTGTTCATCGAGACCATGAGAGCCGAGCTTGTGGGCTTCGGTTTTCAGGACTTCCGCGAACTCCAGGATCTTCTTTCGGAGATCCTCGTTCTTTTCACAGGGTATTTCAGTCACACCGTTTCTCTGCTCGTGATTGATTCTTGGGCAGAGAGTATTGGCTGGAATACGTGCTTTGCAATGTGTCGGACCACCGGCACCGCGATTCCGTCCCCGGTGAGGTGGTAGGCCTCATTGTATCGATCGGGCAGTTCGTATGTGTCGGGCAGCCCCATCAGGCGCGCGGTTTCCCTGGTCGAGATAAGGCGCGAACGGATGTTCTCCCCGTCGACGACCATAATCAGCTGGCGACTGGAGCCGCCTGCAGGCGTTCGGAGGCACCCCGCGATGTCATCGAACCGGATCTCGGCGCGCTGCACTTTGATGCCGTGTTCGTGCCTGGTGCGCTTGTAGATGGTGCCGACCATCCGTTTCTTCGCGGCCTTCGCGGTCTCGACCTTCGCCAGGTTGACCTCGGACATCATCGACAGGAGCGCAGTGGTCTCAGCCTTGGTGTGCCATTTGCATGAGGTCGGATTCTCCTCGATGAGATCTCCGAAATCCTGCTTCCGTTTCGGCGGCTTAGGCATGCGCCACCAGGCCCATCCCTCCTGGAGTTCGGAGGGCAGGCGCTTGTATGCGTTCTTCAGGCCCGTCGTGTGCCAGGGTGCCATGGGCTCCTCGCACAGCTGCGAGGCCGGGATAGTGATGTCCTGGCGGATCGCGATCACGAAGAGTCTCGGCCGGCTCTGCGGCACGAAGAGCGCCGCATCGGCGACGATTGCACCGTAGTTGTATCCCAGGTTCCGGAGAGCCTCACAGATCGCCGTGAAGTCCTTCCCTTTGTGGGATGTCAGGGTGCCGAGGACATTTTCCAGGGCGATGATCGCGGGGGCGCGGTTCTCTTCCTTGAGCGTCTCGATGTGGGACATGAACGGCCAGAAGGTCCCGGACCGGTCTCCGCGCAGACCGGCACCGCCGCCTGCCAGGGAAAGATCCTGGCACGGGAACGAGCCCCAGACGAGGTCCGGCTGGCCCGGCATATCCTCGGGTCCGATGTTGCGGATGTCGTCGATGACGAGGTGATCTTCGCCCCAGTTATTGGCGTAGGTCACCCCCTTCTTGCGGTCGAAGTCGTTCGCGAGGAGACACTTCCAGCCACTCCCGAGGCCAGCGCGCGCCATGCCGCCGCCGGCGAAAAACTCGTAGAATGTTCTCATTGTGTTCTGCTCCCGGTTTTCTTCGACGTAGAGCAGATTACCGGTCAAGTGGCAAGTTTTCATTGACAGATCGGCGAAATCGGAGCAGCGCCGCCGGCCTGCAACGAAAAGACCCGCCGGGCGCAACCGACGGGTCTTGTGTCCATACGTGGAGCTACTGAACCGGGAGCCGGAAAGGGAACCGGCGCGCCTCACTCCACGCTTGCGGCCCAGGACCGGGGCCGACGCAAGGCGCTCGCCGCAGCCCGGAGGCCGCGACTGGAGGGGTTAGAACGGGATCTCGTCGTCGACCTGTCCCGCGGGTGCGGCGGACTGCGATCCGCCAGTGGCGGGCGCGGCGCCGCCGTCCGAGACCTTCGGGCCGAGGTCGACCTCGCCAACGCGCACTTCGAGTGCCGTCCGGGCCTGCCCGTCCTTCTCGTATTCGCGCTGGCTGAGCTCGCCGCTGATGGCGACATACTGCCCCTTGGCGATGAAGGGGGCGAGCTTCTCGGCGCGGGCACCCCAGATCGCGCAGCCAAGCCAGAGCGTGCTCTTGCGGTCTCCGAAGCCGACGTCGGACGCGACGCGGAAGTTGAGGACCTGCGTCTGGCCGACGGCCTTGGCGCCGTCATGATCGGCGACGACGCGGCCTGTGAATGTGAATGTGTTCATGCCTGTATCCTTTTCGGCTTGTTGATTGGCTGCTCAGGTGAGCGGTGACGCTGATCAGGCGACGAGCTTCTCGAGCTCGGTGATCTTCTTCTCCAGCTTCCGGGAATGGGCCGCTTGGCCGCCGATGTGGTCGAAAGCCTCGAGGTCTCGACTGATTTGGAGGGCGGCGATGGTCGTGATGAGCGCGACCTGATTCTTCCTCACCGCCAGCTCGGCCACGCGCTGAACGATCAGCTGATCGACCGCATGCATCTGCTTGAGGATGGTATTGCGCCGATATTCACTGAGCTCAGGATCGCGCGCCATGATGCGGGTCTCCTGAAACTCCTCTTCGAGAGACGCGATATCGCTTTCTATCCGACGAATGCTCTTATTGAGGTTGTCGATTTTGGTTTTATCGCTGACCATTTTCCTGCCTTTCCTTTTTC
>CAYNKL010000340.1:0-2669 GCA_964397775.1 uncultured Rhodobacterales bacterium | reverse complement strand
CGGGGGCACGCCGGGCACGATCTCGTAGGGGATACCCGCCTCGCGCAGCGCGACGAGTTCCTCCTCCAGCCGCCCGAAAAGCCCGCTGTCGCCGGACTTGAGCCGCACCACCCGGCCGCCGTCGCGGGCGTAGTCCACCAGAAGGCGGCTCACGTGGTGCTGGCGGGGCGAGGGGCGGCCCGCCCGCTTGCCCACACCGACGAGGTCGGCGCCCGCGCGTGCGTGGGTCAGGATCGGCCCCGACGACAGGTCGTCGAACAGCACCGCGTCGGCGCGCTTCAGCCGGTCGACGGCCTTGAGGGTCAGCAATTCCGGATCGCCCGGGCCGCTGCCGACGAAGCTCACGAAGCCGCTCATGACAGGTCCTCCGCGATCAGGTGGAAGAAGGTGCCGGTGACTTTGCCGCGGCGCGATCCAGTCTCGGGCACCGGGTTGCCGTCGGCGTCGCTGACCTGCGCCAGCGGCGCGTCGGGCTGGTCGAGGATGGTCGAATAGTGGAACTCGTGCCCGCGCAGGGCGGCGCCGGTGTCACGCCCGGGCATGGGCGCCTGCAGCACAGCGCGGCGGTAGCCGAGGTGGAACTTGCGCTTCTCGTAGGAGGTCACGAGGCCCAGAAGCCCCGCCATCTCGTGGCGGGTGCCCTCCTTGTCGATGAGCGCCGCACCGAGTGCCATGTAGCCTCCGCATTCGCCGTGCACCGGGCGCGTCTGAGCGAAACGGCGCAGCCCGTCGCGGAAGGTCCGCGCGGCGGCGAGTTTCCCGGCGTGCAGCTCCGGGTAGCCGCCGGGCAGCCAGGCGAGGTCGGCGCTCGCGTCCGGCGCCTCGCCGGCAAGCGGCGAGAAGGGCAGGATCTCGGCCCCCGCCGCCTGCCAGCCCTCCAGCAGGTGCGGGTAGGTGAAGGAAAAGGCCGCGTCGCGGGCGATGGCGATGCGCTGGGCCGGGGGCAGGGGCAGGCTACCCTGCTCCTCTCCGCCGCCCGAGGCCGCGGCGCGGATGGCCGAAAGGTCCACGTGGTCGCGCAGGAAGTCGGCATAGCCCGCGATGGCGGCGTCGAGGTCGGGATGCTCCACCGCCTGGATCAGGCCGAGGTGGCGTTCGGGCAGGGTCAGGTCGCCGCGCCGGGGCAGCACGCCCAGCACCGGCAGGCCCGCGCGCTCCATCCCCAGCCGCGTCAGCCGCTCGTGCCGGGGCGAGGCCACGCGGTTCAGGATGACGCCGGCGAAGGGCAGGTCCGGCATGTACTGGCGGAACCCCAGCGCCGTGGCCGCGGCCGACTGCGCCTGGCCGCCCACGTCGAGCACCAACACCACCGGCCAGCCCATGCGCCGCGCCGTCTCGGCCGACGACCCGAACCCCGCGCGCCCCTTGGTGGCGACCCCGTCGTAAAGCCCCATGGACCCTTCTGCGAGGCAGATGTCGGCGCCTTCGGCCCGCGCCGCGATGGCCGAAAGCAGCGCATCCTCCATGGCCCAGGTGTCGAGGTTGAACGACGCCCGTCCCGAGGCCGCGAGGTGAAAGGCCGGGTCGATGTAGTCCGGGCCCGACTTGAAAGGCTGGACGCTCAACCCCTCGTCGGCCAGCGCCCGCAGCAGGCCCAGCATGACGGTGGTCTTGCCCGTCCCCGACGAGGGCGCGGAAACCAGAAGCCCCGGTGGCATCTTCATGACCGTCCCCCCACTTCTTTTCGCCAAAAATACCTCGGGGGAGTCCGCGGCGAAGCCGCGGGCGGGGGCAGCGCCCCCTCCGTCCCCTGCCAGATCAAGCCAACCTCAGTCATCGCCGGGCTGCCAGTCTGCCCAGGGGCTCTCGGCGCTCTGCGGGCGGTAGCGGCGGTCGTAGTCGGGCGCGTAGAGGCGGCTTTCGGCAAAGCCCTCGCGGCCCAGCACCGGCCCCACGAGGATCAGCGCGGTGCGCGTCACGCCTGGATCCAGCTCCGCCTCGACCCGGCCGAGCGTCGTGCGCAGGATGCTCTCGTCGGGCCAGCTGGCGCGGTGCACGACGGCCACGGGACAGTCGGCGCCGTAATGCGGCGTCAGCTCCTCGACCACGCGGGGCAGCTGGCCGATGGCGAGGTGCAGGGCAAGCGTGGCGCCGGTCTGGGCGAAGTTCGGCAGGCTCTCGCCCTCTGGCATGGTGGTGGCGCGGCCCGAGACCCGCGTCAGCACCACCGACTGGCCGAGGCCGGGCAGCGTGAGTTCCGCGCCGAGGGCCGCGGCGGCGGCCGAGAACGACGGCACGCCCGGCGTGACCGTGTAGGGGATCTCCAGCGCCTCGAGCCGGCGGATCTGTTCGCCCATGGCCGACCAGACCGACATGTCGCCCGAATGCAGCCGGGCCACGTCCTGGCCTGCCGCGTGGGCGGTCTGGATTTCTTCGATGATCCGGTCGAGGTCTAGCGCTGCGGTGTTCACCACCCTGGCGCCCTCGGGGCAGTGTTCCAGCACCGCTTCGGGCACCAGCGAGCCCGCGTAGAGGCAGACCGGGCAGGCCGCGATGATGTCGCGGCCGCGCAGGGTCAGAAGGTCGGGGGCGCCCGGTCCGGCGCCGACGAAATGAACGGTCATGTCTCTGTCCCCCTTGCCAGTGCGCAGGTGGCGCAGCGGTCTTCAGAGATCGCCCTGGGTGCCAGGAGCGTGGCGCCGTGGCCGGCGGCGGCCAGGGCCGCTGCC
>CAYNKL010000339.1:0-2720 GCA_964397775.1 uncultured Rhodobacterales bacterium | reverse complement strand
CGCATGCAGCCGTTGAACCCGCTTTGCATCCTCGGGGGGATCGCGGCGAAGCTGCGAGATCAGGACGGTCTTTTCCGCCATCAGGGGGGCAATGTTGTCGAGAGCGCCGGCAAGCAGGCTGTCCCGCTCTTGCATGAGGAGCGTCTCGAGCGTGTCGAATGGATCAGGCGCCGGGTCAGTCATCGGCGTGCCTGACGAGGGCCTGGAAGATCGATTCGGCAAGCCCGATGCCGCCGGTCTCTGCCAGTGCTTGGGCGTGTTCACGCGCGAGCATGGAGGCGAACTGGTCCTCGCCCACGCCGCCACCAAAGGTCCCGCGGCTCTCCCCGAGCCCTGCAGAGCGCAGCATCTCGGTCAGGAAACTGGCTTCGAGCGCCACTGCCGCGTTGCGCAGGGACTCGCGTCTGTCAGGAGCAAGTGAACCGTGAATCTCCATGAGTCTCTCCAATTCGAGCCAACGAAAGGCAGAATGGCCGGAGGTCGGTAAAGAACCGGTAAGGAGAACCGCGTTAAACCGTCACCAACGGGAGCATACCCGGAGTGACCATGCTGAAGCCATTGTCAGGATTGCTGAACCTCGCGCTGCCGGCGGCCCTTCGGGAGCCTGACACCGGACCGGAGGCGGCCGGCATGCCGTTCGCGGATGTGTTCGCCGCGCTCGGGCATGACACGGGGGATTCCGCAGAGGCGGAGGAGGGCGAAGGACCCTCGGAGTTGAGCGTGGACGAGCCCGAGGTGAAACCGTCCGATGAACAGGAGCAGGCACCCGATACGGTGGCTGTCGATCCGGACGTGAGCGATATGATACCACCGCAGCGCGGGGCCGAATCGGGTGCCGCCCCGGTCCCGCGGCACGATCTGGGGCGTGGCGACGGTGATCCCCCATTTCAGGCCGATCGCAGGGAGGCGCCACCCGCAATGCCGCGGGAGGTGGTATCGGAACGGCCTCCCCAGAGCACAGACCACCGCACGAGGGCCCAAGCCTTCACGGAAACGGTATCGCGGTCCTCTGAGGCACATGAGCCTGGTCTGTCCAAGCGGCCAACCTCGAAGCCCCTTGCAGAGGGTCCGGTTTCGCCAGTGCACGCGCACTTTGTGCCAAGGGCTGGTGTGTCGCCGTCTCGGGCCGACGAAGAGGACGCGAGCGCGCAGATTGGTGCGGTTCAACCCTCGGGATCGCGGCGCGAGCCGCCGGGTCGCCTTCCCGTCCACGACATGTCACTTCGCCAGGCGGACCGACGCGTCACGCCACGGATCGAAAATGCAAGCCGTATCAAGCCTGAAGCGGCAAACGAGATCGAGATCGCGCGGAGCGATACACGTCAAGGGCCGGTGAAATCCACCGGTGCTGTGCCCCTCTCTGCCGAGACCCTGCGCCCGCAAAGGGGAGCGCGGTTTCGACCAGACCCACAAGCGAACCCGGATCCGAAGGGGATGCCTGGTACCGATGCTGCTCAGGCTCTGTCCACAAGCACGACGCCGGATGCCCGCCAGCCCTCCAGGCGACCGGGTGCCCTCGAGCCCCGCTATGAACCGTCGCAGGTGCCTTCGGTCCAGAGCCTGAGACCTTCCAAGGCCGAGACGTCCGGTTTCACCGAAGACCTTCGTGTGCGCGCCTCAGGCGGACCCCCCATCCCGCAACCAGCCATAGGACCGGCGCAATCGGTACCTCAAACGGTCTTTTTGCCAAGCAATGCGGGCGCGGAGCGACGCGTCACTGCGGGCGAGAAGCCGCCATCGGGCGAGCTACATTCAGTCAGGGCGCCGGTGCAGAAGGCACCCGAACATAGGGCAGAAAGTTTGCCTGATAATTTTAACAGGCAGGAGTTTCCAAAGCAAAATGACGTCAGACCCGTGGAGGATCAGCGCGTCTCCAGACCTCGGACGATACAGCGTTCCGAGCTGACCGTGCGGACTGAGACACCCGTCTCGCAACGCCTGCTGGCGCAAGGTGATGCGGTGATCCCAGGTCATCACATGCCCGCCCGGAAGGGCGATGCAGATGGCGCTATGACGCCGGACAAGATGCGCGCACCGCTCTCTTCGGAAGCCCCCCCCGACAAGGCCTTGGTCAGGGCCCCGGCAGAGGGCAGCTCCATGCTTGTGCCACGTCGGGGCACGTCTCCGACCGAGGTGCCGGTGAAGCTCTCAGATCGTGGTCGAAGCGACCGTTCTTTCGAGCCATCCGCCGCTCGCGAGCCGGCAGCGGTGCCGACGCGACCGGGGCTTGTAGGTCGAAGCGCTCGCATGATCGCTGGGGCTGTCGCCCATGATCCTCACCCAATCCAAAGCGGACAATCCGCCGACCGTCCCTCCGCAAGATCCACGTCGGAAACCGCGTCGGTGGTTAAGGCGCAAGACGGCGACTGGCCGGGGCACCTGCGACAGACCAAGCATCCGGCGGCGTCTGCGGACGCGATTCCGAGCAGGGAAACCGGCTCCAAGATCGGAGCACATCCCGCAGAGCAGGTGGCGAAAGACAGGATGAATGCGACCGTCGAGGTGGCGGATGCAGCGGTCCGTCCGCCTCGACAGGGCGTCCGCGACCCGAAAAGGAAGGCTGCTGCATCGCCTGCAAACGCGCAGCATGGTGTCGTTCCCGAGCGTCTTGGCGCACCGTCGGCGCTTCAGCAACCCGAGCGCGCCGGGCGCGCAGACACGACGCCCGTGCAGTCAGGTCGGCCAACCGCGTCCGTGCCCGACATCCGTGCGGTGCCGGT
>CAYNKL010000338.1:0-2723 GCA_964397775.1 uncultured Rhodobacterales bacterium | reverse complement strand
ATGGCGGAGAGGAAGGGATTCGAACCCTCGAGACGGTTTCCCGCCTACACACTTTCCAGGCGTGCGCCTTCGACCACTCGGCCACCTCTCCGCGGACCCCTCTATCGGAAGGGCCATGGGGGGTGCAAGAGCTTTTGGGCGGCTGATGATACCGGAATGTCGCAAAAGAAAACGGCCGCCGCGATTGCCGCGACGGCCGTTTCGATCTGGGGTGCGACCCGCCCCGCAGGGCGGTGCCGCGCGGCCTTTACTGAGCGGTCGCCTGGGCGACGTCCACGGTCACGCCGGGGCCCATGGTCGAGCTGATGGCGATCTTCTTCATGTAGGTGCCCTTGGCGCCCGCGGGTTTCGCGGCAGCCACGGCGCTGACGAAGGCGCGGATGTTCTCGGCCAGCTTGTCGGCGTCGAAGGAGACCTTGCCGACGCCTGCGTGGATCACGCCGGCTTTCTCGGCCTTGAACTGGACCTGGCCGCCCTTGGCGTCCTTGACGGCCTGGGCCACGTCCATGGTCACGGTGCCGACCTTGGGGTTCGGCATCAGGTTCCGGGGGCCGAGGATCTTGCCGAGACGGCCGACGATCGGCATCATGTCCGGCGTGGCGATGCAGCGATCGAATTCGATCGTGCCGCCTTGGATGGTTTCCATCAGGTCCTCTGCGCCGACGATGTCGGCACCCGCTGCCTGCGCTTCCTCGGCCTTGGGGCCGCGGGCGAAGACGGCGACGCGGACGGTCTTGCCGGTGCCGTTGGGCAGGCCGACGACGCCGCGGACCATCTGGTCGGCGTGACGGGGGTCGACGCCGAGGTTCATCGCGATCTCGACGGTTTCGTCGAACTTGGCACCGGAGAGCGACTTGATGAGGCTGACGGCCTCCTCGATCGACAGGTTCTCCTTGCCGGCGACGGCTTCACGTGCCGCGCGGACGCGCTTTGCAACTTTTGCCATGGTCGTTACCCCTTCACCTCGATGCCCATCGACTTGGCGGAGCCAAGGACGATCTTCATCGCCGCTTCGACGTCGGTTGCGGACAGGTCACGCATCTTGGCTTCCGCGATCTCGCGGACCTGGGCGACGGTGACGGTGGCGACGGTCTCGCGGCCCGGCTTCTCGGCGCCGCGGGGACGGTTGCGCTTGCCCACGGGCTTCAGGCCCGCTGCCTTCTTCAGGTAGTAGGACGCCGGCGGCGTCTTGATTTCCATCGTAAAGGACTTGTCCTGATAGTAGGTGATCAGGGTCGGGCAGGGCGCGCCCGGTTCCATCTCCTGCGTCTTGGCGTTGAACGCCTTGCAGAATTCCATGATGTTGATGCCGCGCTGACCCAGGGCAGGGCCGACCGGCGGCGAGGGGTTGGCTTTGCCTGCAGGGATCTGCAGCTTCATGGTGCCGGCAAGCTTCTTGGCCATCGGCTTTCTCCTTTTCCATCTCCCCGTCCGACGCGACGGCGGGGCGTTCGTGTGGCGTGGTCAGGTCCGGACATCGCGATGCCCTCGCCTCCCACGAGTCGGCGCGGAGTCCGCGCGCAAGGCCGCCCCATAGCCGAGACGGGCCTGCTTGGCAAGGGGCGCGGGTGCCGCCGCCACTGGGTGTCCCGGGCCGGGACATTTTTCCGGGACAATGAAATCAATGGGTTGGATTTTCGGGTTTACCGGATCTTAGGAATATCCCGCGGGCAGGCGTCGAAAGAAGGGGGCTCTGCCCCCGTCCCGGCGGGACTCCCCCGAGGTATTTTGTGCGAGAAGAAATCGGGCAGGGGCGCCCTGACAGGACCTGCCCAGAGGGCTGGACGAGATGGCGCCAGGGCGGGGTGCGCGAGTGAGGTGCATCGGCGACAGGGAAGGCCGGGCAGCCCGTTGCGCATTGCTTCGAAAACCGGTCGGACCGCGATGCGGTCATGCTGGTGGTGGGCACGCGGCTGGCGGAGGATGTGATCCGCTACCCCGATCACGACATGATCCTGCACAGGGTGCGGAGTGGCCGGAGCTACACCCGCGGCGACGGGACCGCGATCGTCGCGGAGGACTGAGGGCCGCAAACGAAAACACCCCGGAGCGGGCTCCGGGGCGCGGGAAATCAGATCGGTGAGGTTCGGGCGCCGCCAGCCTGGCGGCGCGATGCTCACATGTCCTTGGAGACCTGGGTGAACTCCAGCTCGACCGGGGTTTCGCGGCCGAAGATCGACACGGCCACGCGCAGGCGCTGGTTGTCGTCGTCGACGCTTTCGATCATGCCGTCGAAGCCCTCGAAGGGGCCCTCGTTGACCTTGACCTTCTCGCCCACCTCGAAGTGGATGAGCGTGCGCGGGGCTTCCTCGCCTTCCTGCACGCGGCCCAGGATCGCCTCGACCTCGGCATCGCGCATGGGCATCGGGCGCCCCTGCGGACCGAGGAAGCCGGTCACGCGGTTGATCGAGTTGATCAGGTGATAGCCGCGGTCGGACATTTCCATGTGCACCAGCACGTAGCCGGGCATGAAGCGACGCTCGGTGGTCACTTTCTTGCCGCGACGGACCTCGATCACCTCTTCGGTGGGGACCAGTACCTCGTCGATCTGGTCCTCGAGCTGCTGCTCCTCGACCGCCGTCCGGATCTGTTCGGCGATCTTCTTCTCGAAGTTCGAGAGCACGCTCACCGAATACCACCGCTTCGCCATTCCTGCCGTCCTTGCCTCAGCCGCTTCTTCTGTTCCCAGAGGGTTTTTGCCTCGGCCCGAACAAAAATCGGTG
>CAYNKL010000337.1:0-2735 GCA_964397775.1 uncultured Rhodobacterales bacterium | reverse complement strand
GTTTTGACTCCCTGCTGTCCACTGTCCAGATGCCCCCCGGGATTCCGGTGGCCACCATGGCCCTGGGCAAATCGGGCGCCAAAAACGCGGGTATCTTCGCGGCTCAGATTCTGGCGGTGACAGATGCCGACGTGGCTGCGAGGCTGCCGCAGAGCGCGGTGACGGCCAGCAGAGATTTGGTGATGGAACGCATGTCGTCCTCCCTTTGCGTTACACGTTGCCCGCGGTTGCGAGCGGGGCTTTGTCGAAGGCATCGAAGGTCGCCTTCATCCGGTTCGGGTCGGCGGGCCGGCCCGTGAAAAGCTCGAAGGCGCGCACCGCCTGGAACACCGCCATGCCGGAGCCCGGCAGGACGCGGCAGCCCTTGGCGCGCGCGGTCGCTATAAGCTGGGTCTCGAGCGGGAAATAGACGATGTCCGCCACCCAGAGATCGCCGGCGATGAGATCCGCCTCGATCGCCATGCCGGGCAGCTTGGCCATGCCCATGGGCGTGGCATTGACGATGCCGGTGGGACGATCCGCGGCGAAGAGCGCGGCGAGGTCAGAGACCGGTTGGGTCTCGGTGCCGGGGCGATTGCCGGCGACCAGCGTTGCCAGCCCCTCGGCGCGCGCCGGGTCGGTGTCGAAGATCGACAGCTTCGCGACGCCGCAATCGGCCAGCGCGTGGGCCACGGCGACGCCGGCACCGCCGGCTCCGAGCAGCACGGCGTGGCGGGTGTCGGCACCGGCGAGGCCGCGGCGGAAGCTCTCGGCAAAGCCCCAGAGATCGGTGTTGTGCCCGATCCGCTTGCCGTCCTTCAGCACCACGGTATTGACCGCGCCCACGGCGCGGGCGTTCTCGCTCAGCTCGTCGAGCAGCGAGATCACCTCGATCTTGAACGGATAGGTGATGTTTAGCCCGTCAAAGCCCGCCGCCTCGGCGGCGGTCACCATGTCGGCAAGCGAAAGCGCCGCACGCTCGGGCGCGTCCATGTCGAGCTTCTCATAGACCGTGAACAGCCCCTGCGCCTGCGCCTCGCGCATGTGCATGAGGGGGGTGCGCGACAGCATAATGCCGCGCCCGATCAGGCCGGCAAGCAGAGCGTCTTCGGATGTGGTGATGGTCTCCAAACCGGCCCCTCCCCTGGCGGTGTGTCGTTGTGACGCTGATAATGGACCGCGTGGTTAAATTGGTCAAGAGAATTGAACCCAACGGTTAAAAAGGTAGAATGGCGATGGAGAGGGAGGCAGGGATATCCGATGGAAAAACAAACGAAATCACGGCGCTGGAAGCAGAATCCCGAAGCGGTGAAGTCGGATATCCTGCGCGTGGCGCGGTCAGAATTCGCCCGGAAGGGGCTCTCGGGCACGAGAATCGAAGACATCGCAGCCGGCACGAAGACCTCGAAGCGGATGATCTTCTACTATTTCGGGGACAAGGAATCGCTCTACGAGGCGGTGCTCGAGGATTGCTATTCAGAGGTGCGTGCCGGCGAGGCCGAGCTTGATCTCGAGGGCCTCGATCCGGTGCCGGCTCTCAGGCGGCTGATCGAATTCACCTTCGACCACCACCGCCGCAACCCGGACTTCATACGTCTAGTGATGATCGAGAACATCCATGAGGCGCGGCACATGGACCGGATGCAGCGGTTGCAGCAACAGAACCTGGGGGCCATCGGCGTGGTCGAACGGATCTGCAGGGCGGGCTGCACCGCTGGCGTGTTCAGAAAAGACGTCTCGCCCGTGGCGCTGCACTGGCAGATCTCGGCCCTGAGCTTCTTCAACGTCGCCAACCGGGCGACCTTTGCGGCGAACTTTGGCGACGAGTTGTTCGACGAGGCCGGTCAGGCCCTGCTCCGCGGCAACGCCGTGCGCAGCATTCTCTGCGCGGTGCTTGCCCGCCCCGAGACCGTGGACCTGCCCTGAGCCTCGTGGCTCAAGGCGCTGATCCGACCGCAAGGGTCTTGCCCTGCCCCAGGCCATCCACTCAACCGCCGGCAGACCGATGTGGCCGGCCCATCGGCCCTGTCGGACCGACGCGCCACAGGCCCTCGCCACGCTCCGGAAAGCGGGGCGAAGGCCGCTCTTGCAAGGGAGGGACCGCAGCGCCTCAGTCGGCTTCGGTCGCCAGCGGCCGTTCGACGCCGCTCACGACGTCGGGCAGCGCCGCAAGCAGACGCTCAAGCTCGGCCATGGTGTTGTAGTGCACCATCGACACGCGCACGACACCGTCGTCATGGTCTTCCCCGAGAGCTTCGACCAGACGGCGCGAGTGGAAATCCCTGAACCGGATTGCGACCTTGTGGGCGTCCATCCCACGCGCGACCGCGCCCGAGTTCACCCCCTCGAACCGGAAGGAGATCGTCGGAACGCGCAGGTTGCCGTCATTCCGCGCCTCCCCGATCACCCGGCAGTCGTTGCGCGCGTTCAGCCATTCCAGCAAACGGTTGGTCAGGACCTCCTCCTGACGCGCGATGGCCGCGAACCCCGCCTCGAACAGCGCCCGCCCCTCCGCGTCGGATCCGGCGCGACGCCCCAGCGTCTGGATGTAGTCGACCACAGCCGTCATCGAGTAGGCCAGCTCGTAGTTCGGGTTGCCCGGCTCGAGCTTCCCGGGGACTTTATCCTTGCCGTAGAAGTAGTGGTAGAGCCCGTCGAGCTCGGCCAGCAGCTCGTACTTGCCATACATGATCGCGGTGTGCGGCCCGTAGCATTTGTAGAGGCTGAAGATGTAGTAATCGACATCCCAGGCCGCC
>CAYNKL010000336.1:0-2785 GCA_964397775.1 uncultured Rhodobacterales bacterium | reverse complement strand
CAAATCGCCGCCGCATGGGAGCGCGGCTGCGATGCGCGGCGGGGCTGACGCCCCTTGATTCCGCGCGGGGCGCTCCGCGCTCGGAACGGGTTATGCGCGACGCGGCAGTCGATACTTCAGCTCGGAAGGCTTTGCCTCGGCTTCGCCACCCGCCTACGACGTCATTGATCTCGGCCGCTGGCGCCAGCCGCGCCCCGCAGGGCAGCCAATCCCTCGGTCCACGACGGCCGGCACAGCCAACCCCGCGCATCCAGCACGACACAGCCCCGCCTCGCCTGCACAGCCGGGGCTTTTATCCCGTCCTGCCAGCGGCTAAGGATGGCCCGCTCTCCAAGAGGACCCCATCCGTGATCCGCTTCCTCGCCCCTGCACTCATCGGCCTGCTCGGCGCCGCGATCCTCGTCGCGCTCGGGGTCTGGCAGATGCAGCGGCTCGACTGGAAGCAGGGGGTTCTGGCGAGCATCGAGACACGCATCGCTGGCGATCCCGAACCTCTGCCCGAAACGCTCGATCCCGACGCCCAGCGCTACCAGCCCGTGGAACTGCGCGGCGAGATCCTGCGGGGCGAGGTGCAGGTGCTCGTCTCGATGAAACCCGTGGGCGCGGGCTACCGGATCATCGCCCCCTTCGTCACCGACGACGGCCGGCGCATCCTGCTCGATCGCGGCTTCGTCGCCGACGAGGCGCGCGGCAATCCGCGCGACACCGGCCCTGTGCGCGTGATCGGCAACCTGCACTGGCCCGACGACCGCAACAGCTCCACGCCCGAGAACGACACCGCGACCAACACCTGGTTCGCCCGCGACATCGGCCCCATGGCCGAGGCGCTCGACACCGAACCGCTGCTGGTCGTCGCGCGCGAGGTGACCCCCGCCGATCCCGGCGTCACGCCCCTGCCCGTTTCCACGGCAGGGATCCCCAACGATCACCTGCAATACGCCCTCACATGGTTCTCGCTGGCCGTCATCTGGCTGGCCATGACAACCTACTGGATCTTCCGCCGCGCCAAGGACAGGACGAGCTGATGAAATACATCTCCACCCGCGGGCAGGCCCCTGCCCTGAGCTTTGCCGAGGCCATGCTGACCGGTCTCGCCCGCGATGGCGGCCTCTACGTCCCCGAGACCATCCCGCAGATGAGCGCCGCCGACATCCGCGCCCTGCACGGCCTCAGCTACGAGGAAACCGCCTTCCGCGTCATGCGGCCCTTCGTCGGCGACAGCTTCTCTGACGACGTCTTCCATGACCTCATCGCCTCGGCCTATGCCAATTTCGACCACGGCGCCCGCGCGCCGCTGGTCCAGCTTGCCCCCGGCCATTTCCTGCTCGAGCTCTTCCACGGCCCCACGCTGGCGTTCAAGGACTTCGCCATGCAGCTCATCGGTCAGCTCTTCGAGCACGAGCTGACCCGCCGGGGCGAGCGTGTCTGCATCGTCGGCGCCACCTCGGGCGACACGGGCAGCGCCGCGATCGAGGCCTTCCGCGGGCTTGATGCCGTGGACGTCTTCATCCTCTACCCGCACGGTCGCGTCAGCGAAGTGCAGCGTCGCCAGATGACCACGCCCGACAATGCCAACGTGCACGCGCTGGCCATCGACGGCCACTTCGACGACGCGCAGGCGCGGCTCAAGGACATGTTCAACGACTTCGACTTCCGCGACCGCGTGAAGCTCGCCGGCGTGAACTCGATCAACTGGGCCCGCGTGCTGGCGCAGGTCGTCTACTACTTCTCGGCCGCGGCGAGCCTTGGCGCGCCCGACCGCGAGGTCAGCTTCACCGTGCCCACCGGCAACTTCGGCGACATCTTCGCGGGCTACATCGCCCGCCGCATGGGCCTGCCCATCGCCAAGCTGAACATCGCCACCAACCAGAACGACATCCTGCACCGCTGCCTGCAGACCGGCGAATATGCCAAGGGTTCCGTCAGCCCCTCCATCAGCCCCTCGATGGACATCCAGGTCAGTTCCAACTTCGAACGCGCGCTCTTTGACGCCTACGACCGCGACGGTGCCGCCATCTCGCAGCTCATGGACGAGCTGCAGGAGACCGGCAGCTTCAAGGTCAGCCAGGGCGCGCTGGAAACCCTGCGCGACACCTTCGGCTCGGGCCGCGCGAGCGAGGAAGAAACCTCGGCCACGATCCGCCGCGCGCAGGCCCGCATGGGCGAGCTGCTCTGCCCCCACACCGCCGTCGGCGTGAAGGTGGCCGAGGACCTGCGCGACCCCGCCATCCCCATGGTCACGCTCGCCACCGCGCATCCGGCCAAGTTCCCCGACGCGGTCGAGGCGGCCTCGGGCATCCGCCCGCCCCTTCCCATTCGCATGGCCGATCTTTATGACCGGCCAGAGCGCAGCACGCAGGTCCCCAACGATCTCGCTGCGCTCGAAACCCTGATCGAGGAGCGTATCGCCAAGTGACCGTCGAGCTCACAACCCTTTCCAACGGATTCCGGATCGTCACCGAAAACATGCCGAGCATGCAGTCCGCTGCCCTCGGCATCTGGGTGTCCGCCGGGGGGCGACACGAACGGCCCGAACAGAACGGCGTCGCCCACTTCCTCGAACACATGGCCTTCAAGGGCACCAAGACCCGCAGCGCCCTGCAGATCGCCGAGGAGATCGAGGACATCGGAGGCTACATCAACGCCTATACCTCGCGCGAGGTGACCGCCTATTACGCCCGCGTGCTGGCCGCCGATACCGGCCTCGGGCTCGACGTGATCGCCGACATCCTGCGCAACCCCGTCTTTGACGAGCGCGAGATCGAGGTCGAACGCGGCGTGATCC
>CAYNKL010000335.1:0-2826 GCA_964397775.1 uncultured Rhodobacterales bacterium | reverse complement strand
ATGTCGCAGCTGAATTCGGCCCCAGATCGCAAGCCCGACATTCCCCGGGCCGAGATGGAGGTGCTGCGCGCGCTCTGTGCTCCGGACCTCGAGATCTTCGAACACGCGCGCAGTCTGCGCTGAGCGATCAAGATGGCGGCCACCGAGCACATCCCCTACGGCGCACCCGACGACACCCGCCCGGGCGAACAGCTCTGGGCGCTGGTCGATACGACCGTGCTGGTTCTGACCATCGCCGCCAGCTCCGACATGCTGGTCAAGCTCGGGCCGGTGCAGACCCTGAGCTGGCTGTTGTGCTACGGGCTGACGTTGCTGCGCATCGGCATGATCTTTCCGCAATTCCTGGCACTGGCCGCCCGCAACAAGATCGTCTTCGTCTACCCGTTCATCTGCCTGTCCTCGGTGCTGTGGTCTGCCGCTCCGTCCGAGAGCCTTGTCGGTGGCATCCAGCTGCTGATGACCTGCATCATCGCGACCTTCCTGGGCTGGCGCTATTCCCTGACCCTGATCATCCGTGCCGTCGCCGTCATCCTCTCGGTGGCCGCGGCCCTGTCGCTGCTGCACTGGGCCACCGGGATCTTCCCGTGGCCGGCCTTCACCCGCGCCGGTGGTCTGGCCGGGATCTTCTCGCACAAGAGCATGCTCGGGCTGCGCGTGCTGATCGCCGCGCTGGCCATCCTCGCGCTCTGGCTGATGCCGACACGCACCATCTCGCGCAGATCGAAGCGCTGGCTGATGATTGCCATGGCGATGGTGCTGATCTCACTGGCGCTGTCGCAATCGGCAACGGCGCTGCTCCTGCTGCCCGCGATGGCCTACGTCCTGTTCTTCCTGTGCCGGGACCGGACGCCGCCCTTGGTGATGGTCCTGCTGTTCGTCGGGGCGATGGTGATTTTCGCCGTCGCGCCGCTGGTGCTGACGGTGCTCGGCCATGACCCCGTGACCTTCGTGCTCAACGCCGTCGGCAAGGACGCAACGCTGACCGGCCGCACCGAAATCTGGGACGTGGCCGGCGAGGTGATCGGCGAGCATCCCGTCCTCGGCGTCGGGTTCGGGGCGTTCTGGAAGGCCTCGGAATTCTCGGTCCTGCGTCTGGCCACGCAGCATGCCGGGGCCATCACCAGCAGCTCGTTCCACAATTTCGCGCTGGAGATCCTCGTCTCGACGGGGCCGCTAGGGCTCTTGGCGGTCACCGGGCTGATCGGCGTCGGTCTTCACCGGCTCGCCGTTCTGCTCTCGCTCACCGGATCGGTGGCGGCGGCGATCGGCATCGTGCTGCTGCTGACCCTCGTTGCGACGTCGTTCCTCGGGCCGGCGCTCTACCGGGGCCACGATTTCGCGATGGTCATGGTGGTGATGCTGGTGGTCAGCGCCCGCGAGGATATACGCGCCGCGCTTGGCCGGGCGCAGGCAGGCTGACGTGCCGGTCCGCGCGGCTGCGCGGTCCGGGGTCCGCACACCGCGGATCGACCCGAACAGGATTTTTCAGACCGATTTGGAAGAAGGACAGGATGAGCATGGCATATCAGGGCGACCCCCTCATCAAGAAGGTCCTGCAGGCGCCGTTCAAGGCGATCGGATACAAGATCGTGCGGCTCAAGCCCTACGAAGAGCTTTCGACCCCGCCACGCGCCGACACCGGGTTCACCAAGCTGTTCTGCATCGGCTTCAACAAGACCGCGACGACGACCGTCGAGGCAGTGCTGCGCGAACACGGGTTCCGCCTGCCAAAGCAGGTCGATCAGGAGGTGCTGCTGCGTCCGGTGCTTGATTACCGGCGGCTTGATCTGCTGAAGGGCTTCGTCGAGGAATACGACGCGTTCCAGGATCTGCCGTTCTCGCAGAACCGGACCTATATCGCCTGCGACGCGATGTTTCCCGGCGCCAAGTTCATCCTGACCCTGCGCGACCCCGAGAAATGGGTCGAGAGCTACATCCGCTATTACCGCGACGAGTTCGAGGTCCCGGTCGACGAGGCGCCGAGCGAGGCGATGTTCCGCGATCGCAACCTGTATCTCGAAAAGGGCTATGTCTACGACGTGCTGCGTCGGTTGCTGACGGTCTACGAAGACGGCAAGAGCGTCACGCGCTGGGATCTCGCCTTCGATCGCGACTTCCTGAAAGAGATCTACACGCGCCGCAACGCCGAGATCATCTCGTATTTCGATGCCCGCCCGGATGATCTTCTGGTGATCGACCCGACCACCGAGCCCGACACCGGCCGGCTGCTGGCCTTCCTCGGCATCACCGGCACCGCGCCCGGGCCGTTTCCAAAGCTCAACGCGCGCTGATCCGTCATGCTTTCCGTCCGCCGCACCCAGACCAGACGAGACATAGGCCCCAGATGAAACTCGGATATCGCCCGGAAATCGACGGCATGCGCGCGATCGCGGTCAGCGCGGTCATCCTCTATCACCTCAAGATCCCCTTCGGCGATGGCAGCCTGCTGGCCGGCGGCTATCTCGGGGTGGACCTGTTCTTCGTGCTGTCGGGCTATCTGATCACCAAGATCATCCTGATCGAGTTCGACGAGGCGGACCGTTTCGACGTGGTGCAGTTCTACTGGCGTCGCGCCCGGCGCATCCTGCCGCCGCTGCTTCTGGTGATGCTGGCGACGATCCCGGTCGCGTGGGCGATCCTGTTGCCCACCGAGATGGAGCGCTTCGCCAAGTCGCTGTTCGCGGCGCTCGGCTTCTACAGCAACTTCTTCTGGTTCTTCGAGCTCAACGATTACGGCGCACAATCCGGTCTGCTGCAGCCCTTCCTGCACACCTGGAGCCTCGCCATCGAAGAGCAGTTCTATCTCGTGTTCCCGGTGGCGCTGCT
>CAYNKL010000334.1:0-2828 GCA_964397775.1 uncultured Rhodobacterales bacterium | reverse complement strand
CCTCGTCACCGAGATGAAGGGCGACACCATCCCGATGGGCCCCGAGCGCATCAACATGACCCTGCGCGAGCCGTTGGGCGTGGTGGCGCGGATCCTGGCGTTCAACCACCCGCTGATGTTCTGCGGCGGCAAGATGGGCGCACCGCTGGCTGCGGGCAACGCGGTCATCATCAAGCCTCCGGTGCAGGCGCCGCTCTCGGCGCTGAGGCTGGCCGAGCTGATCGACGGCCTGCTGCCCAAGGGTGTCTTCACCGTGCTCCCCGGCGGGACGGAGGCGGGCGCGGCGCTGGCCTCGCACAAGGGTATCGACAAGGTCACGCTGATCGGTTCGGTGGGGGCCGGGCGCGCGGTGATGCGCGCGGCCAGCGACACGCTGAAGCCGGTGCTGCTGGAACTGGGCGGCAAGAACGCCCTGATCGCCTATCCGGACAGCGACCCCGACAAGGTGGCCAACGCCATCGTCGCGGGCATGAACTTCAGCTGGTGCGGGCAGAGCTGCGGCTCGACCAGCCGCGCCTTCCTGCATGACGACCTGCACGACGCGGTCGTCGAGCGGCTGGAGGCGGATGTGTCGCGCTTCAAGCCGGGCATGCCGACCGATCCCGCGACGACGATGGGCGCGCTGGTCGGGCGCGAGCATTTCGACCGGGTGATGGGCTACATCGCCTCGGGCAAGGCAGAGGGCGCGCGCGTCGTCACCGGCGGCAACGCGGTGACCGAGGGCGCGATGGCGGACGGCTGCTTCGTCGAACCGACGATCTTTGCCGATGTCACGCCCGACATGCGCGTCGCCCGGGAAGAGATCTTCGGCCCGGTTCTGGTGCTGCGCCGCTGGTCGGAAGAGGGGGCGATGATGGACGAGGTGAACGGCCTCGACGTGGGCCTGACCTGCTCGATCTGGTCGAAGGACCTGGCCACGGCGCATCGCGCGGCGGCCCGCGCGGAGGCCGGCTTCGTCTGGATCAACGAGGTCGGGCGGCACTTCCTGGGTGCGCCCTTCGGCGGCTACAAGCAGTCGGGCTTGGGGCGCGAGGAGGGGATCGGCGAGCTGATCTCGTTCACGCAGGAGAAGAACATCCACATCAACCTGGGCGGCCAGTAAGCCTTTATCCGGACTGTGGGAAAAGGAAAGGGGGCGGATCATCCGCCCCCTTTTTCGTGTCTCAGCGGGGCGCCAGCCGGCCCACCGGGTCGCGCTCCCGCAGCCAGTCCAGGAGGTCTGTCAGCTGGCGGTCGCGCTCCTCGACGATCTCGGCATAGGGCGCGTCGTACTCGTACCAGCCGCGTCCGGTGATCGCGCCCATGTGCCCGGCCTCGGCCAGGTCGCGCAGCGCCTTGCGGCCCTTGTAGTTCTCGTCCCCGGTCTGGTGGTACAGCGAGTCCGTGACCGCCAGCGCCGTCGCCTTCGACACGATCAGATCTTCGGTCAGCAGCGGCCCCCACAGCGCGAGGCGCGGCCCGATGCTCAGCCGCACGGCCGCGTCGATATCGTCGCGGCTGGCGATGCCCTCGTCCATCAGGCGATAGATCTCGGTCAGCATGGCGAACTGGATCTTGTTGATCAGGAAGCCCGGCCGCTCACCGCAGGCGACGCCCACGTGATCGATGGATTCGACGAAGGCCCGGCCCCATTCCACCAGCGACGCCGGGGTGAAATCGGCGTGGATCACCTCGATCGAGCGGATGATGTGCCCGGGCGTGATGTCGTGCAGGCCCAGGATCCGCTCCTTGCCGCTCACCCTGGCGCCGATGTCCGACAGCAACAGCGACGAGGTGTTGGTGGCCAGAACCACCTCCGACGGGCAGAGCGCGTCCAACTCGGCGAACAGCGCCTGCTTGGTCTCGAGCTTCTCCTGCACCGCCTCATGCACCATGAAGGCGCCCTTCACGGCCTCGGCCAGCGAGGGCTCGGTGCGCACGCGTGCCAGCATCGCGTCGACGGCGGCCGAGTCGTCTGCGAAGGTCGCGGCGATCGGGCGCGCGCGCTCGGCAAAGCTGGCCAGCAACTCGGTATTCATGTCGCACAGCGCGACATCATGGCCGTGGTGGGCATAGAGCGTGGCGATCACGCAGCCCATGAAGCCCGCGCCGACGACGCAGATCGTGCCGGACGACGGCGGGAGGGGGATGGAGGGGGCGGTGTCGGGCATGGAACCTCGTCTGGTGTCAGGGCGCGGTCGGGGCGTGCCCGCCGCCTGCCGAAAGGGATGAACGGGGAGGGCCGTGCCACTGCGCAATCGCGCGCGCATCCTGCCGTCTCCCTTGCCGACAGCCTTGCGAAATCGGGCCCCCGGTCAACGCGAACCGCCCCGCATGGCGGATATTTCGAGGATGTGAATTCTGCCCGAAGGCCCGCGCGCCGGCTGCGGGACATCCGCCGGGGCCGCGTCGCGAACCCTTTCCGCAGCGCCCCGATTCGCCTAGATTGTGACAGGGCGGAGCGGGCCGGTACGGGTCGCCGAGCCGTGTGAATCGGAAGGGCAGGGGAGATGACCGCAGACAAGGTGAAATCCGCTGCGCGGGTGTTTGAGATCCTCGAGTTCTTCGCCAGTCACCGACAGCCTGCCCGGCTGCACGAACTGGGCGCCGCGCTCGGCTATCCGGTTTCCAGCCTGACCGCGCTTTTGCGTACCATGCTGGACATGGGTTACATGACGCTCGATCCCGCGACCCATGCCTATCTCCCCGCGCCCCGGCTGCAGACGTTGACGGGCTGGATGCAGGTCGACGATTATGAGCAGACCGTGCTGTTCGATGCCCTGTGCCGTCTGCGCGAGGCTGCGGGCGAGCCGGTGGTGCTGGCCGCGCCCGCCGACCTGCACTTCGCC
>CAYNKL010000333.1:0-2877 GCA_964397775.1 uncultured Rhodobacterales bacterium | reverse complement strand
GTGCCATGAGCGAAAGCTGGTGGCGGATATCGAGGTGGTTCGTCGGCTCGTCCAATAGCAAGAGGTCCGGCGATTGCGCCAGCGCGCGAGCGATATGGACGCGCTGCTGTTCGCCGCCCGAGAGGGTGTGCCAGAGACGCGTGGCGAAGCCCGCCATCTCCACCGCCGCAAGAGCCTCCTCAACCGCCACCTCATCGGCCGCCCCCCATCTGCGGAGTGACGAGAGATAGGGCGTGCGCCCAAGCTCCACTGCCTCGCGCACGGTCAGCCGGTCGGTGGTATCGGCCTGCTGCTCGATAATGGCCATGCGCTGCGCTCGGGCGCGGGCAGGCATCCGCCTGAGGTCCGTGCCATCGGCCAGGACGACGCCCGTCGAGGGGCGGCGCAGCCCCGCCAGGCACCGCATCAGCGTCGACTTCCCCGACCCGTTGGGACCGACCAGACCGAAGAGCTCGCCCTCCTCAATGCGCAGCGACACATCCGTGAGGAGCGGCGCGCGGTGGATGCGGGCCGACAGGTTCCGGACCTCCACCCTCATCGCCGCGCGCCCCGGACGAGGATCAGGGCAAAGGCCGGCGCGCCGACCAGGGCCGTAACCACCCCGATGGGCAGCACCTGCCCCGGTACCAGCACGCGGCTGACCACGTCCGCCGCCACGAGGAACACCGCCCCCGCCAGCGCCGAGGCCGGTACCAGCCGGTCGTGGCGCGTGCCCACGAGAAAGCGCATGGCATGGGGCACGACCAGCCCGACAAAGCCGATAGCGCCGACCTTGGAGACCAGCACGCCTACCATGATGGCGGTGGCGGTGATGAGCGCGCCGCGCAGGGCGGGCACGTTGATGCCGAGCGACGCCGCCCCGTCCGCGCCGAAGGTGAAGGCGTCGAGCCCCCGCCTGTGCCAGAAGCAGAGCGCCACCCCGGCGAGCGAGACCAGCGCGCAGGCGGCGACGTCCTCCCAGCGGACGCCCGAGAGGTTGCCCATCAGCCAGAACATGATGCCGCGCGCCTGCTCGGCGTTGGCGGAACGGGCGATGGTGAAGGCCGTCAGGGCGTTGAACATCTGCGACCCGGCGATGCCGGCGAGGATGATCGCCGCCGCGGCCTGGGTCGCGCGGCCACCGCCTGCGCCGCCGCTGACCGCATGGGCCAGCGCGACCACGCAGCCGAAGGCAAGCAGCGCGCCGGTCAGCGCGCCCAGCGACATGGAAATCGCCCCGCCGCCCACACCGGCCACGGTCACCAGGACCGCGCCGGTCGAGGCGCCCGCCGAGAGCCCCATGAGGTAGGGATCGGCCAGCGGGTTGCGCAGGAGCGCCTGCAGGACCACCCCGGTCAGGGCCAGCCCGGCGCCGCAGCAGGCCGCCACGATGGCCCGCGGCAGGCGATAGTTCCAGATGATGCCCGCCTCGATCCCGTCGACGGGATAGCCCGCCGCCCAGAGGTGGTTGGCCAGCGTCCGCAGCACAGTGCCGAAGGGCAGAGGCGTCTCGCCGATCGCCGTCCCCGCGAGGATCGCGAGCCCCAGCAGAAGCGGCGAAAGCCAGAGCCCGCGGCGTGTCGCCACGCGCGGGGCACTCATCGCCAACGTCATTCGAAGGACATCCCGGCCAGCGCCTGCGACAGGGTCTCGAGCCCGTGGACCGTCCGCATCGTCGCGCTCATCGCGTGGGCGTCCATCCGGACGATCCGCCCCTCGCGCACCGCCGTCATCTGGCTTGCGACGGGATCGCTGCGCAGGAACGCGAGCTTCCTGTCGATGTCGTCCGCCGGGTAGCGGCGGCGGTCCATTTCGGCCAGCACGATGACGTCCGGGTCGGCGCGGGCGATGCTCTCCCATCCGACCAGGGGCCACTCCTCGTCCGAGGCGATGACGTTCTCGATTCCGAGGGTCGACATCATGTAGCCCGGCGCGCCAAGCCACCCGGCGACATAAGGGTCCGTTTCCAGCTCGGGCGACGAAAACCAGAAGAGCGCCGACAGGTCCTCGGGCAGGTCAAGCGCCTGCGCGCGCGCGATGGCGCGGGCCTCGGTCGCCTCGAGCTCGGCCACCAGCGCCTCGCCTTGGGGCTGCACGTCGAAGATCGCCGCCAGCTCGCGGATACCCTTGTAGACCGAGGCCGTCTCGAAGGCGCCGGTGCGGGTGCCGTCGCCGCCGGTGGAATTGTCCTTGGTGTCGCAATCGGCGGGCAGGATGTAGGTCGGAATGCCGATGTCATGGAACAGCCCGCGCGTGGCCACCGCGCCGCTTTCGCCCACGTGCCATTCGTATTGCACCGCCACGAGCCCGGGCTTTTTCGCGACCACGCTCTCGAAGCTGGGGTCGTTGTCGGCGAGACGCTCGATGCCCGCGTCCACCTCGGCGAACTCCGGAAGGACGGGGGTGAACCAGACCGAGGTGCCGCTGACCCTGGGCGCAAGACCGAGGGAATAGAGGATCTCGGTCGCGGACTGGCCGATGGTCACGACGCTGTCAGGGGCCGCGTCGAAGAACACGTCGACACCGCAGTTTGTCAGCTTCAGGGGATAATCCGTGTCCTGCGCGTGAAGCGGCAGCGCGGCACCGGCCAACATCGCGCCGGCCATGAGGGTCTGTTTCATCCGATCCGTCCCGTCAGATGGGACCGGCAGGGACAGGACGCGAAACGGAAGGCAGGCCTTATGCCCGCATCGGGTTTCCCGTCCCGGCACACCCCGTCCGGTCGTGATTTCACCGCGTCGGCAGGTCTCCTGACTGGCGGGTCACCGCACCTCTCGCCTTCCCGGGCTTGCCCAGTGGCTGTCGAGAGGCGCTCGCCGCCTACAGTTGCGGGGGCAGTTCCGTTTCCCGGCCGGGGCCGGAACGGATTCCCTTTTCATTCCCGAAGGAAACCGACGC
>CAYNKL010000332.1:0-2886 GCA_964397775.1 uncultured Rhodobacterales bacterium | reverse complement strand
GTTCGAAGGGCCTGAAACGGAAAGATATTTCCTGAGAAAGACTCCCTATCGATAGTGAATGCGGTGGCTACATGGCTCTCCACGAAAACAAGCTGGAGACCAATCATGAAGCTCACCACGTATAACAACTCGGCCCGCCTCGACATCACCGAGGGCGACGACACCTACTCTGTCGTCGCGTGGCATGACGGAGAAATGAACTGGGCCCATGCCGAAGAGAACGGCGTGCGTCTCGGCGGGTTCTGTCACCGCCAGGATGAGGAGGATCGCTGGTCGATTGTCGAGCTTATCCTGACCGTCCTTTTCCGGTGCAGTCCTTCAGTCATCGACGCGCCGACGATCAAGAAGCTCGCCCAAGACATCGCTCTCTATCAGCGCAGCCTGCTGTGAAGCGCGGAACCGGGCCGCTCGGGGCGGCCGGCAACCTTCCCTACCTGCAATCAGCAACACCATCGAGGAAACCGAACATGAGCAAGAACCGGAACACGAAAGAGGGCGTCGAAACCTTCCTCGGCGACCTGCTTCTTAGGATACAGCGGATGCCTGACCACATCCCTACACGCGGCGGAAGGCACATCGACGGACCGCTTTGGAAAGCCGCCGCAAGCGAGGCAGTCGATGAGCTGAAAGCAATTTCACATCTCGCGCCGAACCACGGCCTCGACTGGTTCGAGACCGAATTCAACGAGCGGATCGTGCGTCATTACAACGACGCCGTGGACCTCCACAACGCGGCGTTGGACGCCTGAGAAAATAGTTTCCCAGGCCGTTTGGGTCGGCCTGGTTCCTTTCCCTACCTCCCTCTTGAGCAAGAAAAACAAGCAGGGAGACAGGCAGTGAAACCCACAATCCATCCCACCCCGGACGAGTCCACGTGGCTCGATCTGCGGCGGCGGAATATCAACTCGAGCGAGGTCGCGGCTCTGTTCGGGATGTCGCCATATCTCACCGAATACGAGATGTGGAACGTCAAGGCGGGTGAGCTGGAAGACGGCTTCGTCTCCAACGATCGCGTCGAAGCCGGACAGTTTCTGGAAGCTGGGATCGCGGCCTGGGCTGCGCACAAGCTCGGCGTCGAAGCGCGTCCGTTCAAGGACTATTACGAGCTTGCCGACGCTCGCACCGGCTCCTCTTTCGACTGGGAAATCCCGGAGTGGCGGGATGCTCCGGAGGGGTTTGACGGCCCCGGAATAATGGAGGTCAAAAATGTCGACTTCCTGCAATTCACCGGCTCGTTCAAGGCTGGATATTCCGACAGGAAATGGAACGCGGACGACCCCGACAACATCCTGATGCCGCCGCACATCGAGTTGCAGGTTCAGCACCAGCTCATGGTTTCGGGCCGCAAGTGGGCGGTCATCGCCGTGCTCGTCGGCGGCAATGATCTGCGTTTCGTCTTCCGTCGTCGGCGCGAGGATATCATCCAGAAGATCGCCACTCGCATCGCGAAATTCTGGGAGTCGATCGACGAGAACATCTGCCCGGACCCGGACATTACGAAGGACCACGACACGCTCAAGCGCCTCTATGCCGTGTCCGATCCGCGTGCCGCTCTCGACGAGGATCTGCACGCCGAGGTGCAGGACGCGATCGCGAAGGCGGCTGCCGCTGGCGAGCAGAAGCGCAATGCCGAGGCCGAGGAGAAGATCCACAAGACGCGCCTGATGAAGGCACTCGGCGACGTCGAGCTCGCAGTCCTTCCGGACGGCAGCAAGGTGAGCTGGAAGACCGGAAAGCGCGGTCGGACGATGCGCCTGACCGCGGCGCCGGTGCCCGCGTCGCCGACGGCGGAGGACGCGTCCGATGA
This sequence comes from uncultured Rhodobacterales bacterium, assembly GCA_964397775.1. Classification (GTDB taxonomy): domain Bacteria; phylum Pseudomonadota; class Alphaproteobacteria; order Rhodobacterales; family Rhodobacteraceae; genus Allosediminivita. The sequence continues at coordinate 1,079 of CAYNKL010000332.1, read as the reverse complement.
GGCTGCGTGACCTCTTCTTCCTGCGCGAGATCATGCCGCTCGACGAGTGGCGTCACCTCGGCATCGCAGTCCTCGACCAGGAGCTGGCTCGCCTCGATCTGGAGGAAGCCCAAGAGCAATACGCGGCCGCCACGGCGGCCGTGGAACTGAAGAAAGTCCAATACGGAGTCGGACCATGACCGAGCAGAACAACACCGAGGGCACGGCCCTTTCGCCCATCCAGCAAATCTCCAAGACCCTGGAGTCCGAGAAAATGTCGACCGCTCTTGCCGCGTCCGTCGCCGGCACCGGCCGCAGCCCTGAACGATTTCGGCGTCAGGCCCTTATCGCGATCCAGAACGCCTGGGATCCGAAGAGGAAGCGCAACCCGCTCCTCGAGGACTGCTCGCGCTCTTCGCTCTTTCTGGCGATCCAGCAGGCGGCCAGCACCGGCCTGGACCTCGACCCCTCCCTCGGCCACATGGCGATCGTCCCGCGCGGCGGCACAGCCACGGTGTCCGTTATGTATCGCGGGCTTATCGCTCTGGCGCTCCGGTCGGCGAAGATCGCCGCCATCGACTTTGGGCGCATTCACAAGAACGACGAGGTGACAGCCCGGCGGGGGACTTCGCCGCTCCTCGACATTTCCTATGACCCCCTTGCCGATCGTGGAGAGGTGGTTGGCTATTACTGCCTGACGACCTGGGCAGATGGCGCGATGTCGTTCGAGACGCTCTCCCGCGCAGAGGCTCAGGCCCACCGGCAGAAGCATAAGACCGGCATGGTCTGGGGTGCCGACTTCGACGCAATGGCGCTCAAGACGGTCGTCCGCAAAGAGGCCAAGAAATGGCCGATCGAGGTGCCGACCGATGGCGGAGACGGCGACGTCGCCGAGCATGAGCCTGTCGTCGAGCGGGATGTGCCGCCCCCCATGCGCGACATCACCCCGGAAGCCGGCGGCGACCACTTGGATGCGCTCGCGGGTAGCATGTGAACGAAGGGAGGGCGGATTTTTTCCGCCCTTTTTTCAATGCGGTAAGAGATTTCTCGAGAAAAGTGTCGAATTCAACCAGACACTGGGCAATGACTACCTTATGATT
>CAYNKL010000331.1:0-2932 GCA_964397775.1 uncultured Rhodobacterales bacterium | reverse complement strand
AGCCAGAGAAAGGGAAGCCCGGGTGCCGGGCTTGAAAGGATAGAGAGAGGCTCTTCCGGGTCCGGCGTGACAAGGACCCTGACCATGGCCAAGACCACAACCCGCCCGAAACCCGCCACTGCGAAGAAAACCGAAGCCACTGAGTTGTCCGTGCCTGGCGGCGGGACCGACATCCGGATGATCCCGCTCGACCAGTTGGAGCCGAGCCCGCTCAACGTTCGAAAAGTTGCGGCCAGCGCCAGCGACGATGCTGAGCTCCTCGTCAGTATCCGCGAGACCGGAATTAAACAGAATCTGGTGGTTCATGCGCTGTCAGAGACACGTTTTGCAGTCGATGCCGGCGGTCGTCGCCTCAAGGCGCTGAAGCAGCTCGCTGAGGACAGCGTCATCCCCGCCGATCACCCCGTGCCCTGCCTCGTCGATGATAAGCGCAACGCCATCCTTACTTCTGCAACTGAAAACCTCCAGCGCGCGGCGATGCACCCCGCCGACCAGTTCGAGGCTTTTGAGGCGATGATCGCCGAGGGCCGCAGCGAAGACGAGATCGCGCTCAAATTCGGCGTCTCCGTCGACCTGGTGCGCCGCCGCCTCAAACTCGCCCGTGTCGCGCCCGAGATCATCGAGCAGTTCCGCGCGGGCGACCTGACCCTCGAATGCGTGATGGCCTTCACGCTGACCGACGATCATGATCGCCAACTGGTTGTCTGGAACGCGGTGAAGGGCGGCTATCACATCCACCCGCAAAGCATCAAACGCCAGCTCACCGAGACCGCGCATTCGGCGAACTCGGCCATCGGGCGCTTTGTCGGCATTGAGGCCTATGAGGCGGCGGGTGGTGTTCTGCTGCGCGATCTCTTCGACGACCGCGCCAGCGCCCATATGGAGAACCCCGAACTCCTAGAGCGTCTCGCCATCGAAAAGCTGCAGGCTGCGGCGAAAACCTTCGAGGGAACGTGGAAATGGGTCGAGGTGCATCTCTCGGTGGATTACGGCGCGTTTCGCAGCTTCGGGCGGGTCTATCCGCAGGACATCGACCCCGATCCGGACCTGCTCACCGAAGAAGAACGTCTCATTGCGCGCGAGGAAGAACTGGCGGCGAAGAATGACGGCGAGGACTGGACGGACGCGGAGACGGAAGAATATTATGCCATCGAGCCGCGCCTGCGCGAGATCGAGGCCCTGCAACGCGAACGGCAGCCTTACGCGGACGAAGATCGTGCCATCGCGGGCGTGGTTCTGACCATCGGTCATGACGGCGCGCTGCGTGTCGAGAAAGGCCTCGTGCGGCCAGAAGATATCCCCGCTGCGGTCGTCCCGAGCGAAAATAGTGCTGACGCGGGTGATGCCCCGTCTCCTGTCCGCCCGAACGTGACGCCGCCAACCTCCTCGACACCGGTGCCCACCTCCGACCCGGCCGCGACCTTGCGCAAGGCGAACGGGATTTCGGCGAGCCTCGCCGACGATCTGCGCGCGACGCGTCAGCATATCCTTCGGGCGCATCTGGCGGCGGATTTCGAGGTGGCGTTCGATGCGATGCTCTACGCGCTCTGCGAGCAGGCTCTGGGGCGGTCCTACAACAACGAGGCGCTCGATATCTCGATCCGGCCCTTCCAGGCGCAGAACCGCGAGGTGCTGCATTCGGATACTGTTGCCCAGAAGATGCTCGAGGCGCTGGAGCAGGGCCTCGCCACCGACTGGATTACGCTGGAGAAGCCCGAAAACTTCCGGGCGATGTCGGCGCTGCCCATTGCCGCCAAGCAGGCGCTTTTCGCCTGGGCGACGGGTCTGGCAGTCAAGCCGCAGCTTTCCTCCGACAATCGCCCCTCCCCGATCATCGAGGAGATCGGCGCGCGTCTTGACGTCGATGTGGCGGCCTGCTGGCGCCCGACTGCTCAGAATTACTGGGGTCGGGTCAACAAGGGGCATGCGGTCGCTACCGCGCGCAAGCTCATTGGCGACGATTACGCCGAAGATCGCAATCGCGAGCGTAAGGGCGATATCGCGGCCGCGATGGAGCGGGCCTTCGCGGAAACGGCCGGCGAGACGGAAGGGTTCGACGCCGCAACGGTTGTCAGGACGACGCGCTGGCTGCCCGACGGGATGGTGTTTGCCGGTGCGGCGGAGGCTGTTGCCGACATGGCAGGCGAAGCGCCGGAGACCGAGGAGGGGGATGTGTCCGCCGAAGATTCTCTGAGCGACGCCGAGAGCGATGAACCGTCGTCCTTGCCCGCCTTCCTCAGCGAGGATGCGGCTTGACGAGCCGCACGCTGACCTGATCACGACATGAGCCTTGGGCCGTCCTCACATCGAGGGCGGCCCTTTCCGGCTGACGGGTTACCAACAGCCGATATCGGATCGGCGGGCCCGTCCCGGAGATATCCCATGACCACCACACTTGACCTCGATCCCGTTAAGGAAGCCGCACTCGTCGCTTCGCAGAATGACGCCTTTCGTCGCTCTATCCTTGGCAATATCCTCGTCACCGATGCCCCGCAGGGCCAGTTCGTGATGACCCGTGGCGTTGCAGCGCTTGGGCCCGATGCCTAGCTTGCTCTCACCCGCAGCGTGGCTTCATTTGACGCGTTCAACGCTGACAGCGACCCGCAAGGATGGCACGAGATGGGCGTCATCGACCTCGACGGCACGAAGGTCTGGTTCAAGATCGACCTGTACGACGTCGACTACACCTATGGCTCGCCTGAGCCCTCCGATCCTGATCAGACGCGCCGGGTCCTGACCCTGCTTCTGCCGTCGGAATACTGACGCCCCTTTTTCACCGACATCGCCACGGATCGCCCTTGCACAAAGGGCGGTCCTTTCGGGCTGGCGGGTTCCAAGGGGCGCGATGATCGTGTCCGGCCTGCCGCAGGAGACCAGAGATGGCCAAGACACTCGACTACCAGATCACCCTCTATCCCGCACATCGCGATGG
>CAYNKL010000330.1:0-2960 GCA_964397775.1 uncultured Rhodobacterales bacterium | reverse complement strand
CTAACCATCAGGATTTCCGAAATGAATCCCTCTCACCGATATGTGCAACAAGCTCGCAGAGACCGCGAAGTGAGCTAAACGCTCTCCACAAAAAACGGGCAAGTCCACTCTACAACCGTTGGAAAAGATGGAGCGATAAGGGCGTCTTCGCCCGCATCATGGCGGGGTTGGCGGCCGAGCACGGCGAGGAGACGACCGTGATGATCCCTCTCGGGACATCACTGACGTGATGCCCTGCCGGGCAGTGGACGCAACGCATTTGAAGGCCCACCGTACGGCGTCAGCCTGGGCGTCAAAAAAGGGGGCGTGGGCGTCTGATTGGCCGAACCAAAGGCGGCATGAATACGAAGTTGCACGCCATCTGCGACAGTTGAGCCAACTCGCGCCATTGGTCCGAGCGACAATGGCGAATGCCGGCCCATCGACCTGTTCCTGACTGCCGGACCCGTCAGCGATTACATCGGGGCGCGCGCCTTGGTCAGCGGGTTGCCCAAGGTGAAATGGCTGCTCGGAGATCGTGGCTATGATGCCGATTGGTTTAGAGAAGCCTTGCAGGACAAGAAGATACGTCCTTGCATCCCGGGCCGGAAGAAACGCAAGACGCCCGTCCGGTACCCCTCTCGGGACATTGCTGCGCAATGCCCTGCCGGGCAGTGGACAAGCGCAGATACAAACGTCGCAACCGCATTGAGATCATGTTCGGCAGGCTCAAGGACTGGAGGAGGGTTGCGACCCGGTATGACCGCTGCCCACAAACCTTCTTCTCAGCAATCGCACTCGCTGCGACCGTAATCTTCTGGCTTTGAGAGAGAACGAGTCCTGAACCTGGCTTTAATTCCGTCTCCCCGCGCGTCAAGGGAAATATCCTGACCCTAGCGTTGCGCAACGGTTTTCGCCTCGTGGAAGCTGCGGCCCAGATGCTCGATCTGGTGTCTCGGGCCGGGCGCGCCGGCGAGCACCGGGGCGGGGCGGTCCATTGGATGCGGGGCGTGCCAGCCGCCCGCTTCCTCGACGAGAAGCAGGCCGGCGGCACAGTCCCAGGGCGCGAGCTGAGGTTCGACGAAGCCAAGGTAGTGACCCGCCGCGACATGCGCGAGGCTGAGCGCCGCCGATCCGTTGCGCTGAAAGCTCCCGCCGGAGGCCAGAAGCTCCCGCACCATGGCGGCGATCACCTCGGGCGCGCCGGAACCCATCGCGGTCAAGCCATCCGAAAGGCTGGTGGCCTCGGACACCGTCAGCCGCGAGGTGCCGCACCACGCCCCCCGTCCGCGCACCGCGCCGTAGACCGCGTTCCCGCAGGGATGGGCGACCCAGCCTGCCCGGGTCAGGCCGCCTTGGGATAGGGCCACCGAGATCGACCAGCCCTGCAAGCCATGCAGGAAGGAGGAGGTGCCGTCGATGGGATCGATGATCCATGTCCAGTCACCACGACCGGGCGCGAGGCCCAGTTCCTCGCCCAGAAGGCTGTCATCCGGAAAGGCCCGGGTCAGCCTGTCGCTGATCAGGGTCTCCACCCCGCGGTCGGCCTCGCTCACCAGGTCCTGGGCGTCGGACTTGCAGTCGACCGAGAGGGAGGAGCGTCGTGCGAAATACGCCATGGCGCATGCGGTTGCCTCCGCGATCACGCCCTCCGCGAGCGCGATGCGCGCGGTCAGTTCGTCAGTCAATTTCTGTCTTCCTCGTGGTGCCCCGCCGCACGGCCGCAACGGGCAGGATGCGGGTCTTGGCGAGGTGATTGGGATGCGCGATCCGCGCGGCCAATGCCTCCAGGCAGGCCTCGGCAAGCCGCTCGGGGTCCTGGCGGAGCGTGGTCAGGTCGTAGGCGGGCCATGACGCCTCGGCGATGTCGTCGCATCCGACGATGGCGGGCCAGTCGCGCCGCGGAAGACCCGCGCGCCGCAGCCCGTCGATGAAGCCGATGGCGAGGAAATCGTTGGCGCAATGCACGCCGTCGACGTCGAAACCGGACGCGAGGAACGCTTGCGCGGCGACCATCCCGCCCGCGTGGTTCTGGGTCGGTCCGGTCACCTTGCCCGAAAGGGTCATCGCCCGTGGCGCCAGTTCCGCCTCGAAGGCGCGGCGGCGCGCGTCGATCGAGAAGGAGGCGCGCGCCTGGCCGGCATAGAGGACCCGGTGGCAGCCGGCTTCGTGCAGCAGCTGCGCCGCCATGCGTCCGGCGGCCCCGTTGTCCTGCAGGACACGCGCGGCGCGGTCGTCGACCGGGGCCTTGTTCAGAAGCACCAGCGGAACGCCGAAGCGGGCACATTCATGGCTGATCTCCTCGGGCGGCGTGTCGGAGGTCACGATGGCGCCCGAGACGTTGTAGTTCAGCATCATGTCGATGAGCCGGCGCGGGTCGTCCCCGTCTGACCAGGGCAGCAGGAAGGGGCGGTACCCACTGGCGACGAGGCGCCGGGCGAGGAGGTCGACCAGCCTGGCGCGCAAGGAGTTGTCCATGTCGGACACCACCATGGCCACGAGCTTCGACGGAGCGGCCTCCTTCAGGCTGCGGGCGAGGTGGTTCACGCGGTAGCCCAGCTCCTCGGCCGCGGCCATGATCCGGTCGCGGGTCTCCGGCGCGACCGGGGCGCCCTGCGTGAAGGCCCTGCTCACGGCGGACCGCGACACGCCGGCCAGCGCGGCCACGTCCGAGGCGCGGGGCGGCCGGTTCATGACGCGGCCTTCAGGGCGGCAAGCAGCAGGTCGGCCCGGTCGAGATTTACCATCTCGGGGCGCCACGCCGCGATCTGCGCGAAGACCTCTGGATCTTCGCCGAAATACTGCAGCATGGGGCGGATGCCGTGCGCACGGCAGAGCGGTGCCTCGGCCTCCCAGTCGGCGACCTGGATCTCGCAGATCTGCGGGTCGATCTCGGCCAGCATGGTGGCGAAGTCCCCGTGATGAGAGATATTGGCCTTGATGTTCGCCTCAGGGGCCATGCGGCGCATCTCGGCCTGCAG
>CAYNKL010000329.1:0-2982 GCA_964397775.1 uncultured Rhodobacterales bacterium | reverse complement strand
GGTGCACGGCACCGTGGTGGAAACGCTCGCAGCGAACGGTTGGGAGGTCGACGATTGCGATCTCAACGCCGAAGGGTTCCTGCCGGTGCTGACCGAACTGGAACGGCGCGGCTACCACGAGGAACCGGCCAACCTCGAACCTGTCAAACCCTACGTCGACCGCCTGTTCGCGGCGCAGGCGCTCATCATGGTCTTCCCTGTCTGGAACTTCGGTTACCCGGCGATCCTCAAGGGCTTCCTCGACCGGGTCTTCCTGCCCGGCGTCTCCTTCAAGCTGGTCGACGGACGGGTGAGACCCAACCTGACCCACATCCGCAAGCTCGTCGCCTGCACGACCTACGGCGGCACCCGCTGGCGCGCTTTCATGGCAGGCGATCCTCCGCGCAAATGCGTGACCCGCGCGGTCTGGCATGTCTGCCGGCCCGAGAAGATGCGGTACCTTGCGCTCTACGACATGAACCGGAACACCCCCGAAACACGCGCCGCGCATCTCGCGCGCGTTCGGCGGGAAATGGAGGCACTCTGAATGCGCGCCCTCGTCGTTTATTGCCACCCCCGCGAGGAAAGCTTCACCGCCGCCGTGCGTGATACCGTCATGGCGGGCCTGAAGGAGGCCGGCGTGCAGACCCGGCTGGTGGATCTCTACAGGGAAGGGTTCGATCCCGTCCTGAGCCCGGCGGCGCACCGCGACTACCTCGACGAGGATCTGAACCGGACGGGGATCGAGGCGCACATCGAGGCGCTGCAATGGTGCGACACGCTAATCTTCGTCTATCCGACCTGGTGGTACGGGCTGCCCGCCATGCTGAAGGGCTGGCTCGACCGGGTTCTGGTGCCGGGCGTCGCCTTCGCCATGCCCCAGGCCGAGGGCGAGAACATCGCCGCGAACCTCACCCACATCACGCGACTTGGCGTCTTCACCACCTGCGGGGCAAGCTGGTGGCTGACCCGCATGATCGGGGCGCCCGGGCGGCGCACGCTGCTGCGGGGGGTGCGGCTGCTTTGCGCCCGGCGCTGCCGGACGGCCTTTGCCGCGCATTACCTCATGGATACCGCCGAGCGAGACAGCCTCGAACGCCATCTTGGCCGGGTCCGCCGCAAGGTCGACAAGCTCATCGGCCCCGTGCCGCAGCAGAAGGAGGCCGTCGCATGATCCCCGTGCTCGACTGGGCCGATTACGAGAAAGATCTGCCCGGGTTTGCCGCGGCGCTCGGAAAGGCCTGTCGCGAGACGGGCTTTTTCCTTCTGGCAGGGCACCCGATTGCCCCGGGACTGATCCGGCAGATGTTCGAGCAGGCCGACGCCTTTTTCGGCTTGCCGGACGAGGAGAAAGCCCCGCTGTCCATCTCGAACAACCCGCACAACCGGGGTTGGGCGCGCATGGGCAGCGAAAGCCTCGACGACACGTCGGGGCAGGTCGACAGCAAGGAGGCCTTCAACATCGGCCTCGACCTTCCGGCGACCGATCCCGAGGTCGTGGCGGGCAAGCCGTTCCGGGGCGTGAACGTCTGGCCCGACCTGCCGATGTTCCGGGATGTGACGCTGGCCTATTACGACATGGTCTGGGCGCTGGGCCTCGACCTGCACCGGGCCATCGCGCTCGACCTCGGGCTGCGGACCGACTTCTTCGCCCGGCATTTCTCGGCGCCGATGGCGACGTTGCGCCTGTTGTCCTATCCGCCTGCCAAGGGTGCCGAGGGCGAGATCGGGGCAGGGGCCCATACCGACTACGGCTCGACCACGCTGCTCATGACCGATGGCGAAGCCGGGCTGCAGGTCAAGCCGCGCGGCGGCGACTGGACCGACGTGCCGCACGTCCCGGGGGCCTTCGTGGTCAACATCGGCGACTGCCTGATGCGCTGGACCAACGACATCTACGTCTCGACGCCCCACCGCGTGCTGCCCCCGGCGCGCAAACGGCGGTCCATCGCCTTCTTCCTCGATCCGAACCCGGACAGCGTGATCGCCGCGCTGCCGGGCACCGGGGACCCGAAATATCCGTCCGTTACCGGGGCCGACTACCTGCGCTCCCGGCTCGACGCGACCTATACACCGGAGGTGGCCTCATGAGCCGGTTCGACTGGTACGAACGCCGCGCGCCCGAATTCGACGCGGTGGATCCCGCGCGCAGCATCGCGATCCTGCCCACGGCCGCGGTGGAACAGCACGGGCCGCACCTGCCGGTGGGCACCGACACCATGATCGCCGAGGGCATGCTGGCGCGCTTCCGCGAGAGTTGCCCCGAGGACCTCGATGTGGCGATCCTGCCCGTGATGGCCGTGGGCAAATCCAACGAACACCTCTGGGCCAAGGGCACGCTCACGCTCAGCGCGCAGACTGCGCTGGCGGCCTGGACCGAGATCGGGCTTTCGGTTGCCAGGGCAGGGTACCGCAAGGTGGTGATCGTGAACTCGCACGGGGGGAACCTCGACCTCGTTTCGATCCTCTCGCGCGAATTGCGGGTGCAGGCGGGAATGCTGGCGGTGAAATGCCAGTGGGGCGGCTTCGGTCATCCCCATGGCATGTTCCCGGAGCACGAGCTGCGCTTTGGCATTCACGGCGGCGATGTCGAGACCTCGCTGATGCTCGCCTTCCGGCCGGACTGCGTGGACATGGCTCAGGCGAAGGATTTCCGCTCCTCCGCCGAATCCGATCCGATTCCCCCCGTGGGCGGAATCAGCCGGGGCTGGATCGCCTCCGACCTCAACCCGGACGGCACCGTGGGCGACGCAAGCGCCGCGACTGCCGAAAAAGGGACCAAAACATCGGAACACCAGGTCTCGGGGTTCATTGAACTGTTGAGAAAGGTTGCCAAGATGGACCTGCCCACCGCACCATCGGTCGTGCCGCAAGGCTGACAGGGCAGGGCACACGGGCGAAAAACGGCTTCTGACGCTAAGTCAGGCGCATTTTTGCGGTTTCCGCGAATTTTCCTGTTGCAGGTGTTGGATGGAATCCGTAAATCCCCCTTCACCGGCGGCG
>CAYNKL010000328.1:0-3028 GCA_964397775.1 uncultured Rhodobacterales bacterium | reverse complement strand
GTAGTGGCCCTCGGGCACGTGATAGACGGCGGTGTTGTCCGAGCCCTGGTTGGTGATGTTCAGGATCGAATGCTCCACCCCGTTGGGCAGGGTCTCGATGAACTTCTCCTTGGTGCAGGTGCCGCCCGGACCCACCGGCCCGTTGGCGCAGCGCGGCCGCAGCTGCTGCGGCCCCTGCGGCGCGGCGACCTCGTCGAAGGTACCGTCTTCCTCGACCTGCACCGGCTCGCCGTTGATGTAGAGCAGCCCGTTGCGCACCTGCACGGTGTCACCGGGCAGGCCGATCACCCGCTTGATGAAATCGCGCCCGGTCGTGGGGTGACGGAACACGGCCACGTCGCCGCGCTCGGGCGTGGAGCCGAACAGCCGCGTGTTGTCGCCGTCGAAGATCCCGCAGATGTCTTGCGCGTCGATGTTGATGCCGAAGCGCGGCATGATGATCGAAGGGCAGGAGGCGTAGGAATACCCGTAGGCCATCTTGTTCACGAAGAGAAAGTCGCCGATCAGCAGCGTGTCCTTCATCGACCCCGAGGGGATCCAGAAGGGCTGAAAGAAGAGCGTCCGGAAAACCCCGGCAATCAGCAGCGCGTAGACGATGGTCTTGATCGTCTCCCACAGGCCGCTGCCCTTTTTCGTGTCGCTCGCCATGGTCCTGCCCCTTTTTAGCTGCGGGCTACATGCGGCGGCGCGTCAGGCCTGTCAAGGCGACTGCGCCCTTGTCAGGCTGGCGTATCGTCGCTGAGGGGCCGCGCCTCGATCACCACGAAGGCCTGCGCCCAGGGGTGGTCGTCGGTCAGCGTGACGTGGATGATCGCCTCGTGGCCGGCGGGGGTCATCGCGTCCAGCCGGTCCTTGGCCCAGCCGGTCACGTGCATCACCGGCTGGCCGGTCCGCAGGTTGGTCACCGACATGTCCTTCCATGCGATGCCCATGCGCAGCCCGGTGCCCAGCGCCTTGGAACAGGCCTCCTTCGCGGCCCAGCGCTTGGCATAGGTGCCCGGCGTGTCGGCGCGGCGTTCGGCCTTGGCCTGCTCGATCTCGGTGAAGACGCGGTTGCGGAAGCGGTCGCCGAAGCGCTCCAGCGTGCCCGCGATCCGGTCGATGTTGGCAAGATCGGTGCCGACGCCGAGGATCATTTCGACCCCTTCGCCAGCCCGCCTTTCAGCCCGATGCCGAAGAAGAACCGGTTCACCAGCAGCACCGCCACGATGACCAGCGCCGCGATGCCGGTGAAATAGCGCAGCGGCACCTGCGACAGCAGCGCCCGCGTTTCCGCCATGGTCAGGAAAAGCGCCGCGATGGCGGCGTTGATGCCCACGGCCACACCCGTCATCGCCAATGCCACGGCCCAGAGCGCGCGGCTCGAAAAGCGCGCGCCGGCGCGGCCCAGCCTGTCGCCCTCGAAGGACGCAGCCGCCATGGGCGGAATGACGCTCGCGGCACCCGAGGAAAAACCAAAGCCCAGCAGGCGCGTCATCGTGATCGAGAGCCCCGCGAGCAGCACCATGGTGACGAAGTAGATCGCGCCATAGCGGGTGTAGTTCACGTTCATGCCCGCGCCTCGTCCATCAGGCGGCGCATCTCGGCGATGGCGGGGCCAAGGCCCAGGAAGACCGCCTCACCCACTAGGAAATGCCCGATGTTCAGCTCCATGACCTCGGGCAGGGCGGCGATGGGCGTGACGTTGTCGTAATTCAGCCCGTGGCCCGCGTGCACCTCAAGCCCCAGCGCATGCGCCTGCGTTGCCGCCGCCTTCAGCCGTTCGAACTCGGAATCGCGCGCGGCAAAGTCGCCCTCGGCGTGGAAATCGCAGTAGGCCCCGGTGTGCAGCTCGACCACCGCCGCGCCGACGCGGGCCGAGGCCTCGATCTGCGCCGGGTCGGGCGCCACGAACAGCGACACCCGCGCCCCCGCCTCGCGCAGGGGCAGGATGAAATCGGTCAGGTGGTTCTGGTCGCCCGCCACCTCGAGCCCGCCCTCGGTGGTGCGCTCCTCGCGCCGCTCGGGGACAAGGCAGACGGCGTGGGGTTTCAGCTTCAGCGCCAGCGCCTGCATCTCCGCCGTCGCCGCCATCTCGAAGTTCAGCGGCACCGAAAGCTCGGCGGCCAGCGCCTCCATGTCGGCGTCGCGGATGTGGCGCCGGTCCTCGCGCAGGTGCGCCGTGATCCCGTCGCAGCCCGCCTCCTCGGCGAGCTTCGCCGCGCGCAGCGGGTCGGGATAGGCGCCGCCGCGGGCGTTGCGCAGGGTGGCGACGTGGTCGATGTTGACGCCAAGGCGCTGGCGTCCGGAAGGGCTGGTCATGGCGATCCTCGCGATGTTGCCCGCAACCTAAGCTGCAACGCGGGCAGGGGAAACCGGTTTTGCACCCCTCGGAGCCCCGTGCCCTTGCACCTGCCGCGCCACGCGGTAGCGTCCGCGCAAGGATCAGAAAGGACGACCATGACCAGCCGCTTCGACGAGATCATCGACCGCGTGGGCACCCACAGCGCCAAATGGGACATGATGGAGACCATCTACGGCGTCTCCCCCGAGGACGGGCTGGCCATGTGGGTCGCGGACATGGACTTCCGCCCGCCCGAGGTGGTGCAGGCCGCCGTGCAGGCCATGGCCGACCACGGCCTCTACGGCTATTTCGGCGATGCCTCGGCCTACAACGCCGCCATCGCCTGGTGGATGGAGAACCGCCACGGCTGGAAGATCGAGGAGGGCTGGATTTTCACCACCCATGGCCTCGTCAACGGCACGGGCATGTGCGTCGACGCCTTCACCCAACCCGGCGATGGCGTCGTGCTGTTCACCCCCGTCTACCACGCCTTCGCGCGTGTGATCGAGGCTGCCGGCCGCGAGGTGGTGGAATGCCCGCTGAGCCTCGTCGACGGCCGCTACGAGATGGATTTCGACGCTTACGACGCCCAGATGACGGGCGGCGAGAAGATGGTCATCCTCTGTTCGCCCCACAATCCCGGCGGCCGCATCTGGTCCGAGGCCGAACTGCGCGGCGTGGCCGACTTCGCCAGGCGCCATGACC
>CAYNKL010000327.1:0-3076 GCA_964397775.1 uncultured Rhodobacterales bacterium | reverse complement strand
TTTCCCGGCCGGGGCCGGAACGGATTCCCTTTTCATTCCCGAAGGAAACCGACGCATCGATCAGTGGCATGGTTTCCCGCCCGCGGCAAGCGCCGGACGCGTCACGGGGCCTCGGGTTGTGCCGGGCCGCTGTCGTGGCGTGTCTCGAGGCCCCGGGACTTGCGCGCGCCTGATGCCAAGACGAGGTGCGACGCCCCCTTGGTGAAAGAGTGAGTTTCCGCCACGTGAGAAGAAAGCGGTCCCGGTCTGAAACTCCCCCGCTGGCAGGTGCGTGACTTCGACAATTCGGCCGGCAAGGGGCTGGCTGATCTGACCAAGAGGATGACCCATGTTTTTGAAGACCACGCTTCCCGTTGCCGCTCTTTCGCTCGCGTTCGGCTCTGCCGCACTGGCGCAGGATCATGCCGGCATGATGGGCTACGCTCTGGCCGAAGACGGCGGGACGCTCGTCACCATGGCTGATATCGCCCAGCCCGGCGACGTGGAAACCCACGCGCTCGACACCGCGCTGCGGGCGATCGCATTCCGCCCCGTGACGGGCCAGCTTCTCGGGTTTGCCGACGGCATGATCTACGAAGTCGACCCGATGTCGGGTGAGCTGACGGATCTTGGCGCGACCTTCATGGACGATGCCATGATCGGCGAAGGCGCCGTGGCGTTCGATTTCAACAACCAGATCGACGCGGTCCGTGCGGTGGGCGCCGACGGCTCCAACCTCGTCTACTTCCCCGAAGGCTTCGGTGACAATGACGAGCGTGCCAACTCGGTGCGCCGCTTCACCGACGCCTTCTACGTCGAGGGCGACATGTCGGCCAATGCCGAGCCCGAGATCTTCGCCAACGCCTACACCAATGCCATCGCGGGCGAGACGGCAAGCGCCACGGCGCAATACGCCATCGACGCGCGCGCCAACGCGCTCGTGACCCTGGCCAACAACGCAGGTGAGCTTGCGAGCGTCGGATACCTGACGCTGGACGGCGAAACGGTCGACGTGACCGACTGGGGCGGCTTCGACATCGTCTCGCCCGAGGAAGGCACCGACATGGCCTATGCGCTCCTGCAGATCGATGGCGAGGATATGGCCGGGCTCTATTCCGTCGATCTCGAAACCGGCGCGCTGACCGAACTTGCCGAGCTCGGCATGGGCGGCTTCACCGGTTTCGCCGTTTCGCACGGGATGTAATCGCTTAGACGGCAGCACTCTGTCTCAAGGGCGGCGCCTTGCCGCCCCGAGGCCCCCGGCTGCTTGGGCCGGGGGCCGATATGCCTCCTGCGGTGAAGGCGACCAGTTGGAGGCGCGCCAACACGGCGGCGGCGCCGCGTCTTCAAACCACCTCACCGCACAGTCGCCGCATCGCGCCCGATTTCGGGGCGCCGATGCAGGTCTGCCGGCCATTGGATAGGACGCCTGGAAACGGTCTCTAGTCGCATCACCGAGAGACATTCCGGGCGCCGTATCGCCGCACTCCATTCCTCAGCCGCTTCAAAGAGGCCGAGATCGACAGCGTAGCATCGCATTGATCGGAAAGCGCGACCGCGCACCACGGATCGCCATCCTGCAAGACTGCGGATGCGGATGGTCACGGAACGGCATCCGTCAGGTCGCTCGGTGCGTTCTGGATGCGACCGAGGGGGCGATCACGATCGCCGCGAGACCAACCGCCAGGGATGCCCATCCTATATCCCGGTCCGCGACGTTCACTGCGATGAAGATCGCGGCGGCGATGGTTGCGGTTACGAAGCCTGCCAAGCGGACAGAGGCCTCGGGTTTCAGTCTGCGAATACTGCGCTCTTTCACGCACCGGAAGATGAGCGCTGACGGAAGGCCCCAGATGGCGAACCAGAACGGGATCAGGAACAGGCTGCCGAATATGACCTCGCTCGGCACCTCGATGATCAACGACATGTCTGCTCGTGCAATGGCGCTGACCACCCCGAGGCCCAGCCCGCCGATCAGGGCAGACCCGATCATCGTCAAGATGATGAAACTCGTGACCGGCATTTCAGATCCCATCCTTACGGTCTCGTTCGATGTGCTGGCCCGCGGTCGCTTGCATCTTCAAGACTGTCCGAGACTGCCGCCCGCCGCAATGGTCGCAGTGTCTGAACCAGCGGAATGGGCCACCTGCTTTGCGAACGGTCCGCGTCGGCACTGATCCCAGAGATCGCACGGTTCGCGCCCGCGGCTCGACCCGTCAGGATCGAGGGGCCGGTGCGGGGGCGCGCCACGGCCTTGGCCGATGGGCGCAGCCTTGCGCTAGCGCTTGCTTGCGGTGCGAGAGGCGAACTCCATCAGGCGCTTGAACTTCGGACACTCAGTATGAGTCTCGGCAGGGCAATTCGCCACGTGCCTCAGCGCATCGCGCAGGCGGGTCAGGCCGCGGATCTGTTGATCGAGCATGTCCGCGCGCAGATGCAATTCGCCGCGCTGGAGCTGCGGAGTCCCGTCTTCGGCGAACATTCCCTTGATGTCCTTGAGCGAAAACCCCGCCAGTTTCCCCAGCGAGATCAGGGCGAGTTGCGTGGTCACGGCGCTGTCGAACTGCCGTCTCAAGCCGTGCCGGCCGACGGATTCGATCAGCCCGAGCTCCTCGTAATAGCGCAGCGTGGAGGGCGGTATACCGCTCTGCTCCGACACGGTTCCGATGTCGAGAAGATTCATGATTGACCTCAAGCTGACTTGAAGTGGCAGGGTAGCGTCCCACCGAGACCCAAAGCAAGAGACAACACCATGAGCGACACGCCGCAGCCCCGTACGCCCCTTTCCGTCCTCATCGCGCTCGCGGCTGCAACGCTGACCGCGTCGCTCGGGATCAGCGTGGCCTCGGTGCTCCTGCCCACCCTCACGCGCGATCTCGGGGCGTCGGTGTCCGAGGTCCAATGGGTCGTTCTGGCCTATCTCGTGTCGGTGACCGTTGCGATTGTCTCTGCCGGTCGGCTTGGTGACCTGTTCGGCCATCGTCGGGTGCTGATCGCCGGTCTGATCGTGTTCCTCGCCGCCTCGGGCCTCTGCGCGGCCGCGCCGGGCCTTGGGTGGTTGGTCACAGGGCGGGCGGTGCAGGGGCTGGGTGGTGCA
>CAYNKL010000326.1:0-3077 GCA_964397775.1 uncultured Rhodobacterales bacterium | reverse complement strand
GGCCGCGCCACCGAGGACTGGATGTTCTCGTCGGCCTACGAGGCCGGCGCCCCCTGGAACGACAGCCAGTGGGACGCGGACGACAGCGCCCGCTTCCAGAACCTGCTGATCGAGGCCCGCGCCGAGCTCGACTCCGACAAGCGCCGCGAGATGTACCACGAGATGCAGCAGATCCTGCGCGACGACGGCGGCGTGCTGGTGCCCATGTTCGCCAACTTCGTCGAGGCCATGAACACCAAGGTCCAGACCCCCGACGTGATCGGCAACCTCTGGCAGATGGACAACTCCCGCTTCGCCGAACGCTGGTGGATGTCCTGATCCCCACCTGAGGGTCCCACATCACAAGCGCCCCGCCGGAAACGGCGGGGCGTTTTGCCTTCCGGCACGGGCGATCTCCGCGGATCTGTTTGCCCTCCGCAGAACGTCCCGGGCCTGATAAGAAGGGCGTTATGCAACCCGAACCCGCGCAGCTCTTCTTTCGCGACTACCGCCCGGACGACCGGGCATGGGTCACGGCGGCCAACCTCCATCACTACACGGAGGTGGAGGGTTTCGACGCGGGCTTCGCGCAGGCGGTTTCCGACGCGCTCGACCTGCTCGAAGCCAAGCGCACGGAGCCGACCAGCAGGTTCCTGATCGTCGGGACGGGCCAAGACCCGAGGCCTGTCGGATGCGTCTTCTTCTCGTCAGAACCCCCGGCTTCCGGCCGGCTGCGTCTCTTCTACCTCGATCAGCGCTACCGCGGCCTGGGCCTCGGGCGGCGGATGATCGCAACGATGATCGCGTATGCCCGTGCGCAGGGGATCGGGACGATCCGCGTCTCGACCTTCGACCGCCACCGGGCCGCCTGCGGGCTCTACCGCGCCATGGGGTTCGACGAACGGGCAAGAACGCCCGTCACCGCCTTCGGCCAGAACATGCACCAGATCGACTTCGAGAAGACCCTGCCCGCCTCCGCGCGGTCGCGGGGCGGCGACACTCCCTGAGAAACCCTCATTCCGTCAGACGCGACCGCCCGCGGGGATCCTCACGCCCGGAACGATCAATGTGCGCGAAACGCGAGATGACGGTCATTCCGCGCGACACTATCTTCTCGGTGGGCGACAGGCCCGAACGCCAGGAGGACAAGATGAGCTGGAATCCCACCCACAGTCCCGAATGCCTGCAAGCCGGGTCCGACGCTTTGGAAACGCTGATCATCCCCCGCGCCCGCGATCTTGGCGGGTTCGAGGTGCGCCGCGCGCTGCCATCGCCCAAGCGGCAGATGGTCGGGCCCTTCATCTTCTTCGATCAGATGGGCCCGGCAGAGTTCCTCACCGAAGGCGGCATAGATGTGCGCCCGCACCCCCACATCGGCCTCGGCACGGTGACCTATCTCTACGAGGGCGAATTCGAGCACCGCGACAGCATCGGCACCCACCAGATGATCTATCCCGGTGAGGTCAACTGGATGATCGCCGGACGGGGCGTGACCCATTCGGAGCGGACCAGCGACAAGACCCGCGCCTCTGCAAGCAAGCTCTTCGGCATCCAGACCTGGATCGCACTGCCCGAGGACCGCGAGGAGATGGAGCCCGATTTCGAGCACCACAAGGAAGCCGCGCTTCCCTTCATCGAGGCGGACGGCGCGCGCGCAAGGCTGATCCTCGGCCACGCCTACGGAGAGAAAAGCCCGGTGACGCTCCCGTCCGAGACCTTCTATCTCGACGTGACACTGGCGCCCGGCGCGCAGTTTCCCCTGCCCGACGATCACGAGGACCGCGGTCTCTACGTGACCGAGGGCTCGGTCGATGTCGCGGGCGACAGCTTCGAAGCCGGCCGCATGATGGTCTTCCGTCCGGGCGACAGGATCTCCGTCAAGGCCGGTGACCGGGGCGCGCGTCTCATGGCGCTCGGCGGGGCCACCATGAACGGCAGCCGCTACATCTGGTGGAATTTCGTGTCCTCGTCGCGCGACCGGATCGAGACCGCCAAGGAGGCCTGGAAAGCCGCCGACTGGCAAAACGGCCCCTTCCGGCTGCCGCCGGGCGACGAAGACGAATTCATCCCGATCTCACCTGAGTTCGAACGCAGCCTCCCGACCCCGAAATAGGCGTATGCTGGGGATGGCCCCGCGGATGGCGCGGGGCGCATCTCCGAAGCGGGCCCTGATTGTCTCTGGCGAAGGGGCCGTGCACTTCGCCAACCAAAGGCGCAACACATCCCCTCTCCCCTTGGGGGGAGAGGGCCAGGGTGAGGGGCGGCCTCCGACAGCATGCCTTTGACGAACGCGCTGGAATGTCCTGAGTGCGGACGAAGCGCGCTTTCGCCGCAATTAGGGCGAATGGCCGGTTTTTGGCGAAGGCTCGCAAACGTCCCGACCTTTTCTCATTCGATGTGCCACGCGGGGGATGCAGCAACCAGCTCGACGGTATTGCCGTCCGGGTCGCGTGTGAACAACCCGCGCCAGCCGGTCCAGGAGAAGTCCTCGAACCGCGCCTCGTAGCCTTCCTGCCGAAGCCACGCCGAGGCGTCTTCCTGCTCATCTCAGGACAGGCTTAACGCAAGGTGGTGCAGCGAAGATCGGGGGCCGACGGAAAGGGTGTCATCTTCGGCATCGTCGACAAAGAGCGCCAGTACCGCAACATGACCTCCGAAGCTCTCGCCGAAGCGATAGAACGCGATCCCATCGCGATGTCCGCCCCGATCGCCAGGTCGAAGGCGGCGAAGGCCCAGCACATGACCGTAAAACTGCTGCATCGCCTCGAAGTCACGACAGCGAATAGCGATTTCGCCCAAAGCGCGAAGTTGGAAGGGGCGATCCATCATGCTGCAACGACCTTTCGCGTTCCAGTGGATGCCAGAGAGCCGCTAAAGACCTATTCCAGCTTCTACGCGAAGACCATGAAAACCGAGAGCGGTCATTTGATTTTCGTAGGCGATCCAAGAGAACGGGCCCGAACCGGACCTTCGTTACGGATGGCCTGAGCGGCGGCACAGCGGACATTGCTGCCCTCCGGATCATGGCGCAAAGGCGCGCATGGCAGCCGCGCGCGGTGGCGATCCCGACCGCTGATCCTCTTGGTTTATCCCCGCAA
>CAYNKL010000325.1:1247-3096 GCA_964397775.1 uncultured Rhodobacterales bacterium | reverse complement strand
GCCGACCTCCAGCTCCATCAGCCGCTCGGCGGCAAAGCCGATCATCTCGCGCAACAGGTCCGCATCGCCGCTCCTCTCGACGAGCGCGCGAAGGTCATCATCGGTCCGGTCATCGGGTCTATCCCTCGGTTCAAGTTGGTGTCAGCAAGCCGACCCTACTGAGAAACACGATGGCCCCCGACAGCTAAACCACGCACCGGGACGTCACCCGCAGGATCTTGCACGGATCGGAACCCTAATCACCCAAACGTTGTTCTTCCACTTTATCGTCCACTCATGGGAAGGAGGCCTTTGGATGTCCGGACAGGAAGGCGATGCGGATCTCGTCTACGCGATTACCCACCTCGAGGCACCGCCCGACCCGCCGGAATGGTGGCGCGGAGCGGCCTTCTACGAAGTGTACCTGCACTCATTCAATGATGCGTCTGGTGACGGGCTGGGCGATCTTCGCGGCGTGACCGAGCGGCTGGATTACATCACCTCGCTCGGTGTCGACGGGATCTGGCTCACGCCGCCCTACGCCTCGCCGCAGGATGACAATGGGTATGACGTTTCAGACTTTCGCGCAATCCATCCACCCTTCGGCACGATGGACGACATGAACGAGCTGATTGCCGCCTGCCATGACAGGGGGCTGCGCATCCTACTCGACCTCGTTCTGGGGCACAGCTCGGATCAGCACCCTTGGTTCGAGGAAAGCGCCGCATCTCGTGACGGGGATAAGGCGGACTGGTACGTCTGGGCCGACCCCGCCCCAGATGGCGGGCCGCCCAACAACTGGATCAGCTCGTTCGGCGGCCGCGCCTGGAGGTGGGAGCCGCGGCGGGCCCAATATTGCTATCGTCCCTTCCTGCGCAGCCAGCCAGCGCTCAACCTCGCCAACCAGCAGGTGATGGCCGAGATGCTGGACGTTATGCGCTTCTGGCTGGACCTCGGCATTGACGGCTTCCGACTGGACGCGATCCAGTGCCTCTCCTTTGACGGCGCGCTGCGGTCCAACCCGCCGGCGCGGGATGCCGAGAACCCCTCGGTAGGAGGCGGACCGAACAACCCTTTCAAGGGACAGATGCATCTATTCGACCGCGACGTACCTGAGGCCATCCCATTGCTGCATCACATTCGCCGTGTCGCTGACGAATACGATCCGCCCCGCGCTCTCATCGGCGAGTTGGCCGACGTGGACAGCTCACGCCTCGCGCCGAAATACACCGTGGGCGACGACCGCCTGCACGCGGTCTACGATTTCGACCTCATCAATCGTGGCGAGACGATCTGGGACTGGCGGCGCATGCTCGACATCCGCTCGCGCTACCTCGTACCGGGGGCGAGCCTGAACGTCTTCACCAACCATGACAGCCCACGCGCGGTCTCGAACCTGATGCCCGAGGCATGCGCCGCCGGACGCAGCGCCGAGGCAGCGAAGATGCTTTTGTTCCTGCAAGCCACGCTCTCGGGGGGTATGATCCTGTTCCAAGGGGAGGAGTTGGGGCTCGAGCAGCCCAACCTGTCAGCGGACGAGATCACCGACCCTTGGGCGAAAGCGCTCTGGCCGGATTTCGAGGGACGCGACGGCGTGCGATGCCCCATCCCGTGGGAGGAGGACGCTGCCTCCGCCGGGTTTTCCGACGCGGACACGCCCTGGAAACGGGCCCGCGACGGGCAGCGCGCCATGGCGGTCGATGTGCAGGAGGCAGACCCCGCATCGGTCCTGCGCTACACACGTGACCTGCTGGCTTGGCGACGCACTCTGCCCATGCTGCGCATCGCGCGCGAGGTCACCTTGCAGGACCTGCCCGGGAACGTCATCGGCTACCGCCGCGAGCATGGCAAGACGCATCTGCATTGCTAC
>CAYNKL010000325.1:0-1237 GCA_964397775.1 uncultured Rhodobacterales bacterium | reverse complement strand
GCCTCGGCTCCGAAAAGATCACACTTCCGCAAGCCGGGCTGAAAGCCCTGTTTGCCACTGGTACGGCGACGGTGGACGCTGACAGGCTCACCCTCGGCGGTCTCGGCGCGGTCGCGCTGGCCTGACTCATCTAAGACGACAGACAAGGAGAGGACATTATGCCCCTTCCACAACACTCGATCTCCGCCCCGGCAGCCGCCCGAGAGCAGCGCGAGATGTGGTGGCACCGGGCCACCGGCTATCAGATCTACCCACGCAGCTTTGCCGACAGCAATGGCGACGGTGTCGGCGACATTCCCGGAATCATCTCGCGGCTGGGGCACCTTGCTGACCTCGGCGTCGGCTTCATCTGGCTGTCGCCGGTCTACGCCTCGCCCATGGTCGACAACGGCTATGACATCGCCGATTACCGTGCCATCGCCCCCGAATATGGCACGCTCGAGGATTTGGACCGCCTGATCGCCGAGGCTGGCGAGCGCGGCATCGGCATCGTCATGGATCTCGTCGTCAACCACAGCTCATCGCTGCATGATTGGTTCCGCGCGGCGCGCGCTTCCCGCGAGGCACCCGAGCACGATTATTATATCTGGCGTGATGCAGCGCCGGACGGCGGCCCTCCCGATGATCAGCAGGCTGCCTTCGGTGGGCCAGCCTGGACCTGGGTTGAAGAGGTGGCCCAGTATTACTTCCACTATTTCAGCCCTGCACAGCCTGACCTGAACTGGGCCAACCCGGCGCTTCGGGCCGAGATCTACGACATGATGCGCTGGTGGCTGGATCGGGGCATCGCGGGGTTCCGGATGGATGTCATCAGTCTCATCGGCAAGGATGTCGATGCGCGCGTCTACGAAGAAGGCCCGACCCTGCACAACCATCTTCAGGAAATGCACCGCGAGGTGCTGGCGGGCCGGGACATCGTGACCATAGGCGAAAGCTGGTCGGTGTCTCCTGAAACCGGCTTGCTTTACTGCGGTCGCGACCGGGGGGAGCTCGACATGGTCTTCGAATTCAGCCACATCCGGGAAGGCTGGGACCCCGAGCGTGGCAAGTTCGCACCACGCCCCTTCGACCTGCGCGGGTTCAAGCGCGAGCTCTTCGCGTGGCAGGATCTCACGCGGCACGACGGCTGGACGTCGCTGTTCCTGAGCAACCATGACCTGCCACGACAAGTCTCCTTCTACGCCGACGACGGCCCCTACCGCCGCGAGGCTGCAAAGATGCTTGCCACCGTACTGCA
>CAYNKL010000324.1:0-3177 GCA_964397775.1 uncultured Rhodobacterales bacterium | reverse complement strand
GATCGCCGCCAGCTCGACCGGCATCGGGATATGCTTGAATGATCCCGCATCGTGGTCTAGCTAGACGAAAACCGCGACACTCTGACGGATGATTTTGCCATGACTTACGTGGTCACTGAAAACTGCATCGCCTGCAAATACACCGACTGCGTCGAAGTCTGTCCAGTGGATTGCTTCTACGAGGGCGAGAACACGCTGGTGATTCATCCCGATGAATGCATCGATTGCGGCGTCTGCGAGCCGGAATGCCCCGCCGACGCCATCCGGCCCGACACCGAGCCGGACATGGAGAAGTGGGTCGAGTTCAACCGCAAGTACTCCGAGATGTGGCCGGTCATCATTTCCAAGAAGGATCCGATGCCCGAAGCCGAGGAGCGCGATGGCGAGCCGGGCAAGATGGAGAAGTATTTCTCCGAAGCGCCGGGCGAGGGTGGCTGAGCGGCGATTCGCCGTTTTGCAGCCAAAGCGGTTGCAGACACGTAACTGAATCCGCGCAAATCCCTGATTTCGCGTGAAATCTCCGTTTCCGCCAAGAATCTGGGAAAGAGCGGGCTTTTGTGCTATTCTATATTGCACACATGACGAAGCCACGCAGACATGATCAGGTCGGGAACCGGCCGGGGGAATAATCGAAGACGTGACGCTTTCAGACGAACGGAATGCTTTGCATATCCGTCCGTCTTTTTGTCGCCGCGTCATTCTTGTCGTGATGAGCCGTGGCTTGGCTGCTAAGGACCCTGTTGTATGACCAAGAGCAAGAAGAACGAATTCCGGCCGAATGATTACGTGGTCTATCCCGCCCATGGCGTGGGTCAGATCATGTCGATCGAGGAGCAGGACGTCGCCGGCATGACGCTGGAACTGTTTGTGATTTCTTTCGAAAAGGACAAGATGACCCTTCGGGTGCCGACCCACAAGGCGACCGAGATCGGCATGCGCTCGCTGTCCTCGCCCGACGTGGTGAGCCAGGCGATGAAGACGCTGAAGGGCAAGGCCAAGGTCAAGCGCGCGATGTGGTCGCGCCGCGCTCAGGAATACGAGCAAAAGATCAACTCGGGCGACCTGATCGCCATCGCCGAAGTGGTGCGCGACCTGCACCGCGCCGATGACCAGCGCGAGCAGAGCTACTCCGAGCGTCAGCTTTACGAAGCCGCGCTCGAGCGTCTGACCCGCGAAGTGGCCGCCGTGTCCGGTGGTGACGAGGTCTCTGCCGCGCGTCAGGTCGACGAGGTTCTGGGGCTGCGCGCCGCCTGATCTTTCCGCGACGCGGGAATTGGAAACAAGCGGGCCTTCGGGCTCGCTTTTTTCGTGTCTGTCGCACCGATCCTTCTTTCCCTGGGGGCGCCAGCGCGCGGCCAAGGCGCCGCCGTGCAAGGCCTGCCTCTGGCATCACCCGCCCCCGGAGCGGCAACCTGTGGCATCAGCGCCCAGCGGCGAGGTCCTTCGGACGTGGCCGGGATGACACAAGGGCCATCGCTCAAACACGGATCGCCGGTCCGCGGCCCGGCAAAGGCACCGCCTGCTGCGCTATGCCGCGTCGTCACGCCCTTCCGTCAACGCCGTGTAAAGCGCCGTCTCGAGCTCTTTCTCGAGCTCGCGGGCGCGCTTGATATAGGCCTCGTTCTCGGTCGGGGGCAGGTCGGGATCCCAGAGCTGGGCCAGCTCCCGCACCGTCTCGCGGTCGTGGTGATAGAAGGTCTCCTGCGCGATCGCCGCCTCGTACTCGCTCATCCCGATCTCTTCGAGCACGTAGCGCCCGGCCCGCAGCGAGCTGTCGAACATTTCCCGCACGATCTTGTCGGCGCCGGCCTGATAGAGCTCGTAGACATGCGTGCGGTCGCGCGCCCGGGCGATGATGAACATGTCCTCGCGGATGCGGCGGGCGAAGCGCACCAGCTTGGTGGTGGCCTTGGGATCGTCGAGCCCCGCCACCAGCACCTTCGCGTCCTTGATGCCCGCGGCGTGCAGAAGCTCGGGCCGGGTCGGATCGCCGAAAAAGCCGCGATGGCCGAACCGGCGCATCAGCTCGATGGTCTTCATGTCGTGGTCGATCACCACCGTGCGGTAGCCCGAGCTGCCCACCAGCCGGTTCACGATCTGGACGAACCGCCCGATGCCGGCGATGATGATCGGCCCGTCCGCCTCGATGCGGTCCTCCTGCTGGGTCTCGCGCGCCTCCTCGAGCCGGCTCGAGAGCCAGTCGTAAAGGATGAAGAGCAGCGGGGTGATCAGCATCGACAGCGCCACCACCAGCAGCAACCGCTGCCCCAGTTCGGTGTCGAAAATGTTGAGCTGCAGCGCGAAGGAGACCAGCACGAAGCCGAATTCCCCGGCCTGCGCCAGCGACAGCGTGAAGAGCCAGCGCGCCCGCGTGTGCAGCTTGAAGATCCGTGCCAGCAGCATGAGGATCACGCCCTTCAGCAGCATCAACCCAAGCGCCAGCCCGAGGATCACGAAGGGCTCGCGCAGGAAGGCGAGGATGTCGATGCCCGCGCCCACGGTGATGAAGAACAGCCCCAGCAGCAGGCCCTTGAAGGGCTCGATATCCGACTCGAGCTGGTGGCGGAATTCGGAGTTCGCCAGCACCACGCCCGCAAGGAAGGTGCCAAGCGCCGGAGACAGGCCCACGAGCTCCATCAGGAAGGCGATGCCGACCACGATCAGCAACGCCACGGCGGTGAACATCTCGGGCAGGCGCGAGGAATGGATATGCCGGAACAGCGGCCGCGCGCCGTAGATGCCGGCGACGATGATCAGCGCGATGGCCGCCAGCGTCACCAACGCCACGCCCCAGCCCGGCAGACCCTCGACCAGCGACATGCCGTGGTGCCCGCCGTCGTCGCCATGGCCAAGGTCGATGGACCCGTCCGGCGACAGGTGCATGACGCCCGGCAGCGCGAGCAATGGCAGCAGCACAAGCATCGGGATCACCGCGATATCCTGCGTCAGCAGCACTGAGAAGGCCGAGCGCCCGCCGGTCGACTGCATCAGCCCCTTCTCGTTCAGCGTCTGCAGCACGATGGCGGTGGACGACAAGGCAAAGACCATGCCGCAGGCCAGCGCCGGCGCCCAGCTCACCCCGAGCGCCATGGCGCAGCCCATCACAGCCAGCATGGTGATGGCGATCTGCGAACCGCCCAGCCCCACCAGCCGGTGGCGCATGTCCCAAAGCGCGCG
>CAYNKL010000323.1:0-3256 GCA_964397775.1 uncultured Rhodobacterales bacterium | reverse complement strand
AGAGCAGGATCAGCGTGTTGATCAGCGGCAGGTGCCAGGGGTCGAAGGTCTCGATGCCGGCGGGGGGCCAGACCCCTTCGGCGCCCGGAACGCTGGGGTCGAGCGGGTAGAGCGCGTGTTTGAAGAAGCTCCAGAACCAGGCGAAGAAGAACATCACCTCGGACATGATGAAGAGAATGAAGCCGTACTTCAGGCCGATCCGCACGACGGGGGCGTGGTCGCCCGCGCGGCTTTCGGCGATCACGTCCGACCACCAGCCGAACATGACATAGAGCACGCCGACGAAGCCGATCAGGAAGAGCCATGGGCCCGAAACCGGAATGGTGCCGAAGAGGATCGTGAAGCCGCCCGACATCCAGCCGACGGCGCCGAAGAGCATGAGGAACGCCGCAACCGAGGCCAGGAAGGGCCATACGGAGGGGCTCAGGATGTGGTAGTCGTGGTTCTTAGCATGGGCCATGGCAGATCCCTCGTTTGGCGTCAGTTGACGGTTTCGCCGTCGGTTTTATCGCTCAGTGCGGCCTGCTGGTAGTCCTCCGGCAGGTCGATCTCGTGGAAGGTGTAGGACAGGGTGATGTGGTTCGTGTGCTTGGCGTCGCGGTCGTCGACGATGCCCGGATCCACGAAGTAGCTGACCGGCATGATCGCCCGTTCGCCGGGCTGCAGCACCTGCTCGGTGAAGCAGAAGCAGTCGATCTTGATGAAGTAGCTGCCCGCGTCGAAGGGGTAGACGTTGTAGCTGGCCGAGCCCGCGACCACGCGGTCGGTGGGGTTGTAGGCCTCGTAGAACGCAAGGCCCTCTTCGCCGATGCGCAGCGTCATCTCGGTCTGCTGGGGTTTGAACTCCCACGGCATGCCGCGTTCCTTGGAGGCGTCGAACTTCACCTTGA
This sequence comes from uncultured Rhodobacterales bacterium, assembly GCA_964397775.1. GTDB lineage: Bacteria > Pseudomonadota > Alphaproteobacteria > Rhodobacterales > Rhodobacteraceae > Allosediminivita. Next base: position 2,366 of record CAYNKL010000323.1, on the reverse strand, counting down.
TGGTGCGATCGAGGATCTCGGCGTCGGCGCTTTCGGCGCGACCGGTTTCGCCGCCGTAGCCGGTGACGGCGCAGAAGAGGTTGTAGAGCGGGACCGAGGCCCAGGCCATGGCGCCCATGAAGGCCACCACGCCGATGGTGGAGGCGAGTGTCTTTGTCTTGCGATCAAGAGCCATTGCCACCCTCCGTCTGTTGTTGGGCGGCGCGCGTCTCGGGGCTGTAGGCGCCGCCGCCGATCTTGGCGATGGTCATCCCGAAGAGGATGGCGATGAAGGCTGCGAGCACCAGTCCGACGCCGGCGTTGCGGCCGCGGCGGCGCTTGTGCAGTTCGTGTTCGTGGGTCAGGCCCATGGGTAGCCTCCAAGCCGGTCGATGCCGGCCTCGATGAGGATCGCGCCGAAATGCGCGAAGAGATAGAGGAGCGAAAGCTTGAAGAATTTCTTTTCGGTGACGTAGCCGTCCGCCTCGGCCTGGTCCTCGGTCCGGCGCCAGATGTCGACGGCGCCCTTGAGGAACATGGCGTTCAGGACCACCGCAGTGGCGAGGTAGACCGGGCCGCCGACCTGGGTGAAGCCGGTACCGAGGGCAAGGGCGGCCAGCAGGGCGGTGTAGACGATGATGTGCACGCGGGTCGCGCGGCGGCCGTGGGTCACGGTCAGCATCGGCACGGTAGCCTTGTCGTAGTCGCTCTTCACGAAGAGGGCGAGCGCCCAGAAATGCGGCGGCGTCCACATGAAGGTCAGGCAGAACATCAGCACCGAGGCGACCGAGATGTCGCCGGTGGCCGCGGCCCAGCCGATCATCGGGGGGAAGGCGCCGGCGGCGCCGCCGATGACGATGTTCTGGGGCGTCGAGCGCTTGAGCCACATCGTGTAGATCACGACGTAGAAGAAGATCGTGAAGGCCAGCAGCCCGCCGGCGAGCCAGTTGGTGGCGAGCCCGAGGAAGACCACCGAGAAGCCCGACAGGACAAGGCCGATGGCCAGCGCCTCGGAGGCATCGACGCGGCCGGTGGGGACGGGCCGGCCGGCGGTGCGCTTCATCAGGGCGTCGATGTCGGCATCGTACCACATGTTCAGCGCGCCCGAGGCGCCGCCGCCCACCGCGATGAAGAGGATCGCGCAGAAGCCGAGGAAGGGATTGATCGGCGTGGGCGCAGCCAGCATGCCGACGAAGGCGGTGAAGACCACCAGCGTCATGACGCGAGGCTTGAGCAGGGCGAAGTAGTCCTTGAACTCGGCATCGCCGGTCTGGGCCGGGCTGGTCACGCTGGCGTCGGTCATGGGGCGGGCTCGCTCCTGCGGGTCGTTCCGGATCGGGCGCGCGGGGATCGCGCGCCCGTCTGATGTAGCCTGTGTGCGCCCCCGGTCAGGGGCGCCGCGCGGATCAGTTGGTCAGGACCTCACGCACGTCGGTGTACCAGCCCTCTTCCTTGGAGTTGGCGAGCCAGGCGTCGTAGGCCTCCTGGCTGACCACCTTGACGGTGATGGGCATGTAGGCGTGGTAGATGCCGCAGAGTTCGGAGCACTGGCCGAAGTAGGTGCCTTCGCGCTCGGGGGTGAACCAGAGCTCGGCCAGGCGTCCGGGGACGGCATCCTGCTTCACGCCGAAGGCGGGGATGGTCCAGGAGTGGATCACGTCGGCGCCGGTCACCTGCATCACGATGGTGGAGCCCACGGGCACGACCACGGCGGTGTCGGAGGCCAGCAGGAATTCGTCACGGCTGTAGCCGGCGTCCTGAAGCTGCTGCTCGACCTCGGGGGTAAGGCGGTTGTCGCCGCCGCTGAAGGGCGCGCCGATCATGTAGCTGTCGTAGGCCAGGTCCTCGCCCACGTATTCGTAGCCCCAGTACCACTGGTAGCCGGTCACCTTGATGGTGATGTCGCCGTCGGGAATTTCCTGCTGCTTGAAGAGCACCGGCAGCGAGAAGGCACCGATGAAGACGAGGATCAGCACGGGGCCGAGCGTCCAGGCGATCTCGACCGGCGTGTTGTGGGTAAAGCGGGCCGGGGTCGCGTTGCGGCTGCGGCGGAAACGCACGATGCAGTAGACGATCAGCGCGGCCACGAAGAGCGTGATGGCGGTGATGATGACGAGGATCATCCCGTCCAGCCAGTGGATGTCGCGGGCCAGCTCCGTCGCTGCGGGCTGAAAGCCCACGGCGCCGTTGGTGGGCTTGCCGACGATTTCCAGATCCTGCGCGAGGGCCGGTGCGGCGATCAGGCTGGCCATCAGGCCGGTCAGCATCGTGTTACGTTTCATATGTCACCCGGTTGTTCGTCTGAAAATTGGCTCGCTCGCGCCGGAATGCGGGGCCCGCGCCACGCGCGCACCTCACCCGTTGCGTTTGGCGGGTGTCAAACCCTA
>CAYNKL010000322.1:0-3266 GCA_964397775.1 uncultured Rhodobacterales bacterium | reverse complement strand
ACCATGCAGCTGTCCGGGCCGCCGCTTCGCGGGAGCCTGGCGTTCAGTGCCAGAAGCGGCATCGTCATAAGCACCGGAATCATCGGCGGCATGGTGGGCCTGCGCGGGGTTCTGGCAAGGGATGCGGTGACCCTGTTGCTGTGCCTGACGCCGGGACACGGCTCGCGTCTTTGGTTCGACACGATCAGGCAAGGTGACACCGCAGCCGTCCCGCCCGATTGCGAAGTCGATGCGATCTTCTCGCCGCACACGGCCTACGTGGCTGTCACGCTTGCGCAGGATCGTCTGCGCAACGAGGTCACGCGATCCGGCCAGCGCATCGACCCGACGGCGTTCGGGTCCGCCAGATGCCGTGGTGCCCGCGTCCGGCCGCCGAAGCTTGAGGAGATCACCCGACAAGTCGCCCTCATCCACCGCGCGGCGTTTCACGAGGTCCAGCCAGGGTTCGGCAGCGCCCTTCCTGGTCTGCTTCTCGGCCAACTTGCCAGCCCGGAAACGGCGGCAGAGGTTTCAGGTCCGGGGCGGCGGGCGGAGGTCATCGGCACGGCTCGGGATTACATCCACGGCAACCTCGCAGCGCCGATCCGCACGTCCGATCTCGTGCGGGCGACGGGAGCGTCGGCACGGACCATCCACAGGTCATTCAGGGAGATCCTACATGACACCCCGCAGGGCTATGTTCGACGCGCGCGGCTGCATGCCGTCCGGCGCGATCTGCTGTCCCAATGGGAAACGACCGGCGGGATCGGCGAGGCGGCCGCACGGTGGGGCAGCGCCAGCGATCCCGGCCGTCTTGCCGCCAGGTACCTGGCCCTGTTTGGCGAGACGCCGAGCGAGACCCTCGCTGCGGCCCGCGAGCAAGCGCGCAGGCGGGAATGGATGTAGCTTCATATTGGCACGATTTACGTAGACGGGGCCGGGCGTGAGCATGTTAACGCTAGGTCAAAGTGCAATCGTTGCGCGATTCTTTAATGGGGTATACACGGAATGGTTCATCGAAATATCGTTCAAGGCGTTGTCGCGATCATGTTGATGGCCGGGCCTGCTGCGGCCCAGAGTAATTCTGCCGCCCAGGCAAACAATCCACTGGCCAGCACCACGGCGCTCAACTTCCAAAACCAGTACACGGGTGAGCTTTCCGGAACCGACCGGGACGCCAACCAGCTCTACCTGCGATATGCGCAACCGTTTTCCGCCTTTGGCGGCGAATGGCTGATGCGTGCCACCCTGCCGGTCAACACCTTTCCACAGGCCGACGGCGGAGATGAGACAGGCATCGGAGATTTCAACGTCTTCGCCGCCTACCTCTTCGACACGGGCAACCCGGCGATCAGCTTCGGCGTCGGGCCGCAGCTCAGCCTGCCGACGGCCACAGAGGACGCGCTCGGGTCCGAGAAGTGGTCCCTCGGCTTTGCCAACGTCCTCTTCAATGCGACGAACCCGAAATTCCAGTGGGGCTATCTGCTGACATGGCAGGCAAGTGTCGCGGGTGAGGAGGACCGCGCGGACGTGAACATCGGAGCCTTCCAGCCGTTCGGGTTCTACCAACTCGGCGAGGGTTGGTATCTGCGGTCGACCGGCACCTGGACCTACGATTTCGAGACCGACAACTACGCGGTCCCGGTCGGCTTCGGCGTCGGCAAGGTGACACAGACGGATTTCGCCACGGTCAACGCCTTTGTCGAGCCGCAGTACTCGATTGCGACCGAAGGAGACGGCCAGCCCGAATGGGGTGTCTTCGCGGGCATTAATTTTCAGTTTTGATAACAAGGGAGGAACTCATGAAGAGATTTCCAATACGTCTCCTCACGGGCGCGGTCTTGCTTTCCACGACGGCGCTGACGGCTGCCGCGCAAGAGGTCCCGCTCGAGAAGGCCACGCTGAGCGGCGACGAGACGATCACGACCCCTTACGGCGCGGTCACGCTCGAGGATTCCTATTTCGGCGAAGAGGCATCTCAGATGCTCTTCGACGCGATGGATCTGCAACGCGCCGCCCAAGCCTATATCTGGTCCACGCCACTTGTCAGCATGACAACCTGGCGAGACGCTCAGGGCGAAGCCTACGGCACGGACGTGCCGGGGGCCTTCGCGGTGCTGGAAACGCTGAAGGAGAAACGCGGCATCGTCACCGCCAACCTGACGACCCCCTACATCTTCAACTTCAGCGACCTGTCGGATGGTCCTTTGCAGATCCACTATCCAGCGGTGCAGACGGCCGGCGGCATTCTGAACATGTGGCAGCGCCCCGTCTTTGATCTTGGCCTGACCGGGCCGGACAAGGGCGAAGGCGCGACCTATATCGTTGTCGGCCCCGAGGAGGATCCCTCTGACTACGAGGCGGATGGCGTCTACGTCTACCAGAGCGCCACGAACAACGTGCTGGTCGGCATCCGTATCCTCGACCCGGACCCGGCCTTCTATGACAGCTTCGTCTCTGACTACGCGATGGGCCCGACCGGTGAGACCAGCACGAGCGACTTCATCAAGGGACGGGACGTGGAATGGAGCGCGACGGCTCCGCGCGGCCTTGCCTATTGGGAGACGCTCGCCGGCATCGTCAACGAAGAACCCGTGCGCGAGATCGACAAGCCGTGGATGGCGATGATTGCCCCGCTCGGGATCGTCAAGGGACAGGACTTCGCCCCGACGGACCGGCAGCAGGAGATCCTGACGAAAGGCGCGGCGCTTGGCGAACTGATGGCCCGCAACCTCCAGGTGAACCCGCGCTATGCCGACGTCTGGTGGGACGGCACCTCCTGGTACAAGAGCTTCGATTTCCAGGTCGCGCAGGAGACCGACACGATCCAGCAGATCGACGAGCGCGCGACGTGGTTCTACGAGGCCGTGGCCTCGACGGAGGGCATGGTCAACCCACAGCCCGGTGAGGGCCAGGTTTACATGACCTCCAAGCGTGATCAGAATGGCGACATGCTCCGTGCCGATCGCAATTACATGCTGCATGTTCCAGCCGATGTTCCGGTGGGCCAGTTCTGGTCGGTCACGCTCTATAGCGAGGAAACCCGTCGCCCCTATGACAACGGCGGCACCGAGATCGCGGATGTGACTAAGGGCAGCCGGACCGAAAGCCTGCAGGTCAACGACGACGGAAGTGTTGACCTGTATTTCGGCCCCGATGCGCCGGAGGGGATGGAAAGCAACCACTTCAAGACCGTCGGCGACGATGGCTGGTTCGTATACTTCCGTCTCTACGCGCCCGGCGAAGCCTTCTTCGACAAGAGCTTCAAGCTCGATGATTTCCAGCGC
>CAYNKL010000321.1:0-3276 GCA_964397775.1 uncultured Rhodobacterales bacterium | reverse complement strand
GCCATCAGGAAGGGGGGCCCGGAGATCGAAACCTTGGCTTCGGTCTCGGGAAGGTATTCGCCGTTCAGATAGACGGTGCGGGTCATCTCGGTTCTCCTGCAATTGGCGCCTGCACCCCGGGCACAGGCCGTCGGGGCCTCAGCCCCAGAGTTCGGGCTCGGACGGGTGAACGCCAAGCTCATCATAGATCAGCGGTTGCTCGCGGTCCTCGGCCAGAAGCAGCGGTCCGTCAAGGTCGGTGAAGGCCGCGCCCTGGGCCAGCAGTACAGCCGGCGCCATGGCCAGAGACGACCCGACCATGCAGCCGACGAAGATGCCGTAGCCCTGCACCGTGGCTTCTTCGCGAAGCAGAAGTGCCTCGGTCAGCACACCGGTCTTGTCGAGCTTGATGTTCACGAGGTCGTACTTCCCGGCGAGATCCGCCAGGCTTGCGCGGTCGTGGCAGCTTTCGTCGGCGCAGACAGGCACCGGGCGCTCCATGTCGCGCAGCGCCTCGTCATCACCCGCGGGCAGCGGTTGTTCGACCATGGCCACGCCCAGCCGCTTCAGGTGCGGGGCGAGATCGGCGTAGTCCTGCGCGCTCCAGCCCTCGTTGGCATCGACAATGATCGTCGAGTCGGGCGCGCCTGCCCGCACGGCTTCGAGCCGGGCAAGGTCGTCCGAGGTGCCAAGCTTGACCTTGAGCAGCGGCCGCGCAGCATGCGTCTCGGCCTGGGCCCGCATGGCCTCGGGCGTGTCGAGCGAGAGGGTGTAAGCGGTGATTTCCGGTCCCGGCATGGGCAGGCCCGCCAGTTGCCAGGCGCGCTTGCCCGACTGCTTGGCCTCGAGATCCCAGAGCGCGCAGTCGACCGCGTTGCGGGCGGCGCCCGCCGGCAGGAGCTCTTGCAGCGCCTCGCGGGTCACATCGTCGGGCAAGCTCTCGATCTCGGCACTCACGCTGTCGAGCGTCTCGTCGTAGCGCGCGTAGGGTACGCATTCGCCCTGCCCCGTCACGCCGTCGCGGGTGATCCGCACCCGGATGACCTGCGCCTCGGTGCGCGATCCCCGGCTGATGGTGAAGGCCTGCGCCAGTCGGAAAACGTCCCGCGTGACTTCGATGCTCATGCCTGTTTCTGCCTTCTGTCAGTTCCAGTCTACCCTGCGCCGTCGCGCGAGGGCGGTCGGGGCGACTGTCCCGGCCCAGGGCCCGGCGTCACCCCGTTGTCGCTCAGACCTCGGCCAGCGCGTCGGCCAGCCGGTCGGCCCCGTGGCGGAACGGGTCCACCGTCGGGAAACCCAGCCGCGCCTCGACCTCTTCGCAGTAGCGCGTGGCCTCGGCATCGCTCATGTGCTGGGTATTGATCGAAATGCCGACGACCTTGCAAGCAGGATTGGCGACCTTGGCCAGCGCCAGCGCCATGTCGCGCAGGTCCTCGAGCGAGGGCAGCGTGTAGCCCGGCAGGCCGCGCATGTGGCTGCGGGTCGGTTCGTGGCAGAGGATCAGCGCATCGGGCTGCCCACCATGGATCAGTGCCAGCGTCACGCCGGAATAGCTCACGTGGAACAGGCTGCCCTGCCCCTCGATCACGTCCCAGTGGTCCTCGTCGTTGTCCGGCGTCAGCCATTCGATGCTGCCTGCCATGAAGTCGGCAATCACCGCGTCGAGCGGCACGCCCTCGCCGGTGATGAGGATACCGGTCTGGCCGGTGGCGCGGAAGCTGGACTTGAGGCCCTTTTTCTTCAGCGAGGCATCAAGCGCGAGCGCGGTGTACATCTTGCCGACCGAGCAGTCGGTGCCCACGGCCAGCACCCGCTTGCCCTTGCGCGGTTCGCCGTTGGCGATCGGGTAATCGACCTCGGGCACGCGCACGTCGTGCAGCGACCGGCCCGTGGCCTCGGCCACAGCGACGAGGTCGGGTTCTTCCCGCAGCAGGTTGTGCAGCCCCGAGGCGAGGTCGAAGCCCTCTTCCAGCGCTGCGATAAGCACCTTTTTCCAGGCCTTCGAGATCACGCCGCCACGGTTCGCCACGCCGATCACCAGCGTCTTTGCGCCGGCTGCCTTGGCTTCGGCAAGGTCCATGTCGGGCAGCTTGAGGTCGGCCTTGCAGCCTTCCATGCGGAATTGGCCGACACAGTTGTCGGGTCTCCAGTCCTTGATCCCCTGCGCCACCTTGGCGGCAAGGGCGTCGGGCGCGTCGCCCAGGAACAGCAGATAGGGTGTCTCGATCATGGAAGGCCTCCCCGGAGTCATTGATTTTCGCGGCATCATGCCAGCGTCTCGGCGGGACGTTATCCGAAATCCTGCGGATTACACGGGTCCAACGCCGGAAAATTGCCCGCGGTGCCATCGACTGTCGAAGGATCGTGCATATTCGCCGCTGCGGTGCAGCGCGTCGCGTCGTCAAACATGCCGCGCCTGCGAAAGCGGGCTTGCGATTGGCGTCGCAATTTAATAACTCAAAATACAGATCAAGACGCAACTTCGTTACCGAAAGGCGCATACATGAGCTTCCGCATCCAGCCCGCGGCCCCCGCATGCCCGAACCGCTGCCAGCTTTTCGGCCCGGGCTCGCGCCCCGCGATCTTCGAGAAGATGGCAGCCAGCGCTGCGGACGTCATCAACCTCGATCTCGAGGATTCGGTTTCGCCCGACGACAAGCCCTCCGCACGCGCCAACATCATCGAGGCCATCGGCGACGTCGACTGGGGCCGCAAGACGCTGTCGGTGCGCATCAACGGGCTCGACACGCCATACTGGTACCGCGACGTGGTCGATATCCTCGAACAGGCCTCCGAGCGGATCGACCGGATCATGATCCCCAAGGTCGGCAACGCTGCCGACATCTATGCCGTCGACGCGCTCGCCACCGCCGTGGAACGCGCCAAGGGCCGCACCAAGCCCGTGAAGTTCGAGGTCATCATCGAATCCGCCGCCGGCATCGCGCATGTCGAGGAAATCGCCGCCGCCAGCCCCCGCCTCGAGGCCATGAGCCTCGGCGCCGCCGATTTTGCCGCCTCCATGGGCATGGCCACCACCGGTATCGGCGGCACTCAGGAACCCTACTACATGCTTCACGAGGGCCAGAAGCACTGGTCCGATCCGTGGCATTGGGCCCAGGCCGCCATCGTGGCCGCCTGCCGCACGCACGGCGTGCTGCCGGTGGACGGCCCCTTCGGAGACTTCTCCGACGACGAGGGTTTCCGGGCGCAGGCGCGCCGCTCGGCCGTGCTGGGGATGGTCGGCAAATGGGCGATCCACCCCAAGCAGGTGGCGCTCTGCAACGAGGTCTTTACCCC
>CAYNKL010000320.1:0-3301 GCA_964397775.1 uncultured Rhodobacterales bacterium | reverse complement strand
GGAGGCTGCAAGACGCGTGCTTCGCTCGGGGCGCAGATTTCCTACATCAACGACAAGGCGGTCTATACCTACTCGACGATGACCAATGCGCTGACCGATGCGGCGGTGCTTTCCGACGAGCAGAAAGAGGACATCATCGAGGACTGGGCCGGGACCTGGCGCGGCTCGACAAAGCTCGGGTTCACCTCACACATGCTTTTGTCCTTCCCGACCGACGTATCCATCGACCAGGTGCGCGACATCGCGATGGACTGGACGGAGCATTTCTTTGAGAGCGGCGAATATGGCGATCAGTGGGACTATGTTCTCGCGGTCCATGACGACCGGGCGCACAAGCACGCCCATATCATCCTGAACAACCGCGGCGTCGAGAAGGGCACCTGGTTCTCCTGCTGGGCGGAGGGCGTGATGTCGCCGCAGCTCATGCGCGAGAAGCAGGCTGAGATCGCGGAGCGCTATGGTGTCATGCTCGACGCCACCACCCGGCTCGAGCGTGGCATCTTCGAGAAGCCCGCCGGCATCGAGGAGATCTACCGCGCGAAGGAAGAGGCAAGGCTGCCGCGCGAGATCGTCATGACGGCCCAGGAATCCGCCATCGCGCAGGCGCAGGTGGTGGGCTTCGCCAAGGACTACAAGAACCTCGCCGACCTGCTGGACCGGATGGACCAGCGCCACATGGCACGTGCGGTCCGCGGCATGGCGGACGGGCTTGGCTCCGGCACGCCGTGGAACTTCACCGAAGGAGAGATAGACATGAAGGACATCAAGACCGTCGGTGACGCGATCGACTATTCCGAGCGCACGATCGAGGCGTTGAGGCTCAAGGCCGAGGAACTGGACCCGGCCGAGCGGGCCGCTTTTGAAGCCAAGGCCGCGCCGATCATCGCGGACCTCTCGCAGATGGTGCCGGACCCGGACCTGCGCGCGCGCTTTGGCAAGCAGCTCGAAGAACCCTATCCGCCGGGGGCGGGCAGCGAGGTGCTGATCGCCGCGCTGCGGTCCGGCAATGACGACGGGCTGCGCGAGGTACTCGAGCGCGCCGAGGAGGTGGGCATGGACAGCGAGGAATTGTTGGCCCGGATCGCGGCGGGTGGCACGCGCAACTACGGCATGGCGCAGGACTGGGTTGAGCGGGACATGAACGCGGTGCTCGCGAAGGATGGCCTCAGCGTGGAGACCGCGAGTGACGACCAGCTCGACGTCGAGCTGGAAAAGGTCGACGGCGTAATGGATGCGCTGATGGAGCGGGCGAAGGAGATGGGCGTCGAGATCGGCCGAACCCTCGCGGACGAGGAGGAGGCGACGTTGCCCCTCATCGACGAGGATGACCGGACGCCCAATCCCTACCTGCAGGACCTCGCCGACATGCTGCGGGACGGCAAGCTCACCGAGGAACAGGAAGAGACCATCGAGCGAACCCTGCAATCCGAACTCTTCAAGGAGTTGGGAGAAGAAGGCTTGGCCGAGCTACGCCGTGGCAACTACGAGGTGCTGGACGCGGCCCTGCCGAGCAAGCTTGACCAGATCACCGTCACGCAGGAATTCCTCGAAATGACGTTTGAGGAAACGGGCGACCAGGTCTTCACCGACCGTGCCGCCGGGTTGCAGCAGGACAAGGCGACCGAAGTGGCGCGGCTGCGCGGCCAGCAGGAGGCCCAGGAGCTGGGACGTAATCTCGGTCGGGACCGCGGTCTCGATGACGATATGGAATTCTAAGGGGGAGATGACCACCATGACCAAGACACTCCCCCTCTGGGCCGCGCTCCTCTTTGGTGTGATCTGCGGCGCCGTCATCGGCACCATCGTTGCCGCCTTCTACCTGACCCTGGCCCTGAAAACCGGGTTTCAGAGCTTCGACATGTTGGCGCTCTGGAAGGCGAGCGCCGGCACCCGCGCGGCACATCCCGAAGCCTTCAAGGTTGGCTTCGGCGCCGTCGGCTTTGGCGCAATTGGTCTCGGCGTCTTGGCGCTGGCCTGGACCTGGAAGAAGGAGCGCGACGACTACGGCTCGGCTCACTGGCAGACCAAGGCGGAGCTGAAGAAGAACGACATGCTCCAGGCCCCCGGCAAGGGCTTTGTCTGCGGCAAGCTTGGCGCGCCGACCTCGAAGGCGGAGTTCATTTCCTCGACGATAATCCCGCATGTGATGATGGTGGCGCCGACCCGTGCCGGTAAGGGTGTGGGTTTCGTGATCCCGAACCTTCTGAGCTTCGCGGGTTCGGTCGTAGTGCTCGACGTGAAGGGCGAGAACTTTGAGAAGACCGCGCGGCTCAGGGCGCTGAACGGTGACGAGGTCTATCGCTTCAGCCCGTTTGATTGGGCCAATGCCACGCATCGCTACAACCCGCTCGCGCGGATCGCAAAGGCCCCGAGCTTCGCACAGCGCTTCACCGAGGTCTCGATCCTCGCCGACCTCTTCCTCGACAAGGACAACAAGACGCTCGACACTTTTTCCGAGGCTGGCAAGTCGATCTTTGTCGCCGCCTGTCTGCTGGCGATCCAGCGCGGCACGCCGAACCTTGGCGAGGTGAACAAGATCGTCGCCGGGGGCGAATACAAGAACGCCCAGTACAAGACCTATGCAGACGAGGCCGAGGAAGACATCCTGCGCGAGCTCTGGACCAATGCGGCCTCGGCCTCGTCGCGGCTGCTAACCTCGAACATCCAGGCGCTGATGACCGCCGGTCTCAAGCAATGGGACAACCCGGCGGTCCGCTCCGCGACCGAGGCGAGTGACTTCGATTTCTCGACCTTTCGGAAGACCCCGCAGTCGCTCTACATCGCGGTGTCCGAGGATCACATCGCGACCCTGGCGCCGCTCCTGCGCCTGATGTTCGCCGATCTCATCGCGTCGATCCGCCTGAACGAGCCGGGCCCGGATGAGCCCTGGCCGGTCATGATGATGATCGACGAATTCCAGCAGATGGGGGCGATGCCCTATCTCGAGCGCGCGATCCATTCGCTGGCGAGCTACGGCGGCCGGGTTGCGATGATTGCGCAGTCACTGGCTTCGCTTGACAGGATCTACGGGCCCGAGGGCCGCGAAAGCCTCGAGAACGGGGCCGGGCTTAAGCTCTACATCACCCCGCGTGACCAGCGCACTGTAAAGGAGGTTTCGGCCGCCGTCGGCAGTACCACCCGCGAGGCCGTGACCCGGATGTATGGTCGCAACAAGGGGTTCCTTGGCGCGACCTCGACCTCGGCGCGGCTGGAAGAGCGGCCGCTGCTTTCCGAGACCGAAGCGCGCCTGATGGATCCCGACGAGGTCATCATCCTCGCCTCGCCCCAGCATCCGATCAAG
>CAYNKL010000319.1:0-3321 GCA_964397775.1 uncultured Rhodobacterales bacterium | reverse complement strand
CAGCGCCGGACCGTCCCCGCGGTCTGGCGCTCTTGCCATGGCGGCACGTCGTTCAAAGATCATCCGGATTTGGCGGGCATAAAGCGCCTCGCTCGACAGTCGCTGCGCCACACCACGGTCCGGCGCTGGCCCGGCTTTCGTTGCGAGCATGCCAGGACGGGACAGGGGGTCATGGGGATCAGTGCGGCGCAATCGGCGCCCAAGCGTCAACGCGTCTGGTCCGGCGTCGGCCTCAAAGCCCCGGCTCGTCGAGCAGGTGGCGGCCCTGCTTGTCCTCGACCTCGATCACCCAGAGATCCGGATCGAAGCTGCGCTGGCGCGCGATGGCCGTGTCCACGTCCTCTTCGGGCCCCGAGGTCAGTTCTTCCCAGCGCCGCTCGCCTGACATGAGATCGACCTGCCGGGTGTAGGCATGGGCGACCCCGTCGAGGGTGGAGAGCTTGATCAGCACCGCGCCCGCCGTGTCGTCGCCGTGGGCGGTGACGAAAGCGGGAATGTCGTGCAGCCGCAGCCGCGCCAGGTAGGCATCCACCCAGAACCGGGAGGTCAGGCGCGGGGGGCTCATTTGCCGCCGTCGCGGAAATCCAGCCCCATCTCGCTGTAGCGTTCCGCCTCGTCGAGCCAGTTCTCGCGGACCTTGACCTGCAGGAACAGGTGCACCTTGCGGCCCATGAACTCCGACAGCTCTTGCCGCGCAGCGGTCGAGATCGCCTTGATGGTCTCGCCGCCGTGGCCGAGGATGATGCCCTTGTGACCGGGGCGCGAGACATAGATCACCTGGTCGACGCGGGCCGAGCCGTCCTTGCGCTCTTCCCAGTTCTCGGTCTCGACCGTGAGCTGGTAGGGCAGTTCCTGGTGCAGGCGCAGGGTCAGCTTCTCGCGCGTCATCTCGGCGGCGATCATGCGCAGCGGCAGGTCGGCGATCTGGTCCTCGGGGTAGAGCCAAGGGCCCTCGGGCAGGTTGTCGCCCAGCCAGCCCATCATGTCCGCCACGCCGTGGCCCTTCTCGGCCGAGACCATGAAGGTCTGCGCGAACTTGTAGCGCTCGTTGAGCTCCTTGGTCAGGGCCAGCAGGCTCTCGGCCTTCACGCGGTCGATCTTGTTGATTGCCAGCGCCACGGTCGCGTCGCGCGGCATCTGGTCCTTGAGCCCGTCGAGGATGCGCTCCACCCCGTCGGTGATGCCGCGGTGCGCCTCGACCAGCAGGACGATGATGTCGGCATCCGAGGCGCCGCCCCAGGCGGCCGCCACCATGGCCCGGTCGAGCCTGCGGCGCGGCTGGAACAGGCCCGGCGTGTCCACCAGCACGATCTGCGCGTCGCCATCGATGGCGACGCCGCGGATACGCGTGCGCGTGGTCTGCACCTTGTGCGTGACGATGCTGACCTTGGCCCCCACCATGCGGTTGGTGAGGGTGGATTTGCCCGCGTTGGGCTCTCCGATCAGCGCGACGAAGCCGGCGCGTGTGCTCATGTCCTGTCCTTTGATTCCGTGACCGGCTGATCTAGCGCAGTCGGGGCCGTTGCGCCAGCCTTCGCTTGCCGCCAGAGCGTGTAGATGCCCGAGATGACGATCAGCGCGGCGCCCGCTAGCGTCATGGCGTCGGGACGCTCGCCGAAGAGCACGAAGGCCAGCACCAGCGCCACCAGCAGCCGCGAATAGCGGAAGGGCGCCACGACCGACACGTCGCCGGTGCGCATGGCCCGGGTGAGGGCGGTATAGGCCAGCACGCCGACGCACCCGGTGATCAGCAGCAGGATCAGCGCCCGGCCATCGGGGACCTGCCGCACGGGCTCGAAGGCGAGGATCACGAGGCCCGCCACCGCGACAGCGGCAAAGCCCAGCACGCCCAGCTGCGCCGCGTGCACATGCGGCGGGCTGGCCCGCGTGGCCAGATCACGCGCCGCAAAGCCCACCATGCCCAGAAGCGCGAAGACCGCGTCGGGGCGGAAGCTGTCGAGCCCCGGCCGCAGGATCATCAGAACGCCCGCGAAGCCGACCGCCATGGCGGCCCAGCGGCGCGGGCCCACCCGTTCGCCCAGCACCAGCGCCGCGCCCAGAGTGACCACCAGAGGCGCCGCCTGCAGGATGGCCGATGTGGTGGACAGCGGCGTGTAGGCCAGCGCCAGCGCAAAGAAGAGCCGCCCGCAAACCTCGAAGATATTGCGCACCAGAAGCCAGCCGCGAAAGGCGGCCCGCGGCCAGACCTCCACACCCGCGTGCCGGGCCCCGAGCGCGGAAAGCGTCAGCGCCGTCAGCCCGAAGACCACGGTGCCCGCCCCGGCCGAGACCGAAGAGGTCGCCGCCTTGAACAGCGCGTCCTCGATACCGAAGCCCACCATGGCCAGCACCATGAACAGCGCCCCGGCGGTATCGGGCTTCATGCGTTGAGCTTCTGCAGCAGCGTCTGCGCGGCGGTCTGCTCGGCCGAGCGCTTGGACCCGGCCGTGGCCTCAGCCGTCTCGCCGGTCTCGAGCCGCACCTCGATGGTGAAGACCGGCTGGTGATCCGGGCCCGACCGCGCGGTCTCGACATAGGCCGGCGGCGGCAGCCCGCGGCCCTGCGCCCATTCCTGAAGCGCCGTCTTGGCGTCCTTGGAATCCTCTTCCACGCAGGCGATGCGCTTGCCCCAGAGCCGCAGGATCATGGCCTGCGCCGCCTCGAACCCGCCATCCACGTAGACCGCCGCGATCACCGCCTCCATGGCGTCGCCCAGCAGCGCCATCTTGCGGCGCCCGCCCGAAAGCTGCTCGGACCGGCCCAGCTTCAGCGCGGCGCCGAGGTCGATCTCGCGCGCCACGTCGGCGCAGGTTTCCTTGCGCACCAGCGCGTTGAACCGTGGCGCAAGCTGCCCCTCGCGGGCCTTGCCGTCGGCACGCAGAAGCGCCTCGGACATCACGAGGCCAAGCACCCGGTCGCCGAGGAATTCGAGCCGCTGGTTGTCCTCGCGGCCGGGGCCGGACATGGAGCTGTGGGTGACCGCCCGGCGCAGCAGCTCGGGCCGGGCGAATTCGTGGCCCAGCCGGTCTTGAAGCGCGCGCAGGTCGGCCGACAGGCTCACTCGATCTTCTCGAAGAAGCGGTCGGCGCGCCAGGTCCAGAAGAACAGCATGGACCGCCCGGCGGACGAGAAGATGACCCGGTTCGCCTTGCCAACGAAGTTCTCGAGCGGCACGAAACCGACGCCGCCGGCGATGTTCGGCACGCGGCTGTCCGACGAGTTGTCGCGGTTGTCGCCCATCATGAAGTATTGTCCCGCGGGCACGTTATAGACGGCGGTGTTGTCCGAGCCCTGGTTGGTGATGTTCAGGATCGAATGCTC
>CAYNKL010000318.1:0-3326 GCA_964397775.1 uncultured Rhodobacterales bacterium | reverse complement strand
ATTCACGCCGTGGCGAAGGCTCGCTCTGGCGGGCCTGGCTGTCACGGTTGCCGGTGTTGGCGGTGTCCTTGCCACGCAGGTGCAGCGGGTATTCCGGGCGGCCGGCATTGCGCCGGAAGATACGCGAGCTCTGGTCGATGGCATGGAAGGCGTGGTCGTGGCGCCCCAGCGTCTCGGACGGGCCAAGGAACAGCGTGCCGCCCGGCTTGATGGCGTAGTGAAAGATCGGCAGGGCCGAGTTCTGCAGCGTGTCGCCGAAATAGATCAGCAGGTTGCGGCAGGACAGCAGGTCGATGTTCGAGAACGGCGGATCGCGCACCACGCTGTGCACCGAGAAGCGAATCATGTCGCGGATCTTGGCCGAGATCTTGAAACGGCCATCGCGGGCGACGGTGTAGAGGTCGCGCATCGTCTCGGGGATGTCGACCAGCGCCGCCTGCGGGTACGACGCCTCGCGCGCGATGCGCAGAATCTGCTCGTCGATATCGGTGGCGAAGATCTGCACGTTAACCGAACGCTTGCGGATCCGGGCCTCCTCGGCGAACATCATCGCCATGGAATAGGCTTCCTCGCCGCTCGAGCAGCCGGGCACCCAGACCCGGATCTCGTCCTCGTTGCCGGCATTGGCGACCAGCGGGCTGATCACCATTTCGCGCAGCAGCTCGAAATGCTCGGTGTCGCGGAAGAACCGCGTGACGTTGATCAGCAGCTCGCGGAACAGGATCTCGCATTCCTTGGGTTCCGCCTTGATGTATTGCAGGTAGGCATGCGCATCCGACAGGTCGAGCACCTGGATGCGGCGCTGCACGCGGCGGATCAGGGTGGATTTCTTGTAGCCCGAGAAATCGTGGCCGACGAAGTTGCGCACCACGGTGAAGATGCCCTCGAGGTTCTCCTCGACGGTGACTGCAAGCTTCTCGCTCTTGGTCTCGCGCAGGGCATGGGCATAAAACTGGTGGACCGCCTGAACGATCTCGGAGGGGCGGCGGACAAAGTCGACCAGCCCGGTGGACTGCGCCGAGGTGGGCATGCCGTCGTAGCGCGCGGTGCGCGGGTCCTGCACGATGCACAGCCCGCCATGCTCCTTGATGGCGCGCAACCCGGCGCTGCCATCCGCACCGGTGCCGGACAGGATCACGCAGGCGCCGAAGCGGCCCTGATCGAGCGCGAGGCTTTCGAAGAAATCGTCGATCGGCCGGCGCAGCCCGCGCGGCTGGGCGAACTCGGTCAGGTTCAGAACGCCGTCCGTGATCGACAGGCCAAAGCCCGGCGGGATGATATAGACATTGCCCGCCTCGACCTTTTCGCCCCCCGAGGCCTGCGTCACGGTAAGCGAGGTGTGCCGGCCCAGAAGCTCGGCCAGCAGGCTTTCGTGATTGGGATCGAGATGCTGGATCACGACGTAGGAGAGGTTGCTGTCCGGCTTGGCCTCGGTCAGCATCTCGCGGATCGCCTCGAGCCCGCCGGCCGAGGCGCCGACGCCGATGATGCAGAGCCGTTCGCTGTCGCGGGCCTTTTCGTCCTCGGGGGACTTGTTGGTCTTGTCGTCTTTCATCGTCCGCCTGATCAAGGGCCCTAGCGCTGGCTGTCGTCGAAGGTCAATTTTGCCATCAGGGCGATGGAATCCGCAAGGAGCCCTGCCGACCCCATCATGGCGAGACCGAATTCGCGTCCGATCTGACCGACATCCGAAAGCACATCCTGCAGCTTCTCGTCATTGAGCGAGATCTGCGAGCGCTTGAGGGCGGTGGTCATGTCGAACTGCGACGCGAGAATGAACTGGGGCTGACCCCGGGTGTCTTTCAACCGTGACATAAAAACGTAGTTATGAAAGGCAGACCCGTCTTTGCGATAATTGAGGATCGGGAAGCGCCCGCTGTCGCCGCCGTCGCCATGCACGAAGTCATGCAGCGGCTGGCGGGCAGAGTCGGTCGTGTCGGGGCCCTGCAGGAAGCGGCAGTTATGGCCCACCACCTCGTCCTCGGAATATCCCGTCATGTCGCAGAACGCCTTGTTCACCACCAGAAGTGGCGCGTCGTCCCTGATGGCCGACAGGGCAAGTGCGACGCCCGACTTCTTGATATAGTCGTGCAGCGCTTTGGGAAGGTCGAGCTGTGTGTTCATGGCCGTATGATGATACCGACGGGACGCGTCTTCAAGAAGATGACGCGGCGTTCCGTGGAGGCAAGGGGATTATCGCGTCGGGTCGTTTCTTGTCTGACCCGCCGGGCCCGATGTCAACCGAGTTCGAGCGTCGCCACCGCGTAGAGCAGATCGCCCCCGAAAATCGGCACGCCACGATACATGCGCGCGGTCTCGAACCCGGGCGCGAGGCCCAGCTCGCGGCAGATGCCGGTCAGGGTGCGGTCCGAGGCGGGCACGTCGATCGACACGTCGGCCTCGCCCGAGATCGTGGCGGCGGCCTGCAGCAGGTTGCGCGCCTGCACGTCCGAGCGCGCCACCAGGGGGCCGATCTTGTAGCCGTCGCGGCATTCGCGGATCACCACCATGCCGGTGCCGTCGGCGGTGATGAAGCCCTGCCGGGTCGGGGTGGGCCGGAACCACTGCGTCAGGAAGCGCGGCTTGGCGACGCCCGAGGCCACCGCCTCGAGCTCGGTCATGCGCCCGATATCGGCGGCGTTGGCGGGGCGGGTGTCGGCGGCGGGGCCGGAGGTCAGCGGGCCGGTGTGGCGCACGGTGGAACCCACCAGCTCGAAGCCGCTCTTGATATAGTTCTCCTGCTGCTCGGGCACGCCGTCGAGCCCGACGGTGCGATCGCCCGCATGCGCCATCGCGGTCTGCCAGAGCTCGTAGGCGATGCCGCGGCCACGCGCCTCGGGGGCGCAGATGTAGAGGCCGAGAAAGGCATAATCGTCGGTGTGGTTGACCACCGAGATCGCGGCGAGGAGGGTTTCGTCCTCCACCGCGATGAAGAAGCCGTCCGGATCGGCCGCGTGGAACGGGGCGACGTCGTCGAGCCCGGGGTTCCAGCCTTCGGCGGCGGCCCAGTCGAGCACGAGGCCGAGATCGGCCTGTGTCATGCGGCGGTGCGTGACGCTCATGCAAGCGCATCCTTCAGTGAGAGTGAGCCCGGAGGCGTCTGCCGCAGATCGAGCAGCGACAACAGGTCGACGAGATGACTGGACATCAGTTCTTCGGCGGCAATGCCATCGCCGCGGGCCAGCGCCTCGATCAGCGCGTCGTGAGCGTGGCTTTCGCACAACGCGGTCTGCCGTCGCCAGTAGAGCGCGATCACCAGTGACGAGCGCGAGATCAGCTGCCGGATGAAATCCTCGATCGTGTCCTGATCGGCGATCCTCGCGATC
>CAYNKL010000317.1:0-3358 GCA_964397775.1 uncultured Rhodobacterales bacterium | reverse complement strand
ACATCCGAGTGAGAGATCCATGCCCCGTATGACCCTGTCCCGCCGCCGCTTCCTTGCCAGCGGCACCGCCATGACCGCAGCACTGGCAACGCCCTCCATCCTGCGCGCGCAGTCCGCCCCGGTCTTCGAACACGGCGTGCAGTCCGGCGATGTGCGCACCGGCTCGGGCATGATCTGGACCCGCACCGACCGCCCCGCCAAGGTGATGATGGAAGTCTCCACCACCGAAGACTTCGCCAACGCGCGCCGCCTGCCCCCGATGGACGCGCTGCCGCAAAGCGACTTCGCCGTGAAGCGCCTGGTCGACGGCTTGCCCTCGGACCAGGATATCTTCTACCGCTTCACCGCGCAGGATCTCTCCGACGTCAACGCCATCTCCGATCCCGTCACCGGCCACTTCCGCACCGCACCGACCTCGCGCCGCGACGTGCGCTTCGTCTGGTCCGGCGATACCGCGGGCCAGGGCTACGGCATCGACGAGGCCGGCATGCGCACCTACGCGACGATGCACCAGCACGAGCCCGACTTCTTCATCCACTCCGGCGACACCATCTACGCCGACGGCCCGCTGCACGAGGACGAGGTGACCGCCGCCGACGGCGCCACCTTCAAGAACACCGTGCTGACCGAGGCCAAGTCCAAGGTGGCCGAGACGCTCGACGAATTCCGCGGCCAGTGGAAGTACAACATGATGGACGAACACGTGCGCGCCCTCAGCGCCGCCGTGCCGACCTTCTACCAGTGGGACGACCACGAGGTGACCAACAACTGGTCAACCTCCAAGGTGCTGGGCGACGCCTATACCGAAAAGAACATTGCCCTGCTGGCCGCCCGCTCGGCCCGCGCCTTCCATGAACTGACGCCGATTTCCTACACCCCCGCCGAGCCGGGCCGCATCTATCGCAAGATCAACTACGGCCCCATGCTCGACATCTTCTTCCTCGACCTGCGCAGCTACCGCGGGCCGAACAACGACGGCCTGTCGGGCGAGATCACCGAGGAAAGCCGCGTGCTCGGGGCCGAGCAGCTCTCCTGGCTCAAGCGCGAACTCGCCAATTCCACCGCCACCTGGAAGGTCATCGCCTGCGACATGCCCATCGGTGTGGTGGTTTGGGACAACTGGGCCGACCAGTCCGGCGTCGAGGCCGTGGCCAACGGTGACGGCGGTGCCCCCAAGGGCCGCGAGCTGGAATTCGCGGAGCTGCTGCGGTTCATCAAGGTTGCCAACATCCGCAACACCGTCTGGCTCACCGCCGACGTGCACTACACCGCGGCGCACTACTACAACCCCGAAAAGGCGCAATTCCAGGATTTCGAACCGTTCTGGGAATTCGTCTCGGGCCCGCTGCACGCGGGCACCTTCGGGCCCAACGCGCTCGACACGACCTTCGGCCCCGAGGAACGCTTCGTGAAGGCCCCTGCCGAGGGTCAGACCAACCTGCCGCCCTCGTCCGGCCTCCAGTTCTTCGGCCTCGTCGACATCGACGGCGATACCGAGCAGATGACCGTTCGCCTGATGGATGTGGCCGATACCGAGCTCTGGTCGATCACTCTGGATCCGCAGCGCGCCTGATGGCGCGCTGACCCTGCGCAAAAGTAGCCGCCCCGGCCCGGGCTTCTGGCTCAGGCCGAGGCGGCGAACCGTCCGACACCGGTGGGCGAAGGCGTGGCCTGCCCCGCTTCACGCGACATGCCGTCAAGCACATGCGCCAGGATCCGGCGGAGCCGCGGGGTCCGGTCCTCGCCAATTGTCTCGACGACAAGCTTCGGGTGGTGAAAGGCCGCCATCGCGTCGAGCAGGAAATCCGCCGCCGCAGCAGGCTCCGCGCCGCCCAGACCCGCCTCGACAAGCAGGTCGGCAAGCTGATCGCGAAGACGCTCCAGATAGCCAGCCACCACTGGGCTGCGCCGGGCGGTCGCGGCGTCGAAGGTGCGGTAAAGCTCTGCGTCCAGGGCCGCCCGTTCGGAGATCATCGCGTAGCGCCTCAGGAACCAGCGCTCGATGCGGTCGCGCGGCGCGCCCGGGCCCTGCGCCTCGGCGGTCAGCATCGCTTCGGCCTCGGCAAACCAGCGCGCCTTGACCGCATCCTTGAGCGCCGCCTTGCAGGTGAAATGCGCGTAGAGCGCGGCATGGCTGATGTCGAGCTCACGCGCCACCTCGGTCAGGTGCAGCTTGCCGAAACCGTCGCGACGGACCTTTTCCAGCGTGATGGAGATCGCCTTCTCGCGCAGTTCTTCGGCGGAAAGTCCGGTGCGGGGCATGGCTGGCCTCCTTGACGGCGTCGCGGTTACAAGTTACATGAGGATGTAAGTTGTAAGTTTCAGTCCCGCAAGCCCGCACCGATGTCATCGCGTCGCAGGGCCGGGCCATCAGCCAAGGCACGCCGCCCGACGTTCGGACGGCGTGCTTCGTTCGTCTGTGCCTGCCTGCGCCTCCGCGGCAGCCTTTTTCCTGAATACCGGGGTCACCCAGCGTGGCCCCGCCAATCGAGAAAGCCCCGAGATGCTCTCTTTGTTCAAGGATGCCAGGGTCGTGGCGCTGCTGCTTGCCGCCACCCTCACGATCCTGTCCAACTCCATCATTTCGCCCGCCCTGCCCGGGATCGAAGCCGCCTTCGACGGCGCGCCCAATGCCGCGTTGATCGTGCGGCTGCTGGTCACCGCACCAGCGCTGCTGGTCGCCGCGGTGGCCCCCTTCGCCGGCGCGCTGGCCGACCGCTTCGGCAAGCGCCGTCAGTTGCTGATCGGCGTCGTGCTCTTTGCGCTAACCGGCAGCGCTGGACTGTGGCTGCCCTCGCTGCCCGCCATCCTGATCAGCCGCATGATGCTGGGCATCGCCGTGGCCTTCATCATGACGGCCCAGACCGCGCTCATCGGCGACTATTTCGACGGGCCCACGCGCGGCCGCTTCATGGGCATCCAGATCGCGGCCACCAACCTGGGCGGCTTCGTCTTCCTTCTGATCGCGGGCGCGCTGGCCGACCAGTCCGCCTTCTGGCCCTTCGCGATTTACCTGATCGCGCTGGTTTACCTGCCGGTCTTCTGGATGTCGCTGCCCGAGCCGCACCGGCCGACCGCCGAAGAGCGCGCCCAGATGCCCGCGGACGACGGCGAGGAAGGCTGGATGGCCAAGCTGATCGCCGTGGTCACGCTGGGCGGCCTGACCTTCATCTGCTTCTACCTGATCCCGACGCAGGCCCCCTACTTCCTCGCCACCATCGGCCATCCCGAACCGACCGCAGCCGCCCTGCTCCTGGCGATCATGATGCTGTCAGGCGGCGTCTTCTCGCTGCTTTACGGCCGCGTGCGGATGCGTCTTGGCCGCGCCATGACCCCGGCGCTCGGCTATCTGGGCTAT
>CAYNKL010000316.1:1364-3389 GCA_964397775.1 uncultured Rhodobacterales bacterium | reverse complement strand
GCCGAAGTACAGCCGCGTGACCCGAGCGTACTGGCGCTCGAAGCCTGACGTCTTCCCAAGTTCGATGCGCCGGGCCTCGATCTCGTCTGCGATACGCTGGACCTCAGGGAATTGGCTC
The DNA here is from genome assembly GCA_964397775.1 of uncultured Rhodobacterales bacterium. Taxonomy (GTDB): domain Bacteria; phylum Pseudomonadota; class Alphaproteobacteria; order Rhodobacterales; family Rhodobacteraceae; genus Allosediminivita. Next base: position 3,271 of record CAYNKL010000316.1, on the reverse strand, counting down.
GCCCACCTATGGTCAGAATCGTGCTTGTACACACCGCGGGTGTTGGACCGCAGCAGTCCCTGTTTCACCGCCCGCAGGTCGTTGCGGTCGCTCACGAAGCCCAAGATGACCGATTCCAGTCGGCACGTCCGAGTGTAGTCCTTCTCGTTGGGGTAGGGCGGGGAGGTGATGACGCCGTGAACGGACTCGTCCTCAACCTCGCGGCCGATGTCCCGGGCATCTCCCCTGAGCGAGATGGCCTCGGCGCCGGCAGGTGAGGGAAGGGCTTCGAGGTCGTCGGAGACGCGACCCATCTGTTCCAGCCACAGGTCGACGACCGGGCTGTCCTCCTTGACGCAGCCGACACCCACCTCCGGCCCGAAACGCAGGTTCCCTACCTGGGTGGGGAGGATCTTCGCGAGCGCGAGGAGCCCGTGGGTCTCGCAGGCGGCGTCATCCACCCGGCGGATGAAGTCGAGCAATGCGAGCGTTCGGTGAAGGGGCAACGGGCTGATCGAGTCTCCGAGCAGGAGGCGCTGTCTCTCCTCCGGTAAACTCCTGAGGGATGGGTGAGCGTCGCACGGCGCGTCCTCTGCGGGTGGATGGGGAAGTCCGTCCGCATCGAGCCGGGACCTTGCCGACTGGGCCACGGCCTCGGCGTACTCGCGAAGCTGCGTCGGCGGAAGGCTCCAGTCGAGCTTCACGCGGCTCGCGAACTGCGCCAGGGGGTTCGCCTCGACGCCGACACTGGCAATCGAGGCCTTCTTGCACTCGACGAGCGTGGTGCCCGTGCCGGAAAAGGGGTCCATGACCCGCTGTCCCGGAGTCAGATCGAGCTTGGCGAGGTAGTCGCGGACCAGCGATGGCGGGAACCCCAGCACGAAGCGGTACCAATCGTGCACGCGGTCGTCGGGATGCCGCGTAGGACCTGGATCAACGTCGGGTAGCCGAAGCTGCGCGTTGGTGTGGGTCATAGCTGGAGGCGAGTGCCGCCTAGTCACGCAGTTCGTCCGATGTGCTGGTTCTCCTGCCCAGCGGGCGGGCGCCCCCTTGACGCGTTGTGGCATCGTCCGCCCTAGATGCCCCAGTGCTCGTTGATCGGGTCCTGATAGGCGCTGACCTTGCCGTCGTAGACGTCCTGCACCTTGATCGGCGCGCCGGCCACTTCGGTCATGTCGGTCATCTGCTCGACCAGATCCACCAGCAGCGCGCCTGCGTCCACATGGCCGAGATCCTCGGTCTGGTACAGGTTGCGGTGGATCGTCGCGAGGCTGCGGATGCGGTCCTGAAGGCGCTGCAGCACGAATTTGGTCTCGGGCTCGCGCGCCTTCCGGATCTGCATGTTCATGATCGACGAGATGAGCTGAAGGTTGTTCTTCACCCGGTGATGGACCTCCTTCAGCAGGATGGTCTTTTCGCGCAGCGCGTTCTCCTGCTGCGCCTCGTCGCGCAGGATCGCGTCGGCCATGTCGAGGAAATCGTCCTCCATCTCGGCCAGTTCCGCCGGCATCTCGAGATGGGTCCGGTGCTCGGGAATGCGGCGGGTGCGGGCAAAGATGCGCATCCGGCGCGACAGCCGCTTGATGTGGCGGATCACCAGCCGGTTGACCGCGAGGAAGGCCACGATCACGGAGGCCGCCCACATCAGCAGCGGCAGCGCCTTGGCGATGCCGTTGACGGTGACCGTGATCGCCTCTGCCTCGGCATTCGTCGAGCTCCAGACGCCAAGCGCATAGACCAGACCGGGCACCAGCGGCGCCGCCGCGAAAACCCGGGTCTCTCCGTCGACGCTGCGGGCCGCGAAGCTCTGCGCCTTGCCCCTCGCCAGCGAGGCCAGATCAAGATCGGCCGGCAGGTGCTCGGCCGCCTGCATCACGCCGTTGCGCGCGGTCAGCAGCTCGCCGTCCTGGTTGAAGGTGATGATGTCC
>CAYNKL010000316.1:0-1354 GCA_964397775.1 uncultured Rhodobacterales bacterium | reverse complement strand
CCTCGAAACCGTTGCGCCCGGTCGCATCGCCTTCCCTGTCGCCGGAGAACAGCGCGGACGGCACGGACAGCAGAACGTGGCCGGCAAGCTCTCCGCCAAGAAAGAAGGGCTCTGCCACGACGATCACCGACCGCTGGCTCAGCGGACCATTGGGGTTCAGCCAGGCGCGCGAGCCGGGATTTTCGACGATGGCCTGGAAGCGCGGAAAATCGGCGATTTCGATGTCCTGCTCGCCCGAGTGGCAGGGAACCTCGCCATCTACGGTCAGAACGAGACCGAACGAGTAGCCCGGAGACGCGGCAAGATAGGATGACAGACGCGCCGAGCAGGCGGCCGGATCGCCGCCCATCGTCAACTCCTGACCCATCGTGGCACCAAGCGCCAGCGCACCGCCCTGGGCCCGCAGCACGGTCTGGCGCTCGGCCAGCGCGCCAGCCTCGGTCAGAGCCACCAGCGACAATTGCGACCGCAGCCGGGTCTCTTCCTGCAGCTTCGCCGTCTGGAAATAGGCCACGACACCGATCGGGACCAGCGCGAGCGACAGAAACAGGATCATGCGCGCTGCGAGGCCCATCGGGCGCAGGCGCGGCGAGGCTTTGTCGATCATTCCTGCCCGTTCGTCTTTCGTCGTTTGCTCCGGCCAGAGACCTCTGGCCAGGAGATTGTCGGTTCAGCGCGCGGCGGGGCGCGCGCCCGTGACCACCGCCATCGTCGCCTGGTCGGTCATCTCGAGATTGTCATCGTCATCGAGATTGAGCAACTCGCCAAGGCGGGCGCGGGCCCGGTTCACGCGGCTCTTGATGGTGCCGACCGCGACACCGCAGGTTTCTGCCGCATCCTCATAGGAGAAACCCTGCGCGCCGACAAGGATCAGAGCCTCGCGCTGCTCGTCGGTCAGCTTGACGAAGGCGCGGCGGAAATCCGCCATCTGGAGGCGGCCGTCATGAGCGGGCTTCTCCGACAGGCTCTCGGTGAAAACGCCCTCTGCGTCCGAGACCTCGCGACCGGCCTTGCGGCGGTTCGAGTAATAGGTGTTGCGCAGGATCGTGAACAGCCACGCCCGCATGTTGGTGCCGGGCTCGAAGCTGGAAATCTTGGACCACGCCTTGACCAGCGTGTCCTGAACCATGTCGTCGGCGACGGCGCCGTTGCGCGTCAGCGACAGGGCAAACGCTCTGAGGGCGGGCAGGTGCTCGACGAGCTCGTCCCGGGGATCACCGCTCATTTGGCGTCTCCGCCAGCAGTACTTCCGTCATCGTCCTGTGATTTAAGCTGCGCAATAAGGTCAAGGAACCGGTCCGGAACTTTCACGTCCAGCATGTGCTGGTGGACCCGACGCAGATTCTCGTCGATG
>CAYNKL010000315.1:0-3396 GCA_964397775.1 uncultured Rhodobacterales bacterium | reverse complement strand
CTGTCCTTCGGGCGCGCAGGGCCCCAAAGATGTTTGTCCCCAAATGAAAACCGGCGTGCAACACGACTCATTGCACGCCCGGCTCGATTGAGTGCGCCGTCTTTACCCGCGGGTTCCGCGGGTTTCAAGAGGCCGAGGGCTCAGCCGAAGGCGCCGAGGATGGCCTGCAGGCCGCCGCGGATCAGCATGTCGACCAGTGCGAAGAACACGGCCGTCAGGGCTGCCAGGATGAGGACCATGATGGTCGTCAGCACCACCTCGCGGCGGGTCGGCCAGACGACCTTCGCGATTTCGGCGCGGACCTGCTGGATGAACTGGAGCGGATTGGTGCGTGCCATGAAGCGTTCCCGTCGGTGAATTGCGCGGTGCCTTACGCGGTTGTGGCCCGGATGGCAAGGCATGAGCCAATGAACGCGCCAGCGCTGCGGGTGGGCGTGCGTGATAGGCCGACAGGGCCGCTTGTCCACGGTACGTAAAATCACACATTTGTCATGGCGTTAGGGGAACGTTTCTTGGGGAGGCGGGGTTTCTTGTTCACAATCGCGGCGGCGTAAGGTCGTCGCAATGAAGACGGAAAACGGAGAGATAGACATGAAGACCATCGTGAGTGCAATCGCCCTGTCCGCCGGCCTCGCAACTGCTGCTTTCGCGCAGGACGCAGGCACCGAAGAAGCCACCACTCTGACCGAGGGCGAAGTCGCACAGGTCATGACCCACGAGCCGAGCCTCGACGTCGAGTCGCTGACCGACGAACAGGTGCTGATCATCAAGCAGGCGATCGCCGCCGGTGACGATACCGAGCTGCGCGACACGCTCGAAGAGATCAATGTCGACGAGTAATTCACTGTAGAGCGCAAGCTCGCAGTAAAGGTCGCCCATTAGGGCGGCCTTTTTTGTTGCCCGGCTGTCAGTGGGGTTGTGGCTGGTGTCGCCACGCGCCCTGGTGGGGGGCGGGGCATACATGGACGCAGTGCGGGCGTCGGCATCGTTTCCACGTGCGGGGCGGGCTGTCTCTGTCGATGATGTCGGGGGGGAGGAAGGCGGGCCTGGCAGGGGCAGCAGGGCTCGAACCCGCGACCTACGGTTTTGGAGACCGTCGCTCTACCAACTGAGCTATACCCCTAAGGCCGATCCGTCAGGTACGCGAAGGCCGGGTGAAGATCAAGGGGCCTTTCCGCATCGACAAGGCCCTTCGCACCGGATTTTTCGACGAGGCCACGAATGCTGACGCTACGTCATCCAGAGTGTTTTTGCCCAAGTTTGTGACAGGCGTGTGAAGGCACGCGACCGCGTCCTGGCGGTGTTCCGCGGCGTCTTCGGGGCTCCACGACCTTAGCCCGTTGAGCCGCACCAAAATGGTGCATCAGTGCACATTTGCCGTCACAGGGGTCAATCACGGACGCTCAAGTTTTTGTTACTAGACAGAGATTTATTCGTGATTTCAACGCGCTGAAGAAGCACCTACATGAGCTTCACGAGACGCACAGAAGCGTCCCACAAAATCACGAGCCACACAGAGCTCGCGCCAAACGTAAGGAAGAGAACAATGAAGACCGTATTCGCATCCGCCCTTGTCGCCGTCACCGCACTGACCGGTGCCGCTTACGCCGCGACCCCCGCACAGCTGACCGAGATCCAGAAGTACGCGCCCAACGCCGACGTCACCGTGGTGACCGATCGCGAAGCCGCTCTGGCCCTCTCGATCATCCGCAGCGGCGACAACGACGCCAACAAGCGCCAAGAAGTCCAGAACCTGCTCCGCTGAGCAGGTCGGCCCTTCCGGCCGCTCCAGACACACTCCCAGTCAGACCGGGCCGGCGCCGATCGCCGCCCGGTTCCTCCCAGAGATCCGATAGGAACACGTCATGAAAACCATCTTCGCATCCGCCCTCGTCGCCGCCACCGCTCTTTCCGGTGCCGCCTATGCCGCAATCCCGCAGGCACAGATGCTCGAGATCCAGAAATACGCGCCCAACGCCGACATCACGACCGTGACCGACCGCGAAGCCGCTCTGGCGCTCTCGATCATCCGCAGCGACGACAACGACGCCAACAAGCGTCAGGAAGTTCAGAACCTGCTGCGCTGAGCGCACCCCGGTCCTGACCTCGTAATTCCGGCGGAGCTCTGCTCCGCCGACCACACACAGATCCGATAGGAACACGTCATGAAAACCATCTTCGCATCCGCCCTCGTCGCCGCCACCGCTCTTTCCGGTGCCGCCTATGCCGCAATCCCGCAGGCACAGATGCTCGAGATCCAGAAATACGCGCCCAACGCCGACATCACGACCGTGACCGACCGCGAAGCCGCTCTGGCGCTCTCGATCATCCGCAGCGACGACAACGACGCCAACAAGCGTCAGGAAGTTCAGAACCTGCTGCGCTGAGCGCACCCCGGTCCTGACCTCGTAATTCCGGCGGAGCCCTGCTCCGCCGACACCCCACAGACCCGATAGGAGTTTGACATGAAAACCATCTTCGCATCCGCCCTCGTTGCCGCCACCGCCCTGACCAGTGCCGCCTACGCGGCCACTCCCGCTCAGCTGACCGAGATCCAGAAGTACGCTCCGAACGCCGACGTGACTTCCGTCAGCGACCGCGAAGCCGCTCTGGCCGTCTCGATCATCCGCAGCGGCGACAGCGAAAACGACAAGCGTCAGGAAGTTCAGAACCTCCTGCGCTGAGCGCGGCCGGTCCTGACGCCCATGGAGGCAAGGACATGCGTTACGTCGCAATCATCGCCCTGGTCCTGACCGGTCTGACCGGTGGGGCCTGGGCGGCGCAGCCCACGGTGCAGCCGCTGCTCTACGCGCCGCTGCCCGACATGCCGACGCTCCCCGGCATCTGGCCTGCGCCCCAACCAGAGACCGTCCGCATCGGCGAGACGGCCTCCCCCACAAGCTGACGCCTCGCGTCGGCAGACAGACATCGAAAAGGAACACGCCATGAAAACCATCTTCGCATCCGCCCTCGTCGCCGCCACCGCACTGACCGGTGCGGCCTATGCTGCCACTCCCGCGCAGCTGACCGAGATCCAGAAATACGCGCCCAACGCCGACGTCCGTCAGCGACCGCGAGGCCGCTCTGGCCGTCTCGATCATCCGCAGCGGCGACAGCGAAAACGACAAGCGCCAGGAAGTGCAGAACCTCCTGCGCTGAGCCTCCAAGACAGACTTTACCTCCCTGCCGGAAGGGTCGTCCCGCAAGGGACGGCCCTTTTTCTATGCGCCAAAGGCCGTCTGCCAGCGGAAGCACGTACATGAAAAAAGGCGCCGGGTTTCCCCGGCGCCTTTCGTGCCCTTGAGGGCGGATGTGGTGGCGGGGCGGTGGCCCCGTCAGGCGATCACTCGACGATCTTGGAGACGACGCCGGAGCCGACGGTGCGGCCGCCTTCGC
>CAYNKL010000314.1:0-3399 GCA_964397775.1 uncultured Rhodobacterales bacterium | reverse complement strand
ACGGCCGCCCATCTTGCCCTTGCCAGAGCCGGGGCCGCGGCCAACGCGCATGGCCTTCTTGGTTGCGCCGGGATTGTCGCGCAGTTCGTGCAGTTTCATGTCGCTTCTCCTTCGCCGGATGCGGCCCCCGAAGCGTAATGGGCCGACCACGGCATGCGATTACGTGAGTCGCGGCCCACGTGGGGCCACCGGGCGCGTATAAGACCCGTTCGGCGCAGGATCAAGTCCCCGCGCCTGCCGCGCCCCGTCGACCTCACGCCTGCGCCGATCCGGCGCAGGCGGCGCGAAGGCCCGTCCCTCAGAGCTCGCCCGGCGCGTACCACTCGCCCATCTTCACCTGCGTGGCCTCGCCCACCAGCTCGGCGAAGTGTTCGGGGTCCTGCGTACCGCCGTCTCGCCCGCGGTAGTGGTAGGGATAGACGTAGGCGGGCTGGAACTCGGCCACCGCATCGGCCGCCTGCTCGGCAGTCATCGTGAAGGGCAGGTTCATGCAGAGGAAGGCCAAGTCGATATCCTCGAGCGCGCGCATCTCGGGAATGTCCTCGGTATCGCCCGAGATGTAGACCCGGAAGTCGCCCATGGTCAGGACATAGCCGTTGTCCCGCCCCTCGGGGTGAAAGTTCGTGCGCCCCTCGGTGGTGTTGTAGGCCGGGATCGCGTCGATGCCGATCTCGTTCCAGGTGGTGCTGTCGCCGTTGGCCAGCACCTCGTCCGCCTCCAGCCCCTCGGGCAGCATCTCCGCCACGGCGGGGTTGGTGATGAGATGCGTGTCCTCGCCCATCAGCGCCTCAAGGGTCTCGGCGTTATAGTGGTCGCCATGCTCGTGTGTGATGAGGATCAGGTCGGCGGCGGGATAGTCGTCGTACTGGGCGGCATCGCCGACCGGGTCGACGTAGATCACGCCGGCGGGGGTCTCCATCACGAAGGAGGCGTGCGAGACGGGATGCACGGTCAGCGGCCCCATCCCGGTCTCGAAGCTGTCCGAGGCATGGGCTTCGGCGCGGGCGGCATAGGGCAGAACGGTGATCGTGCCGGCAGCCGCGGCGGCACTGGCAAGAAATGTGCGACGGGTGGTCATGGTCTGGCCTCCTGTGTTGGACCTGTGTTCGGTCTTCAGGGCAGAGGATAGGCCGCGACCGAGACCCGGCAATGTCGGATGAACCGCGCTCGGTACCGTCCAGATCTTGCGAACGCGCGCACCGACAAGCCGGGCGCGCGCCGGACCGTGGTTTGGCGCTGCGACCTCTGGGGTGAGCACTTTATGCCGGCAAGATACGGATGACCTCGGACCGCCGTGCGGTGAGGACCAAAGCGCCAGACCGCGGGGACGGTCCGGCGCTCGCCCGGCGGGGCTGACGCCCCTTGTTCCGGGCTGGCGGGGCATGGCTCGACCCGCACCCGGCTCCACAATGCCCCCAGAACAGAAAAACGCCCGCCGGATCTCTCCGGCGGGCGCTTCAAACTTCAATCCGCGAAGGGCGCTCAGTCGCGCTCTTCGACGACCTCCACGAGGTGGGGGATCTTGCGGATCATGCCGCGGACCGAGGGGGTGTCCTCGAGCACGCGGGTCTTGTGCATCTTGTTCAGGCCCAGGCCCACCAGCGTTGCACGCTGGTCGGCGGGGCGGCGGATCGGGCTGCCGATCTGCTTGACGACGATGGTCTTGGCCATGGGTTACGCCTCCTCGGCAAGCTGGGTCTGCGGATCGCCGTGCGACGGTGCTTCGTCCCGCTTGGGCAGGATGTCTGCGGCCTTCTTGCCGCGGCGCTGCGCCACCATGCGGGGCGACTGCTCGCGCTGCAGGCCGTCCAGCGTGGCACGGATCATGTTGTAGGGGTTCTGCGAGCCGTTCGACTTGGCGACGACGTCCTGAACACCCAGCATCTCGAAGACGGCACGCATCGGACCACCGGCGATGATACCGGTACCCTGCGGTGCGGTCCGCATGATGACCTTGCCTGCGCCCCAGCGACCTTCCTGGTCGTGGTGCAGGGTGCGGCCTTCGCGAAGCGGCACGCGGATCATCTTGCGCTTGGCCTGCTCGGTGGCCTTGCGGATGGCCTCGGGGACCTCCTTGGCCTTGCCCTTGCCAAAGCCGACGCGGCCCTTCTGGTCGCCGACGACCACGAGCGCCGCGAAGCCGAAGCGCTTGCCGCCCTTCACGGTCTTGGAGACGCGGTTGATCGCGACGAGGCGATCGGCGAATTCGGGAGCTTCGTCGCGGTCGCGGCGGTTGCCCCTGCGGTTGTCACGTTCTGCCATGCGGCATGTCCTTTCTCGTGGCGCGGTCTTGCGCCGGTTCTCCAATCGAAGTGGGCGCGGAACGCCCCCCGATCATCGAGGCCTCTCGGCCTGCGCTTGTGCAAAGGGGTGCGCGGCGGCCGCGCACCCCGAAGGTCGTTGCGAAAGACAGGCTCAGAGCTTGAGCCCGGCCTCGCGGGCCGCGTCGGCCAGGGCCTTGACGCGACCGTGGTAGAGGAAACCACCGCGGTCGAAGTAGGCGGCCTCGATACCGGCGGCCTTGGCACGCTCGGCAATCAGGGCGCCGACCTTCTGGGCGGCTTCCACGTTTGCGCCGTTGCCCGTCACACCGAGGTCCTTCTCCATCGTCGAGGCGTGGGCCAGCGTGCGGCCTTCCACATCGTCGATCAGCTGGACGCTGATGTTCTTGTTCGAGCGGTGAACCGACAGGCGAACGCGTCCGGCGTTCACCTGGCGGAGTTTGTTCCGGACGCGCAGGCGGCGCTTCAGGAACAGTTGACGTTTGCTGTATGCCATCTGTCGCGTCCTTACTTCTTCTTGCCTTCCTTCTGGAAGATGTACTCGCCCTTGTAGCGAATACCCTTCCCTTTGTACGGCTCGGGGCGGCGCCAGTCGCGAATGTTCGCGGCGACCTCACCAACCTGCTGCGCGTTGTGCCCCTCGACGATGATCTCGGTGGGCTTCGGGCAGGTGATGGTGATCCCCTCGGGGATCGCGAAGTCGACATCGTGGCTGAGACCAAGGTTCAGCCTCAGGACCTGGCCCTGCAGCTGCGCGCGGTAACCCACGCCCTGGATCTCGAGCTCCTTCTTGAAGGTGTCCGTCACGCCGTGAACCATGTTGGCCACGATGGTGCGGGACATCCCCCATTGCTGGCGCGCACGCTTGGACGTGCCGCGCGGGGTGACGGTGACGGAGTCGTCCGCCACGGTCAGGGTCACGTCGTCGGTCGCCGTGAAGCTCTGGGCGCCTTTCGGCCCCTTCACTTCGATGGTCTGACCCGAGACGTTCGCCGAAACGCCGGACGGCAGAGTGACCGGCTTCTTGCCAATACGAGACATCGGGCCCTCCTCAGAATACCGTGCAAAGCACCTCGCCACCAACGTTGGCGGCACGTGCACTTGCATCCGACATCAC
>CAYNKL010000313.1:0-3404 GCA_964397775.1 uncultured Rhodobacterales bacterium | reverse complement strand
CGGGTGTGGCCATCAACGGCTACGAGGGCGGCCAGATGCCGCTCTACCAGCGTCTGCCCAAGCGCGGCTTCAACAAGCCGAACCGCAAGAGCTACGCGGTGGTGAACCTCGGGATGATCCAGAAATTCGTCGACGCCGGCAAGCTCGACGCCGGTCAGCCGATCGACGAAGCCAAGCTTGTCGAATGCGGCCTCGTCCGTCGTTCGCTGGACGGCATCCGCGTCCTCGCCAAGGGCGAGCTGACCTCGGGCCTGACGCTGAACGTCACCGGTGCTTCCAAGTCGGCCGTCGAAGCCGTCGAGAAAGCCGGCGGCTCGCTCAACGTCACGAGCACGGCAGCGGCGGAATAACCGGTTGTGAGCGGCGCATGCGCCGCTTACACCTGCCCACAGTTTTCCTGAACGCCGCCGACGCCGGAAGACGTCTGGCGGCGTTCGTCTGAAAAGAGAGACCCGCATGGTATCCGCAGCAGAGCAAATGGCCGCCAACACCTCCTGGGCGGCGCTTGGCAAGGCCACCGACCTGCGCAACCGCATCCTGTTCACGCTGGCGCTGCTGGTGGTCTACCGGATCGGGACCTATCTGCCCGTGCCGGGCATCGACGGCGGCGCCCTGCGCGACTTCGTCGAGCAGGCGGGGCAGGGGATCGCCGGCATGGTGTCCATGTTCACCGGCGGCGCGCTGGGGCGGATGGGCATCTTCGCACTCGGGATCATGCCCTACATCTCGGCCTCGATCATCGTGCAGCTGCTGACCTCGATGGTTCCCGCGCTGGAACAGCTCAAGAAAGAAGGCGAGCAGGGCCGCAAGAAGATCAACCAGTACACGCGCTACGGCACCGTGGTCCTGGCGACCTTCCAGGCCTATGGTCTGGCCGCCTCGCTCGAGGCAGGCGACCTGGTTCACGAGCCCGGCTGGTATTTCCGGGCGGCCTGCGTGATCACCCTGGTGGGCGGTACCATGTTCCTGATGTGGCTGGGTGAGCAGATCACCAGCCGCGGTCTGGGCAACGGCATCTCGCTCATCATTTTCGTCGGCATCATCGCCGAGGTTCCCGCAGCCCTCGCGCAGTTCTTCGAGAGCGGCCGCTCGGGCGCCATCAGCCCCGCGGTGATCGTCGGTGTGCTCATAATGGTCGTGGCGGTGATCGCCTTCGTGGTCTTCATGGAGAGGGCGCTGCGAAAGATCACCATCCAGTACCCGCGTCGACAGGTCGGCATGAAGATGACCGAGGCGCAGAGCTCGCACCTGCCGGTCAAGGTGAACCCCGCGGGCGTGATCCCGGCGATCTTCGCAAGCTCGCTGCTGCTGCTGCCGACGACGATCAGCACCTTCTCGGGCGGCCAGACCAGCCCGCTGATGTCGACGATCCTGGCCTACTTCGGCCCGGGCCAGCCGCTCTACATCCTGTTCTTCGCCGGGATGATCGTCTTCTTCGCGTACTTCTACACGTTCAACGTGGCCTTCAAGCCCGACGACGTGGCCGACAACCTCAAGAACCAGAGCGGCTTCGTGCCCGGCATCCGGCCCGGCAAGCGCACCGCGGAATACCTTGAGTACGTCGTGAACCGCGTGCTTGTGCTCGGATCGGCCTACCTCGCGGCGGTCTGCCTTCTTCCGGAAATCCTGCGGGCGCAGTTCGCAATTCCCTTCTATTTCGGCGGCACCTCTGTTCTCATCGTCGTGAGCGTCACGATGGACACGATCCAGCAGGCGCAAAGCCATCTGCTGGCACACCAATACGAAGGCCTGATCCAGAAGTCGCAGCTGCGCGGCAAGGGCAAGGGCAAGGCTCGAAAGAAACGGGGGGGACCGACGCGCCGATGAACATCATTCTTCTTGGGCCGCCGGGAGCGGGGAAGGGCACGCAAGCCCGCATTCTGGAAAAGAACCGGGGCATGGTTCAGCTCAGCACGGGCGACATGCTGCGGGAAGCAAAAGACAGCGGAACCGAAATGGGCCAGAAGGTCGCCGAGGTAATGGCGGCCGGCAATCTGGTCACGGACGACATCGTCATCGGCCTGATCCGCGAAAAGCTGGAGGCCTCGGACGGCAAGGGCTTCATCTTCGACGGGTTCCCGCGCACGCTGAAGCAGGCGGACGCGCTGGGTGAACTGCTCGAGGAAATGGGCGAGAAGCTTGATCACGTGATCGAGCTGCGCGTGGACGACGACAAGCTTGTGGAACGCATCACCGCGCGGTCGACCTGCGCCAACTGCGGCGAGGTCTACAACGACCTGACCAAACCTATCCCCGAGGACGGCAAGTGCGCCGTCTGCGGCGGGACCGAGTTCAAACGCCGCGCGGACGATAACGAGGAAAGCCTCAAGACCCGTCTGCTGGCCTACTACAAGCAGACCTCGACGCTGGTGGGCTACTACTACGTCAAGGGTCTCTATTCCCGCGTCGACGGCCTTGGCGAGATCGATGACGTCCAGGCGGCGATCACCGAGACGCTGGACGGCTGAACCGCATCACTCCGGCCCTCTCCCTCGCAGGGAGAGGGAGATCCGGGAGCGTTTCTTCCATCCTTCGGACGGCGACTTTGCCGGGAAGTGCGGGGCCATGAGACGGTGCGGGACCCAGGTCTGACGGCCTCGTCCGATGCGGCTTGACGTGGGTTCTGAATCGCTTTACGCACCGCCATCTCTGAACGGGAATCACGACTGGTGGCCGCGTTTGCGGCCGCTGCCGATCACCTCGACTGCGCGACGGCCCGAAGGCACATGCCTCGGGCCACATGTTGTGAAAGACACGAGTTGTGAAAAAAGGGCCTGGGGCTACGGGCTCGCAACGAAAAGGAACAGCATTTTGGCACGAATTGCCGGCGTCAACATCCCGACCCACAAACGGGTCCCGATCGCTCTGACCTACATCCACGGCATCGGTCCTTCCAAGGCGAAGGACATCTGCGAGGCCGTCAACATCGACCTGAGCCGCCGCGTCAACGAACTGAGCGACGCCGAAGTGCTCGCCGTTCGTGAGCACATCGACGCGAACCTCACGGTCGAAGGCGACCTGCGCCGCGAAGTGCAGATGAACGTCAAGCGCCTGATGGACCTCGGCTGCTACCGCGGCCTGCGCCATCGTCGCAACCTCCCCGTGCGCGGTCAGCGCACCCACACCAACGCTCGCACGCGCAAGGGCCCCGCAAAGCCCATCGCAGGCAAGAAGAAGTAAGGGGAGACACGACTTATGGCACGCGATACTCGCCGCACCAGCGGCAAGAAGAAGGTCTCCAAGAACATCGCCGCTGGCGTTGCTCACGTGAACTCTTCGTTCAACAACACCAAGATCCTGATCTCCGACGTGCAGGGCAACGCGATCTCCTGGTCGTCGGCTGGCACCATGGGCTTCAAGGGCTCGCGGAAATCGACCCCCTACGCCGCCCAGATGGCCGCAGA
>CAYNKL010000312.1:0-3434 GCA_964397775.1 uncultured Rhodobacterales bacterium | reverse complement strand
GGCGGCCCCGGTGGCGCCACCATGTTCCTCATGCCCGCCGCGACCGAGGGGCTGCCTCCCACGCCCGACACCGGCGCCACCCCGCGCGAAGGCAGCGCGCCCGGGGCAGGGACCCCGGCCGAGATCGCGCTGGCCAGCGATGCCCAGCCCGGCACGCAGCCACCGCAGGGCACTACCGCGCCCGACCGCGCCGCAGAGCCCACGGTTCTCGTCTCCGGTCCCGCCGGTGTCGAGGTGCTGCCATCCTCGCCCCTGGGACCCTCCGAGGTCGCGCTCGATGCGGTGGGCTACGACGCCGAGGGCGAGGTCTTCCTGACCGGACGCGGTCTGCGCTCCGCCTTCCTGCGCATCTATCTCGACAACACGCCCGTCACGACCTCCCGCATCCGCGAGGACGGTGGCTGGCGGGTCGAGCTTCCGCAGGTCAGCGCCGGGACCTACACCCTGCGCGTGGACCAAATCGATGAAAGCGGCGCGGTCACCGCCCGCGTCGAAAGCCCCTTCCAGCGCGAGGCGCGCGAGATCCTCGCCACGGCCACACAGGGCCGGCAGGGGCCGGTCGCCGCCGTCACGGTGCAGCCGGGCGACACGCTCTGGGCGATCTCCCGCGACCGCTACGGCGAGGGCATCGAATACGTCCGCGTCTACCAGGCCAACACCGACCAGATCCGCGACCCAGACCTCATCTACCCCGGCCAGGTCTTCTCCCTCCCCGAGGGCGAATAGGGCGCAGAACCCCACCTCGCAGCCCGCGCAACACATGGTCGAGGGTGCAGCCACGCCGGGCATGGTCCAGCACCTCGCAGCCAGCGCAACGCTTTCCCTCTCCCCTCGGGGGAGAGGGCCAGGGTGAGGGGGCAGCCACGCACGGTATGACGCACCACACCGACCGCCGCCGCAACACATCCCCTCCCCCTTGTCAGGGGGAGGGTCAGGGAGGGGGCAGCGACATCCGCCAAAGACCCAACGGCCCCCCGCGACGCGTCGCAAAGCCGGGGGCAAATGCCGCATGTGCACGCGCACGTCCGCCGCGCATGCGCAAAGGCTGGCCCGGGACTCCCCTCCGGTGAAAGCGCGCATCATGATCCATGTTCTGACCGGCGTCTGGGCGCTGCTGCTCGGCATCGTGCTCATCATGCTGGGCAACGGCATGCATTTCACCCTCATCGGCCTGCGCGGCGGGATCGAGGGTTTCTCCTCGGCCGAGCTCGCGGTGGTCACCTCGGGCTACTTCATCGGTTTCCTCTCGGGCGCCCGCGTCTCGCCGCTGCTGATCCGGCGCGTCGGCCACGTCCGTGTCTTCGCCGCCCTCGGTAGTTTCATGTCCGCAGGGCTCATCGCCTTCCCGCTGGTGGCCGAGCCCTGGGCCTGGACACTGCTGCGCGTGCTCGTGGGCTTCTGCATGTCGGGCGTCTACGTCACAGCCGAAAGCTGGCTGAACCACTCCGCCACGAACGAGACCCGCGGAAAGATCCTCTCGGCCTACATGATCGCTCAGACGCTGGGCATCATCGGCGCGCAGGGCCTGCTGACGCTGGGCGACGCGGCCAGTGCCACGCTCTTCATCGGCGCCTCGATCCTCGTCTCGGTCTCCTTCGCGCCGATCCTTCTGTCGATCACTCCCGTGCCCACGGTCGAGGTCGCCCGCCCCATGCCGCTCAAGGGGCTCTTCCGCGGCTCGCCGCTGGGGACCGTGGGGATCTTCCTGCTCGGCAGCGTCTACGCCACGCAATCGGGCATGGGCGCGGTCTTCGGCACGCAGATCGGCCTCACCGCCTCGCAGATCGCGCTCTTCGTTGCCATGCTCTTTGCCGGGGCGCTGGTGCTGCAGTACCCGATCGGCTGGCTCTCGGACCAGATGGACCGGCGCCGGCTGATCTTCGGATCGGCGGCGCTGGGGGCAGGGGCCTGCGTCGTGGGATGGATGACCGGGGGCAGTCTGTGGGCCCTCATGGCTGCGGCCTTCGTTGCGGGCGGGGTCACGACGCCGCTCTATGCGCTGCTGCTGGCCTTCACCAACGACGCCCTCTCGGCCGAGGACATGCCCGCGGCCTCCGGCGGGCTCGTTTTCACCTTCGGGCTGGGCGCCATCGCCGGACCGCTCGCCACCGGCTGGGCGATGGAGGGGCTCGGGCCCTACGGCTTCTGGGTCTTCCTCGGCGCGACCTTCGCGGCGATCGCGCTCTATGCCCTCTACCGGATGACCCAGCGGGCCGCACCTCCGGTGGACGAGACCGACAGCTATCTCAACGTCCTGCCCTCGAGCTCCGCTGTCGCGGTCGAGGCGGCGGGGGCCTGGTCCGCCGACCAGGCCGAGCGCGAGGAAGAGGCCAGGGCCTGACCCCGGAACGCACCCCGCAGACCGCCCGTGAGGGTGGTCCGGTATCCCGCGCCTGGATGCTGCGTTCACTCAGGTACTGGCCAACTGCCGCCTCTGCGCCTATCTGGCGGGGATGCATTTGATGACCTGTGCCCATGCCGCCCGACTTCGCTGATCCCTCCGCCGAGCAGGAACGCCGTTCGGGCCTGCGGACGATCCGCAAGGTCGGCCCCTATCTCTGGCCCGAGGGTCAGGCTTGGGTGAAGCGCCGCGTGGTGATCGCGCTGGCCTTCCTCGGCCTTGCCAAGCTCATCTCGGCGCTGACGCCGCTGCTCTACAAATACGCCGTCGACACCCTCTCGGGCGAGGCCTCCGACCTCCTGCTCGGCGCCGTCGGGCTTACCGTGGCCTACGGGCTCTCGCGGCTCATGTCCGGCGGCTTCCAGCAGCTGCGCGATGCCGTCTTCTCGCGCGTCGGCCAGCGGGCATTGCGCACCATCGCGCTCGAGACCTTCACCCACATCCACCGCCTCTCGCTGCGCTACCACCTGACGCGCAAGACCGGCGGTCTCAGCCGCATCATCGAGCGCGGCGTGAAGGGGGTGGAATTCCTCCTGCGCTTCCTGCTCTTTTCCATCGGCCCGCTGATCCTCGAACTCACGATCATCGGCGTGATCCTCGCGCTGGCCTTCGACATCTGGTACCTCGTCGTGGTGGCCGCCACCGTGGCCGTGTACGTCGCCTATACCTTCAAGGTCACCGAATGGCGGGTGAAGCTCCGGCGCGAGATGAACCGTCAGGACACCGACGCCAACCAGAAGGCCATCGACAGCCTCCTGAACTTCGAAACTGTCAAGTATTTCGGCGCCGAGCAGCGCGAGGCCCTGCGCTACGACGGCGCCATGAAGGGCTACGAAGCCGCTGCCGTGCGCACCGCCACCTCGCTCGCGATGCTCAACTTCGGTCAGCAGCTCATCATCACCGCCGGCCTCGTCGGGGTCATGACCATGGCCGCAATGGGGGTGCAGTCGGGTGCCATGACCGTGGGCGATTTCGTCATGGTCAACGCCTACATGATCCAGATCACCATGCCGCTGAACTTCCTCGGCACCGT
>CAYNKL010000311.1:0-3485 GCA_964397775.1 uncultured Rhodobacterales bacterium | reverse complement strand
ATCGATCTAGGCGCAATCTGGTTAAAGGAATTTTCGGGCCCGAAATACCATGATACCTTCGCTATCCTCATCATGATAACCCTAAGCCTTTTAGTTCGATGCGCTTTTACTCGCTGCATTCATCCCCGGAAGTGCATTTCTCTCCGGGCGCGCTTCCGCTCATCGGATCTAGGGGAATTTATAGACGAGAAAGGTGGCGGCAGGGATACAAGAAAATACTATGTGCAACAACGGAAACTAAATTCGCATCAGAAAACAAATACACTCTAGAAGACGAAGGACTGAGGGATAACAGTTAAATTTCGCAAATACGTTTTATCACCCCCACGCCTCCGATACTAAATTGGAATAATCAGGGAAAATGACCCATACAATCTCAATGCCTTAAAAGAATCAAAATCAGCCTGCCGAACGTCAGAGAGATTGATGGTATCTAATAATCAAACTGCTCCAACACCCCCTCAGCCGCCCGCTCCACCAGATCCAGCGCGCCGTCGAAGTCGCGCGTGTGATAGGGGTCGGGGACTTCGCTCACGCCGGGCTCGTCGAGGTAGTCGGTGAACATCTCCAGCCGCGCCGTGGCGTCCTCGGGGCGCAGGGCCTCAAGGTTGGCGTAGTTCGACGGGTCCATGGCGAGGATCAGGTCGAAGCGGTAGAAATCCTCGACCGAGACCTGCCGTGCCCGCAGCCCCGACAGGTCGTAGCCCCGCGCGGCGCCGGCCTTCTGCATGGGGCCGTAGGGCGGCTCGCCCACGTGCCAGTCGCCGGTGCCCGCGCTGTCGAGAGTCAGGTCCAGGCCCCGATCGCGGGCCTTGGCGCGCAGGACCGCTTCGGCGGAGGGGGAGCGGCAGATGTTGCCGAGGCAGACGAAAAGGATGCTCTGTGTCATGGGTCCCGTGATACCGGAGCCGCGCGCGGGACAAAAGTCGCCACGAAAGACCGGCCCCGAACGAGGCACGAAAAAGGGGCGAGAGTTGCCCCTCGCCCCCTGTCACCCGAAGGGGATGACCTCAGTCCTCGAGTTCGTTCTCGGTGGCCTGGGCGGTGTTGCTGATGCCTTGGCCGGCCTTCTGGACGTCCTCGCCTGCGCCTTCGACGGTCTCGCAGGCGGCAAGGATCCCGAGGGCGGTGAGAAGAATTGCAAAGCGGGGCATGGTCACTCTCCTTTTCGTGAGCTGTTGGGCCCCAAACACGACCCCACCCGCCTCCGTTCCAAGGATGACGCAAGGGAAGCGACAGGCCTACCTGATGCAGGTCAAGGCGAACACATGTCGAATCGGACATATGTCGGGCACGTGCAGACCACAGGAGGCCCCAGATGCTGCGCCTTGCCGGAATCCTCTATTCGCTGATCGCCACGACGCTTGCGGGCAGCGCCGTCATCGCTGTGCTGGTGGCGGGCTACGACACGCTCGTGCCGATCCTGATCGCCGCCGCTGCGGGTTTCGTGGCAGCCCTGCCGGTGTCGTGGATGGTGGCGCGCGCGCTTTACAAGGACGCCTGAGCTCAGGCGCCCGAGACCCCGGCCTCGGCAAAGGTCGCCATGCCGTTGTGACAGGCCAGCGCACCCTTCAGCACCTGCAGCGCCAGCGCCGCGCCCGTGCCCTCGCCCAGCGCCATACCGAGGTCGAGCAGCGGCGCGCGGCCCAGCGCTTCGGTCAGCTTCCCGTGCCCGGCCTCGGCGCTGCGGTGCCCGATCAGGCAGTGATCCAGCGTCTCGGGGCGGGCCGCCATGAGCGGCGCCACCGCGGCCGAGCAAATGAAGCCGTCGAGCATCACCGGAATGCGCCGCAGACGCGCCTCGAGCACCGCGCCGCAGATCGCCGCCTGTTCGCGCCCACCCAGCGCCGCGAGCTTGCCGATGGCATCGAGTTCGGCGTGCCGCGCCACCGCCCGTTCGATCACGCGGGCCTTGAGCGTCAGCCGGTCGGCATCCGCCCCGGTGCCGCGCCCGACCCAGTCGGCGCCACTGCCGCCGAAAGCGCCCAGGCACTGGGCGGCGGCCACCGTCGAATTGCCGATCCCCATCTCGCCCAGCAACAGCACGTCGGCGTCCGGATCAACCGCCGCCGCGCCCCGCAGCATGGCCGCGATGCAGGTGTCCTCGCTCATGGCGGGGCCTTCGGTGAAATCCCCCGTGGGGTGGTTCAGATCCAGCGCGATCACGCTCAGATCCGCCCCCGCCTCGCGGCAGAGCTGGTTAATCGCGGCGCCGCCGGCCTCGAAATTCGCAACCATTTGCGCGGTCACTTCCTGCGGGAAGGGGTTCACCCCCTGCGCGCAGACCCCGTGGTTGCCGGCAAAGACCAGCGCCTGCGCGCGGTTCACCCGCGGTCGCCCGGTGCCCTGCCAGCCCGCCATGAACTCGGCCAGCTCTTCCAGCCGCCCGAGCGATCCCGGCGGCTTGGTCAGTTCCATCTGCCGCTGCCGCGCGGATTCTGCGGCGGCAGCGACCGGCATGGGCAGGTCGAGCGTCAGGACATCGGCAAGGGCAGAGAGGGCAAGCTGGGTCATTGCGGTTTCACCTTCAGGGGATAGCCGGAGACGACAAGCCAGAGCTCGTCGCAGACGGCGGCCATGCGCTGGTTCAGAAGGCCCGCCGCATCGCGGTAGGCCCGGGCAAGGGCATTCTCGGGCACGATCCCGGCGCCGACCTCGTTGGTGACAAGCACCACGGGCGCGGCCTGCGCGGCGACCGTCTCGGCCAGCGCCTCGGCCTCGGAGGCCCAGTCGCGCTCGGCCAGCATCAGGTTGCTGAGCCAGATCGTGAGGCAGTCGACAAGCCGCGGCGCATCGCCGTCGCTGTCGCGCAGGGCGGCGCAGAGATCATAGGGCGCGTTCAGCGTCCGCCACTCCGGCCCGCGCCGCGACTGGTGCAGGGCGATGCGCTGCGCCATCTCGGCGTCATGCGCCTCGGCGGTGGCGATGTAGACGGCAGGCTGCCCGAGCGCCAGCACCTGCGCCTCGGCAAAGGTGCTCTTGCCAGAGCGGGCACCACCTGTGATGAGCATCGACTTAGCCATGGGACCGTGACAAATCAGGTTCCGCCCCGTTTGGAAAGACCGAGAATGCCTTGCCCGAACCCGATCATGGTGCAGAACAATCCACAGGCCTGTGGAATGGTGAGCTTTGGCATGGTTCACCCCTGTAATACAGGCATTTTCAGGCTTTGGGGGCCAAAGCGTCCACCTGCAATCCCCACAGCCGGGCACGACCTGTCCACGAAGTTATCCACAGGGTGGACGGTTTGATGTCCTTCGTCGCGGGACACTTCGGGGAATGGCTGCAGGGGCGGCTAGGCCCCGACGGGCCGGTGGCGCTGGTGACCCTGCCCTGCCCCGTCCGTGGCGTGCGGGCCGAGCGTCTTGGTGACGGTCCGCTGGCGCTCGACGGCGATTGCCCGGCCCTGACGCCCGCCCGCGCCGCGGCCCTGCTCGAGGCGCTGGAGCTGCCCCTCACCGGGCGCTTCGAGGTCGTGGCCGATC
>CAYNKL010000310.1:0-3493 GCA_964397775.1 uncultured Rhodobacterales bacterium | reverse complement strand
ACCCCACCACGTGCTTGGGCTGGCCGCGCACCAGCACCTGGTCGGCCTTGCCCGACACGCGCATGTCCTTGTCGCCGACAAGGTTCTCCCACAGCGACTGATTCTCGTCGAGCCGCGCGCGGCTCTGATCGAAGACGGCCGGCACGAGGTTCGTGCCCAGCGTGACCGTGCCCGAGTCGGGCTCCAGCTCGCCCATCAGAATGCGGATCAGGGTTGTCTTGCCCACGCCGTTGGGGCCGACAAAGGCCACCCGCTCGCCCCGCTGCACCCGGATCGAGAAATCGCGCACGATGGTCTTGTCGCCAAAGCCGTGGCTCAGGTCCTTGGCCTCGATCACGCGCTTTCCGGACTTGGGCCCGCTTTCCAGCGCCATGGCCGCCTTGCCCTGACGGCTCGGCTGCGAAGCGCGCTCGGACTTCATGTCCTGAAGCGCGCGCAGGCGGCCCTGGTTGCGCTTGCGCCGCGCGCTAATGCCCTCGACGGCCCAGCGGGCCTCTTCCTTGATCTTGCGGTCGAGCTTGTGGCGCTGCTGGTCTTCGTCCTCCCAGGTCTTGTCGCGCCATTCCTCGAAGGCGGCGAATCCCTTTTCCTGGCGGCGCACCGCGCCCCGGTCGATCCAGAGCGTCGCGCGCGTGAGTTCCGTCAGGAACCGCCGATCGTGCGAGATCAGGACATAGGCCGTGCGGGTGGTCTTGAGCTCGTTTTCCAGCCAGCCGATCGCCTCGATGTCGAGGTGGTTGGTCGGCTCGTCCAGCAGCATCAGCTCCGGCCCCTCGGCCATGAGCTTGGCCAGCGCCGCGCGGCGACGCTCGCCACCGGATGCGGTTTCAGGCGACTTGGAGGGATCGAACTTCAGCCCTTCGCTCGCCTGCTCGACAAGGTATTCCTGCCCCGGCGCCAGCTCGGACATGGCAAACTCGCCCAGCGTGGCATAGCCCGACAGGTCGGGTTCCTGCTCCATGTAGCCCACGCGCGTCCCGGTGGGGACGGTGACGCTGCCGCTGTCGGCCTCGACCAGGCCCGCCATGACCTTCATCAGCGTGGATTTGCCCGAACCGTTGCGCCCGACAAGCGCCACGCGGTCGCCGGGCTGCACGGCCAGTGAGAGATCGGAAAAGACGGGATCGCCCCCGAAGGTCAGCGAAATGTCGGTGAGTTGGAGAAGGGGTGCCTGAGCCATGGGCGTGACCGCTAGGGCCAGTCGTGGGCAGCGTCAAGCACTCGCCGTCAGCCTGCCATGGCACGGAACAGGCGCTTGCGTGCCTCGGGGATCGCGGCAATCTCGACCCCGGTAAAGACGTGCAGCGTGTTCATCTGGCGGTCGACCACCGCATGGTCGCTGACCCAGCCCCCCAGCGCGAGGTAGAACCGCAGCAGCGGCGGCATGCGCGACATGGCGGCCTTCGCGTCGGGCTTGCGCCGTAGACGCTGGGCAAAGCGGAAGACATCGGGCGCCTTCACCCGCGGCAGCCAGCGGCTCGGCGCCAGGTGACGCGCCTTCAGCACGGCAAAGGCATCGTGATAGGCTCGGGCATCCGTGCCCGCGAAAGAGGCGCAGCCGCACAGCAGCTCCACGCCCTGCGCATCCACGTAGCGGGTCATCGCGGCCCAGGCGACGCGCAGGATGTCGGGATCGTGATGACCGGGATGCACGCAGAAGCGCCCCAATTCGACGATACGACCGTCGAAGGCTTCGAGCGCGGAGAGCTCGTAATACTGGGCCGAATAGCTCCGTCCGATCTCTGCCCCGCCCCGAAGCGGCAGGACCCGGAAGCAACAGACCAGCGTTCCGGTCGTGGCCTCCTCGATCAGGACATGGTCGCAGACACCGTCGTGCGCGTCGACATCCGCACCAGCCGCGTCGCCATGGAAGGCCAGCGCCCGGAGGCGCTGCGCCGCGGCAATGTCGCCCGGGGTCTCGGCAAGGCGGGCCAGATATCGGCCCCGGGAGAGAATCGGCATGCTGCTACGCTCCGTTCGGGGCGGCGTGATCCCGCCGCGCCCCGACAGATCTGCGTGACAGCGACGTGACGGATTAGATGTCGTCGTTGGCGAGCGACAGTCCGCCGATGTTGCCGAAGAGACGGCGAATGAAGCCGATGTCGCTGTCCGGTGTCTCGGTCACGCGCCGGGTGATCGGCACGACGTTACCATCTTCGAGCCCGTAGGTCGCGATGTTGCGAACGACGCCGTCGGGATCGAACGTGATTGCCAGAACCGTGCGGTCCACGACCTGCGGCCGCTGGAAGCCCAGCCGGCGTGTCTCGGATTCGATGTAGTAATAACCGCTCTCGCCGCTCACGCCCGAAGTGGTGGGAATGCCCACGACATCCTCGACGGTGGCCCGTGTATCAACGCCCGGGACGATCATCTGCAGATCTTCTTCCGGGGGTACGTAGCCATGCGTACGATACTGTGCCG
Source organism: uncultured Rhodobacterales bacterium (assembly GCA_964397775.1). Lineage (GTDB taxonomy): Bacteria > Pseudomonadota > Alphaproteobacteria > Rhodobacterales > Rhodobacteraceae > Allosediminivita. The sequence goes on along the minus strand of CAYNKL010000310.1, from coordinate 1,072 downwards.
CGCAGGCAGACAGCGCGAATACGGCAGCAAACGCCACGCCGCGTGTCAAATGTCGCCGTGTCCCGCTCACTGCCCACCTCTTGATCTTGGTCTTGGTCGCAACTTAATCCCGCTTAACGGCGAAACACGCACCATTCAAGGTAGGGATACGCACAGGCATGAGCGATGAGGCCACAGACCAGGCGCGGCTGCGCGTTGCGGAACTGAGCAACCGGCGGGCCAACCGCTTCCGGCGCGCCCCGGACGAAGACACCACACGCGCGCTGGCCGAAACCCTGGGCGCCGAGGCGCTGCGCAAGCTGGCGCTGACCGGCGAAGTAAAGCCCGTGTCCAACGGCTGGCGGCTCGAGGCGCATCTGGGCGCGACCGCCGTGCAGAACTGCGTCGTCACGCTGGAACCCGTCAGCACACGCATCGAACGCGACGTCGTGCGGACCTATCTGCCCGCGCAGCAGCTCGACTCGCCCGAGCCCGGCTCCGAGACCGAGGTCCCCGAGGACGACAGCGTCGAGCCGCTCGGAGAGGTCATCGACCTTGATGCCGTGATGCTCGAGGCGCTCGCCCTCGCGCTGCCCGACTACCCCCGCAAGGAAGGAGTCGAGATCGGCCAGGCGCTCTATGCCGAGGATGGCGTTGAGCCCATGACCGACGAAGACGCGCGTCCTTTTGCAGGCCTCAAGGAACTTCGCGACAAGCTCGGCGGTTCGGACGGTGAAAGCTGAAAATCTGCTTGCGTTTTTGCGGCTCGTCCGTATTTTCGCGCCTTCATGAGAATTACAGGGTTGTGTCTCGGGCGCTCGAACTACTAAGAGCCCGGACAGGCCCGCCCATCCGGGGCAGGCCCCTGCCCCGCCACGCGAATCGAGGTTGAGACATGGCCGTCCAACAGAACAAAGTTTCGAAATCGCGCCGCAACAACCGTCGCGCACACGATGCGCTGGTGGCGTCGAATCCGAATGAATGCGACAACTGCGGCGAACTCAAGCGCCCCCATCACGTCTGTCCCTCCTGCGGGCACTACGCCGAGCGCGAAGTGGTCGCCATGACGGACGAGATCGATCTGGACGACGAC
>CAYNKL010000309.1:0-3519 GCA_964397775.1 uncultured Rhodobacterales bacterium | reverse complement strand
ATGGTCTTGCCGGTGCGCGTGCGCTCGAGCTGGCTGGCATATTGCGTCATCATCACGACGACGGCGTTCTGCTTGCGAGCGGTCACCAGCCAATTGCTGAGCCGCTCCGCAAAATAGGCGTTGTCGAGCGCCTTCCACGCCTCGTCGATGACGATGATGGTGGGCTTGCGGTCCTCGATCACCCGCTCGACCCGGCGGAAGAGGTAGGACAGGACCGCCATGCGTTCCCGCTCGCTCTCGGAATCGAGGATGCCGGTGAGGTCAAAGCCCGCGACGTCTCCATCGATGCTGAAACTGTCCTCCGCATTGGCCCCGAAGATCCAGCCGTAGCGACCCTCGGCCGTCCATTCCTGCATACGCTCGAAGAGATCGCCCTCGTCATCGGTCGAGACCAGCAGCGAGGCGAAATCCGACCAGTTTCGTAGGCCCGCATGTCCTGCGCTCGCGTTCTGGCGCACGACTTCCTGCAATCGGTTGGTCTGAACCGGGGTTAGCGGTCGATCGCGCCGCTCCAAGAGGCTCGCGAGCCAATCAGCAAGCCATGCTTGGCCCCGCATGTCGATCTCGGTCTGGAGCGGATTGAGGCCCGTGGGGCGTCCCGCCCGCACGGTCGAATAGCTGCCGCCGAGCGCGCGGACGGCCATCTCCATGCCCGCGCGATAGTCGAAGACGAAGACCCGCGCACCTGCCCGCCGTGCCATGGTCATCAGGAAAGCCGCCAGGACGGATTTGCCGGAGCCGGGACGGCCGAGGATCAGCGTGTGCCCACCTGTGGGCTCGCGATCCGGCGCGCCCTGTTCGTGGAAGTTGAAGCGAAAACCACTGCGCTCGGGTGTCGGAAAGAGCGTGATCGGCACGCCCCAGGGGACTTCCCGCCCTGTCTTTCCGAGCGGGGTGCGGTGGAAGGTAGCGAGATCGGCGAAGTTGTGGTTAGTGATTGCGGCCTTGCGGCTGCGCGCCCCTGTGTTCCCGGGATGCTGCGCCATGAAATGCGCCCGTGCCCCGAAGGCTTCCGAGATCAGGTTGATGCCGGAGGTGGCGGAGATGTTGCGGATTTCGGCCGCGATGTCGTCAAGCGCCGTCTTGGTGCGGGCATAGACGGCCACGGTCATGTGGTGCTCGCCGAAGATCAGACGTTTCGATTCCAGATCGTCCTGCGCGAGTTCCAGTTCCTGGGCGAGACTGACGGCTCCGTCATTGGCGGCCTGCATTAGCCGCAGCTGCCGCTTGATCCGGCCCGCCATGATGTTGGCGTTGATCGGCACAAAAGAGTGCGTGACCACCATGTCGACGGGCAGATTCAACTCGTCAAGCATCAGGCTATCGGTCTTGGCCGGGTAGTTCTTCACCGCAAAGATCGCCCCGAGCTTGTCGCCGACGGCACCGTCCGAGAGTGCGATGGTCGTGCCGCGGAAGGTGACGCGCGTATTGGCTACGTCCTCGGCAATCACACCGAGGCGCGACCGGGGGAAGAGCGGGTGCTCCTCGCCCGTGTTGAGTGAACCGAGGAAGCCCAGAAGCTCGCCGGTGCTTGCGGCCAGCAGGCGGGGCTTCAGCTCATCGAAGGACGACAGCAGAAACCCCACAACCTCGTCGAGCTTGCGCACGCGGCGGGTGGTGTCGGCCGCATGTCGCGAGCGAGACGCCCCCAGACCGAAGGGCAGACGGCTGCTCGCCTCGGGGCGCTTCAGCACGGTCAGAGTCAGCGTCTTGTCGCGCAAACCCGCGCGGCCGAGATGCGCGTGCCATCGTTCGTCGACGGCAGCCGCAAACCCGTCGCCCGGAACGGGCGGCAGGGTCACATCGACCGCTTTCGACACCTTGTGCAGGTAGAAGGAGAACTCCGTCCCCACCTGCGCAACGATGCCAGCCAGCAACCCTCCGATCCGGTCGAGATGCCCGTCCTCGCTGGTGGTGCTGTTCACCCCTTCGAGGCGGATGCACTGCATCAGCTCGTTGCCGCGTGTCCGGATCGTTCGGTCGTTCACGAGACTCACATAAGGCAGCATCATTGAGAGCCGCTTCTCGCCCTTGACCCATGAGGGTAGCGCAGTCAGCGGATCGAGCGCCTCCGCCACGTCATCGGCATGTCCATCACGGGGCATAGCTGTCGCCTCCGTGCAGCTTGCGGTTCGTCGTGGGCGGGGTTTCATGCAAGGTGATCACAAGGACATCGAGGAAGTTCGGATCCCAGTCTGCGGCCTTCCAGAGCGCCGGCCAGGCCAGCCCCGCGAACACAGCCACCACCCAGCTCTGCACCCAGAGGAACAGAAGCGTCGAGCCGAAGAGCCAGACCATGGCGTACATGATCGGCAAGCCCATCAGCTTGGGTGGCCTGAGAAGACCGATGAACACGCGGGACTGGTCAGCCATGGATGGAGCTCAGGTGGTCCAGATGGCGGCGACGATGGTGGGTGCTGCGGCGATGCCCGCGATTGCAACCACGACCCAGAGCGCCTGACGGAAATCGAGGATGCCGAAGAGCCAGGAAAGGAACACGCCGATCAGCGCAAGCGTTCCGATCACGATTCCCAAGGGACCGGTGATCGCATCGACAATGCCTTGAAGCAGGGTCTGCACCGGCGAAAGGTCGATGCTCTGCGCAAGCGCTGGACCCGCCAGCACGATCAGGGCCATCGCGCCGAGCGCAACGGTCGAAGGTCTCGGTGTCATGAAAGATCTCCTCTGAGCCGCTCAAACACGGCAGTCACACGGGCCACATGCCCTTGGGTTTCGCGAAAAGGGGGGATGCCGCCGTGGCGCGTGACCGCCTCAGGGCCAGCGTTGTAGGCTGCAAGGGCCAGAGAACCCTCGCCGAACTGGTCGAGCATCATCAGCAGGTAGCGGGCTGATCCGTCGAGGTTCTGCGCAATATCATGTGGGTCCACTCCGAGATCGCGGGCGGTATCCGGCATAAGCTGCCCAAGGCCTATGGCACCGACAGGGCTACGCGCTGCAGGATTGTATGCGCTCTCGACTTCGATGTTGGCTCGGTAAAGGAGCGCCCAATCAGTGACTGAAAGCCCTGCGCGACGCAGCGCACCATGCCCGGCATATCGTAGAGCCGTGGTCTCGATGGCTTGGAGGAGTTCTGGGGTGGCGCGGGCGGCAGATCGAGCCGGGATCGCTGTCTCGCTCGTTGCGTCAGGAACGCGAGGTTCTGCAAAGAGAAAAAGACGCCCGTTTGCCCCTTGAGAAGTGGAAATCAATTGGCCGTCTGGGCGGACCTGGAAGATGAAACCGTCGGCCAGGGCCGGGGGCGCGGAACAAACGCCTGTACCCAAAGCAACGACGAGCGCGGTCGCGCGGTCAGCTGCCTTTGACCGGAGGCGCGGCGTGGCGCTCGCGGCCACCTTCTTCAAGTGGGATGCTAGCGGTCGTACAGCCCATGTCGGCCAGGAAACTGACAAGGCCAACGATGGTTTTGAAGTCGCGGCGCTTGAGGACGCTTCGGCTGGTGACGAGCATCTTATCGTCACGCTCATCAGTGGCGACGGCGCGGATGACCCACGAGCCGTA
>CAYNKL010000308.1:0-3559 GCA_964397775.1 uncultured Rhodobacterales bacterium | reverse complement strand
AGACCGCGTTGGTGGGCGTCTTGCGGTAAATCAGCAGCGCCAGGAACAGTGCCAGCGGCATCTGCAGCAGGATCGAGATCGCGACGATCTTGAGCGTGTTGCCCACCGCCTTGTGAAAGACGGAATGCCCGGCAATCCGCTGGTAATTCTCCAAACCCACGAAGTCCGAAGGCGCGCCGTAGCCGTTCCAGCTAAAGAACGAATAGTAGGCGGATTCGCCCAGGGGCAGCATCACGAACAGGGTGAACAGCAGCAAGGCCGGAGGCAGCAGGATCAGGGCTGCGGTCACCCGCCCGTTGGACAGGTTGCGGCGCAGACGTTCGGACGCCGACAGGCGCCGGGTCGTGGCGGCAGTGGCCATGCGGTCTCTCCGATAAGGGTGAAATCGAGCGAGCCGACGCGCGGAGGAGACGCGCGCCGGCTCAGGAGGCTCAGCGGAAGTCCCAGGCTTCCTGGACTTGCGCCGCCCCTTCTTCCGGCGTGATCGCGCCCTGCGCGAGATCCGCCGAGACGTCATTCACCGTTGCCCCGACCGACGCTCCGAGGAACTGGTCGAGGAAGATCTGGTGATAGCTGCTCTCTTCGATATGCTCGGCCACCTGCGCGTAGAACGGGTTCTCCAGCGCATCAGACGTGCCCTTGGCGATCGGAATGAAGATTTCCTGGCTGGCGGCCTGCCGCTGATTATCCTCGTTCAGCATGAAGGCGAGAAACTCGACAGCCTCGGGCTCGGCCGAAGCGGAAACGGCCCAGCCGTTTATCCCGCCGAGCGTCGCCCCGTCGCCGCCTTCAGTGACCGGATCGGCGATGGTCGGAAAGCTGACGATCTGCATCTCATCGTCTGAAAGCCCGCCACTCGTCGAGCGTTCGCGCATCGGCAGGTAGTCCCAGTCACCCATCAGGTAGAAGGCCCCTGCCCCGTCTGCGAACATGCCGCTCGAGGTCTCGTAGGTAGTGCCCATGAACCCGTCCTGGAAAGGCTCCATCTCGGTCAGCTTCTGGAACTCGCGACCCGCTTCGATGAAGGCTTCGGCTTCAAACCCGTCACCTTCGCCGCCCATCGCCTTGGTCACGACGTCGGGCCCGCCCTCGCGAAGCGCGAGGTAGCTCCAGTAGAAGTGCAGCGGCCACTTGTCCTGTCCGCCTGCGATGATCGGCGTGACGTCCGCGTCCTTGAGCGTCTGCACCGCGCCGAGGAAATCCTCCCAGGTCTCGATGGCGTCGACATCCACGCCCGCTTCCTCGGTGAGGTTTGTATTCACCCAAAGCACGACCTCGGTCGCGTAGAGTGGCAGGCCATAGAGTGTGCCATCGACCGAATAGGCGTTGAGCGCCGCTTCGGGCATCGTTTCGCGGAAACCGTCAGGCAGCATGCCCGAGATATCCTGCAGGAACCCGGCCTCGGACTGCTGGCGCAGCGTCTCGCCGCCCCAACTGTAGAAAACGTCGGGTCGCGCGTCCGACTGCAGAAGCGTCGGCAGCTTGGACTTGTAGGCTTCGTTGGCGATGTACTCGAAGTTGACGTCGACGCCCTCGTGCTCGGCTTCGAAGGCTTGGGCGATCTCTTCGTAGTACTGTTCCTGCTCGTCGTTCACTGCAACGCGCAGGATGGTGATTTCGGTCTGCTGGGCGGCGGCCATGCCGGCCCCGCTCGCGCCCGCAATAAGTGCGAGCGTGGCTACAGTACGTCTCATGATTTCCTCCCGTTTCACGTCTCGAGGCGCCCATTTTCTCCCGCGCCACGAATCGTCACTGATGACTAACGTACATCATTTTTGCCCACGTAAAAATGTATCTGATCCAGGTCACTCTACGGAAGGTTGTCGCGCAGGAAGACCTCGACACCGATGCGCTCGGCCGCACCGTCCAGTGGGGTCCCGTCTGCCAGGGCACGCAGCGTCCGGATCGCCACCTCGACCTCGCGGGCGTCATCCTGGTGAATGACCGCGTCGAAAACGTTGTCGATCAGGGCATCCCGCGAGAAGGTCGTAAGCTCATGCACCACGACGGACGGTCGGCGCTCGACCGACAGGTCGGACACCGCACGTGCCACCCCGCGGTTGCCGGCGCCAAAGCTGTAGACACCCACGATATCCGGATCGCCGGCCAAAGCGTCGGCCAGCCTCTCGGCAACGATATCCTGATCGTCGAGCCCTTCGATCACGGTCGAAAGGGTCTGGCCGGGAAACTCCGCGCGGATGACCTGCTCGAACCCCAGCCGCCGTTCCACATGGTCCCGCACCAGCATCGAGCCCGCGACGAGGGCCATCCGCCCGCTGCGCCAACGGCAGAAGCGACCGAGAAGGCTGGCGGCCGTGCGCCCCGCCTGCACGTTGTCGATCCCGATAAAGTGCTGGCGTGCGGAAGACGGCAGGTCGGATACCAGCGTGACGACCGCGATCCCGCGGTCGCGCAGGTCCTGGACCGCGATGCGCACGGCGGTCGCATCGGTGGCAACCACGGCGACGCCGTCGACCTCCTCCGCGTCGAGACCGCGAAGTTCTGCCGCGAGCGCCTGCGCATCGAAGGGCGGAACGGTCGAGACCTCTATGACTGTCGACTCGTGCGCCGCGGTCGCCATGCGATCACGCACGAGCGCCTCCAGACCGCGCATGAAGGCATTCGACCCGGCGGGGAGAATGAAGCGGATACGATAAAGCCGACGGCGAGAGAGGTTGGCCGCTGCAAGATTTCGCTCGTATCCGAGCTGCAGCATGGCCTGGGCGACACGGGCCTGAGTGGACTCCCGCACGCCATTGCGATCGTTCAGCACCCTGTCCACCGTCGACAGGCTTACCCCCGCCACACGTGCCACGTCATGAATCGTCGGTCGGCTCACCGCGTGCTCCTTCAACAAGATTTTGACGTACGTTAGTCGGACGACGTCATCTTGTCATCGGTCGATCCTGCGGCCGCAAGCTGCCCGCGAAGCGGCAGGACACACTCGCCTTGGCGGAAAGCGACGGTCGATCGAAGGTCGGCGGCGCCTTGGGCATTTCCCCGGATCAATCAGGCCAGGCGTTGCGCCAAGCGCATACCGGACATGCATTTTATCCTGTATTTTCAATCGCAAAGCGCTCGCACCTTTGACTTGGATCAGTTTCTTTGCCGGCCCTTTATGACACCTTCCTTTCACAACGAAGAAGGAAGGGATCGACCCCATGAAGCTCGTAAACCGCAGCCTCGGCTCTGCTCTCCTAGTGGGCGCGCTTTCGACCGCTCTCGCAGCGCCTGCCATGGCACAATCTCAGGGGGACTGGACCCTCGGCATCGGGGTCATCAAGGTGAACCCGCAGGACGACAACGGCACCCTCGCCGGTGCGGACGCCGAGGTTGACGACGACACGCAACTCTCACTGACCGGTGAATACTTCGTCCTCGACAACCTCGGCATCGAGCTCTTGGCTGCGACGCCCTTCGAGCACGATATCTCCCTTGGCGGCAGCAAGATCGGCTCGACCAAGCACCTGCCTCCCACCATCTCGCTCGTCTACCACGTCCCCACTGAGCTACTCCCCATCTGTTGGACAGGATCTGGCGTGATTTAAGCTACTCTTTG
>CAYNKL010000307.1:0-3613 GCA_964397775.1 uncultured Rhodobacterales bacterium | reverse complement strand
CTCGGGTGCCCTGTCGCCGGTGTCAGCCGATTTCTTCGAGACGGCGCATGGCGTCGCGCAGTTTCGACTGCTCGTCTTCGCGCGCCGCCAGGTTGGCCTCGGTTTCCTCGACCACCTCGTCGGGGGCGCTTTCGCGGAACTTGGGATTGTTCAGGCGGCCCTTGAGCCCGCCGATTTCCTTTTCCAGCTTGCCGATGGTCTTTTCGAGCCGGGCCTTTTCCTCGGCCACGTCGATGATGTCCGCCAGCGGCAGGCCGAAGACGGCGCCGCCCACGGGCACGGTCGCGCAGCCCTTGGGGAAAGCGTCGACCTTCTCGAGGCTTTCGATCCTTGCAAGGCGCTGGATGAGCGTCGCGTTGCGCGCCCAGGCGGCATCCTCGTCCGCGGTGATCTCGGTCACGAGCATGGGGATGTGCAGGCCGGCGGGCACGTGCATCTGCGCGCGGGCCGAGCGCACGCCGTCGATGACGCCGATGACCCAGGACATCTCGCGCTCGGCGGCCGGATCGACGACCGAGGCGGTGTAGGTCGGCCAGTCGCGATGCACCAGAAGCTCGTCACGCTTTGCCGTGGTGCCCCAGAGCTCTTCGGTGATGAAGGGCATGAAGGGGTGCAGCAGGATCAGGCACTGGTCGATGACCCAGGCCATGCAGGCGCGGGTCTCGGCCGCGACGGCAGGGTCTTCGGAGGCCAGCAGGGGCTTCGCGAATTCCACGTACCAGTCGCAGACCTTGTGCCAGGTGAAGGCATAGAGCGCGTTGGCCGCGTCGTTGAAGCGGTACTCCTCAAGCGCGGCATCGACGGTTTCGCGGACCTTGGCGGTTTCGCCGACGATCCAGCGGTTCACGGTCTGCGTCGCCTCGGGCACCGCGTCGGGTGCCAGCGTCGTGTGGCCCTCGAAGGCGCCGTTCATCTCGGCAAAGCGCGTGGCGTTCCAGAGCTTGGTGCCGAAGTTGCGATAGCCCGCGATGCGGTCGACCGAAAGCTTCAGCACGCCGCCGATGGAGGCCATGGAGGCATTGGTGAAACGCAGGGCGTCGGCGCCGTATTCGTCCACGATTTCAAGCGGATCGATGACGTTGCCCGTTGTCTTGGACATCTTCTTGCCCTTCTCGTCGCGGACGAGCTGGTGCAGGTAGACCGTGCGGAAGGGCACCTCGTCGACCACGGCGAGCTGCATCATCATCATCCTGGCGACCCAAAAGAAGAGGATGTCGAACCCGGTGATCAGCACCGAAGTCGGGAAGAAGCGGTCAAGCTCGTCGGTCTGTTCGGGCCAGCCCAGCGTGCCGATGGGCCAGAGCCCGGACGAGAACCAGGTGTCGAGCACGTCGGGTTCGCGCCAGACCGGATAGACCAGCTGCGTGGGGTCCTGCGTTGTCTCGTAGGTCGCAAGGCTTTCGGCCAGCTGGTGGATGGCCGCGGCGCGGTCCTCGACCTCGACCACGCGGGCGTGGTTGAGCGGCGTGGGCAGGCGGCCGAGCACGTCGCCGAAACGCTCGCGCACGCTGTCGAAATCGGCGGCGGCGTGGTGGATGGCGTCGCCGGGCAGCATGGACTGCGCGTTCAGCAGGCGGCCCATCTCGACCATGTCGAGTGCGCCATCGCCCTCGTCATCCTTGAAGCCGGGCGCGTCGAGGTCGAGGCCGTACCAGACCGGGATCTGGTGCCCCCACCAGAGCTGGCGCGAGATGCACCAGGGCTCGATGTTCTCGAGCCAGTGGTAATAGGTCTTTTCGCCGCTCTCGGGCATGATCGTCACGCGGCCGTCGCGCACCGCGTCGAGGGCGGGGCCCACGATCTGCGCGGCATCGACGAACCACTGGTCGGTCAGCATCGGCTCGATCACGACCTTCGAGCGGTCGCCGTAGGGCTGCATGATCGGCTTGGATTCGACCAGCGGGACGAGCTGTTCCTCTTCCACGCGGTCCTCGCCGCCTTCCTCAGGGGCCAGCGGCGGTTCCCCCGAAGCGTCACCCCGGGCTTGATCCGGGGTCTTTCCATTCTGGGAGGCCCCCGCTTTCGCGGGGGTGACGCTCTTGGTCTTGCCTAGGCGCGGATCGGTCGAGACCGTCATCACGGCGAGGCCCTCGGCGGTTATCTCCGCGACCACTTTCTCGCGCGCCTCGAAACGGTCAAGCCCGCGCAGGTGATCGGGGACGAGGTTCAGCGTGTCGACCTCGGCCTCGGTGAACTCGGCACCGTTTGCGATGTCCTGAGCGCGGGTGGCGGCATCGGCGTAGGGCGCGCCGTCGTCCCGCATCTGCCCCTGCGTGTCCATCAGGCGGTACATGGGGATGCCGCCGCGCTTGGCCACCTGGTAGTCGTTGAAGTCATGCGCGCCGGTGATCTTCACCGCGCCCGAGCCAAAGGTCGGGTCGGGGTATTCGTCGGTGATGATCGGGATCAGGCGGCGGTGCTCTTTCGGGCCGACCGGGATCTCGCAGAGCTTGCCGACGATCGAGGCGTAGCGTTCGTCCGAGGGGTGCACGGCGACGGCGCCGTCGCCCAGCATGGTCTCGGGGCGGGTGGTCGCGATCGAGATGTAATCGCGCTCTTCCGGCAGCAGGACGTTCCCGTCCTCGTCCTTTTCGACGTAGGTATAGGTCTGGCCCCCCGCCAGCGGATACTTAAAGTGCCACATATGGCCCGGCGTCTCGACGTTCTCGACCTCGAGGTCGGAGATCGCCGTCTCGAAATGCGGATCCCAGTTCACCAGCCGCTTGCCGCGGTAGATCAGTCCCTTGTCGTACATGTCGACGAAGACCTTCATCACGGCATCGTGGAAATCGGGGCTGTTCTCGTGGCCCGTGCGCGGGTCACCCGGCGCGCCCGCCATAGTAAAGGCGTTGCGGTCCCAGTCGCAGGAACACCCCAGCCGCTTGAGCTGGTTGACGATGGTGCCGCCGTACTCGCCCTTCCACTCCCAGACCTTTTCGAGGAACTCCTCGCGCGTGAGGTCGGTCCGGCGCAGGTTGCTTTCAGCCTTGAGCTTCTTTTCGACCTGGAGCTGCGTGGCGATGCCCGCGTGGTCCTGCCCGGGCTGCCAGAGCGTGTCGTGCCCCATCATCCGATGCCAGCGCGTCAGGATGTCCTGAAGCGTGTTGTTGAAGGCGTGGCCCACGTGCAGGGCGCCGGTCACGTTCGGCGGCGGGATCATGACGCTGAACGAGGGCTTGCCGGGCTTTGCGTTCGCCCCCGCGCGGAAGGCATGCGCCTCGTCCCAGAGGGCGGAAATGCGCGGCTCGGCCGCGGCGGCGTCGAAGGTCTTGTCCATCGCCATGATATGGGCTCCCGGGGGCTCTTTGGTCTTTCGGTCCTGTTACCGAATGGGCGCAGGAAGGGAAAGGCGCCGTGGGCGTCCCGTGCAAATGCACCGCAGCCGGGCGGTCTTCAGTGATGGCGGTGGGGAAAATGAAAACGGCGACGCCAGGGAGGAGGAGAGGCGCCGCCGTTTCAAGCATCGGACCCTCAGGGAGGAGGAGAGAGGGCCCAATTCGGTGCGGGCATCTCGCCCGCGATGTTCTGGGTGCGGCGGTGCCAGGGAGGAGGAGAGGCACCGCCGCGAGGATCAGGCCCTCAGGGAGGAGGAGAGAGGACCCAATGCTGTCGG
>CAYNKL010000306.1:0-3699 GCA_964397775.1 uncultured Rhodobacterales bacterium | reverse complement strand
GGCGGTCTTGGCGTTCGAGGGCCCCACCCCGATGTTGACCAGCGTGATGCCCGCGCCGTTCTTGCGCTTGAGATGGTAGGTCGGCATCTGCGGCGTCTTGGGGGTCTGCGGGATCGTGTCGTCGGGGCCCGTGATCTCGACATTGCCGGTCGAGACGAAGGAGGTGTACCCGCTGTCGGGATCGGCAAGCTGCGCGCGGGCGTAGGCCTCGAACTCGCTCACGTAGAACTGGTAGTTGGTAAACAGCACATGGTTCTGGAAGTGCGCCGGGTCCGTCGCCGTGTAGTGGGCGAGCCGCGCCAGCGAATAGTCCACACGCTGCGCCGTGAACGGGGCGAGCGGCTGGGCGCCGTCGGCATCGGGGCGGTGGACGCCGTTGACGATGTCGTCGTTGGTTACGCTCAGGTCCGGCACGTCGAAAATGTCCCGCAAGACAAAATCGGCGGCGCCCTCCTGCGGGACCGTGATCTCGGGGTAGTTGGCGACGGCGAAATGCACCGGCATGGGCACATCCGAGAGGCCGATCCGCACCGGCACGCCGTGGTTTTCCAGCAGCAGGTCGATCTGCTGCAGAAGGTAGTGGCGGTACATGTCGGGCCGGGTGATCGTCGTGGCATAGGCGCCGGGGGCTGCCACGTGGCCGAAGCTTAGGCGGCTGTCGACCTGAGCATAGGTCGTCGTCGTGATCGAGATCTGCGGGTAGAAGGCGCGGTAGCGCACGCCCGGATGGCCGTTGGCGAGGGCCGCGAGGAAGTGGTCCTTCAGAAAGCCCGCCGCCTGTTCGTAGAGCTCGGTCAGGCGATCGACGGCCGCGGCCGCGTCATCAAAGGTTTCGGGGTCCGGGGCCTCCGGCGTTTCGACTTTGAGATCCAGCCAACGGTCCTGCATTCCCCGCCCCCCTTGCGCGTGTTTGGGGCAAACTGACAGCTTGCCGCGCCGGGTTCAAGCTGGCCCCGGCGGAACAGGTGCGGACCGCCGGAACCGGGAATGTCCAAACCGCGCTCAGCGCAGACCGGTCTCGTCCAGAAGGCCCTTTTTCTTGGCCTCGTAATAGTATCCGCGCGCGTACCACTTGATCGCGTCGTCGGGGTCCTCGTCGGCGACGAGATAAGCCCCGCGCAGGTACTTCAGCGCGTATTGAAGATTGGTGTCCGCATCGAGCAGGTCCTGCGAGGAGCCCTGGAAACCCATGCTTCGTGCGGTCGCGGGCAGGATCTGCAGAAGGCCCCAGTACGGACCGTTGCGGGCCCAGGGGCGGTGGGTGCTCTCGCGGATGGCGAGGCGGTGGACCAGCGAGCGCGGCAGCTCGTAGTGGTCGGCCCACTTGTTGATCGAGGCCCGAAGCTCGGGCGTCTCGTTCGGGTAGAGCGGCACCGACTGGGCCGCGAAGTGGGGGGCATCGGCCTCGAGCTTGGCGAGGTCGGGTTTCGGGGCGCAGGCGGCAAGCGCGAGCGGCACGATCAGCAGGCAGGCAAGACGTGGCAGCGGCATGGCGGTAAGCTATCGCAGTTGATCCTGAGGCAACCTCGTATGCCAGCCGCCGCCCACCTGCCAAGCGCGGCGTTAACCGTCGGCGGGGGATCGCCTAGCCGGAGGGAGTCCGCTGGTGATGCACCAGCCGCCAGCCTTCGGCGTCGGCCCGCCAGAGCGAGCTGCAAAGCGCGCGATAGGTGTACTCGCCGCGGCGGGCCGTGGCCTCGTAGCTGAGCATCACGACGCCTTCGGAGATGCGCGTGCGGTAGATCGCGCCAAGGTCCAGCGCGTCCCAATGCGTGTCCTTCATGATCGCCCGGACGGTTTCGGCCCGGTCGTGGATTCCCTCTTCCATCGGCAGGACGCTGATGGCGTCGGCGGCCAGAAATGCCTCAAAAGCCCCGGCCCCTTCGAGCCAGAGACGGCGTTCGAGATCGACAAGCTCTTGCATGTCACAACCTTTCGCGTTCGCTTCGGGTCTGCCCTTCAAACGCAAAGGGGGCGCACGACGTTTCCGCGCTGCCGCATTCCGCGCGGCCTTGCGAGCGAAGGGCGCTTGCATTCGCCCGCGCGCACACTCAGTTTCACGCCATGACACGCACGCTTCTCACCCTCGGCCACGGTTATTGCGCGCAGGCGCTGGCTGATCGCCTGATGCCCCTCGGCTGGACCGTCCTGGGCACCACACGTTCGGCCGAAAAGGCCGAAGAGATCGCGAAAACCGACGTGCGCCCGGTGATGTGGGACGAGGTCACCCTGCGTGCCGCGCTGGCAGAGGCAAGCCACGTGCTGGTCTCGGCCTCGCCGCGCGACGGGGAGGACCCCTCCATCGCGGTACTGGGCGAGGCGCTGCGCGACCGCGCTCCGAATCTCGACTGGGTGGGCTATCTGTCCACCACCGGGGTCTACGGCGACCACGACGGCGACTGGGTGGACGAGACGACGCCGCTCGAACCCTCGACCGAGCGCGGGCAGCTTCGCGTCATCGCCGAGCGCGAATGGCAGTCCATCCCCGGCCTGCCGCTGCACATCTTCCGCATCGCGGGCATCTACGGCCCCGGGCGCGGCCCCTTCAACAAGGTCCGGAAGGGCACGGCGCGGCGGCTGATCAAGCCGGGGCAGGTGTTTTCGCGCATCCACGTCGAGGACATTGCGCAGGTGCTGCATGCCTCCATCGAGCGTCCGAACCCCGGCGCGGCCTACAACGTCTGCGACGACGATCCCGCCCCGCCGCAGGACGTGATCGCACTGGCCGCCGACCTGCTGGGCGTGGAGCGCCCACCCGAGGTACCGCTGGAGGAGGCCGACATGAGCCCCATGGCGCGCAGCTTCTACGCCGAGAACAAGCGCGTCTCCAACGCGCGCATTAAGGACGAGCTGGGCGTGGCGCTGAAATACCCCGACTATCGTGCCGGGCTGCGGGCGCTTCTGGAGGCCGAGGGCGGCTGAGCCCTCGCCTCTCGGCGGCGTCTTGCGCCCCGCGTTTCAATTGTGCCGAATAATCTTGCATTTCCCGGGGGGATACCACACTTCCACCTCTCGCCGGGCGTCTGGCTGCGGACGGGAAACAGGATTGCGCAGATGGGGCAGGAGCCCGCCTCTCTCACGGAACTGATCGATGCGATCGACCCCGATCCGGGCGCCGAACGCGTCACCGTGGCCGAGATCATGGCCAAGGTTGGCGGGCGGTCCTTCGCCTCTGTCATCCTGGTGCCCGCGCTGATCCTTGTCTCGCCGCTGTCGGCCATTCCGGGGTCGCCCACGCTGGGCATGCTCATCATCGTGACCGTGACGGTGCAGGCGCTGATCGGGCGGCAGCATCTGTGGCTGCCCGGGGTGCTCATGCGCCGGTCGGTGGCGGCGCCGCGCATGCGGCGGGCGATGAACTGGCTGCGGGGACCTGCGGCCTGGGTCGACCGGCACAGCCGCGACCGCTGGCATTTCCTGACGGTGCCGCCGCTGGCGCGGCTGGCGCAGGTGGCGATCCTGCTGACTGCCCTGCCCTGGCCGCTGCTGGAGCCGCTGCCCATGGTGACCTCGATCGGGGCCACGGGCGTGTCGCTGCTGGCGCTTGGCCTCATGGTGCGCGACGGGGTGATCGTGGTGCTGGGCTACGTCTTCCTGGGCGGACTGCTGACGCTGCTGATCAGCATCTGGCAAGGGCTCGTCTAAGGCGCTGAGCCGGGCGGGCGCCGAAGCCCCCGGCGCGGAATCAAGGCACGCAGT
>CAYNKL010000305.1:0-3706 GCA_964397775.1 uncultured Rhodobacterales bacterium | reverse complement strand
CTGACAAAGGCGCTGCTTCACAGCCATCTTCCCGACGCGGACTGGCGGCCCCTCGTCAGCTCGCTGGGCTACACGGTGGGCTTCCTGATCGTGATCCTCGGACAGCTTCAGCTGTTCACCGAGAACACGATCACGGCGGTCTGCCCCGCGCTCGACAAGCCGGGGCGCGAGTCGCTGCGCTGTCTTGCGCGGCTCTGGTCGCTCGTGCTGACCTGCAATCTGATCGGGGCGTCGGTGTTCGGATACGTTCTTTATGTTGTCTCCGATGTGCAGCCGGGTGTCTGGGATGCGCTTGTCGAGATGTCGGATAAATCGCTCGACCATTCCTGGCTCGAGGTGATGTTTCTTGGCGTCGGGGCTGGGTGGCTGCTGGCTTCGCTGGTCTGGGTCCTGTCGAACGCGGACAGCAAGACTTTCGTGATCATGATTTTCACCTACCTGATCGCGCTGGCGGGCTTTGCCCACGTGATCGCGGGCACTGCCGAGGCCTCTGCGATGATCTTTGCCGGACGTGTCGGTCTTTTCGAGGCGGTCGGGGGCTACATCCTGCCTGCGCTGCTGGGCAACATCCTGGGGGGCACGGTCCTGTTCACCGGGCTGACCTGGGCGCAGCTTCGGGCCGAGGTGGCAAGCGACCGCCCACCGCTCTGGAACGGCTGACGTTCCCAAGGAACGGGCGTGCGCGCGCCAGCGAACGTTGGTACTGCGCACGCGGTTCCGCAATTTTAAGAGGAATATTTCACGTCTTCTGCGCAACATTTTGGCGCCGGGTGCAGTTCTCCGATCACACAGCCAAGGCGGACAGCACCCGGAAAAAGGGCGCCGCCATTTCGGGAAGGAGGATTCCACATGAAACGGCTTCTTACGACGACCGCGATTGTTGCAATGACGGCGATGCCGCTGGCGGCACAGGAAGATTCGGGCAGCGATCAGTCCGAGGTGCAGCTCGGTGCAGAACAGATGCGCATGTCCTCGCTGATGGACATGAGCGTATACATGACCGAGAACGGCGAAGCGCCGAACTGGGATGAGGTCGAGGGCGAAAGCGTTCCCGACAGCTGGATCGAGGTCGGCACCATCACCGACGTCTTCCTGAACCAGGACGGCACCATCGCACAGGTCATCCTCGAGCCCAGCAGCGACGTCGAGAGCGACGCGCAGCAGGTTGCGATCGACATGGGTTCGCTCGAATTCCACACCAGCGGTGACGGCGAAGAAGCCATGACCATGGTGGCCTACACCGGCGACGAACTGAGCCCGGCCGACTCCGAAGAGGGCGGCGAGGACATGGCGTCGGGCGAAGGCTCGGGCGATATGGCTGCCACCGAAGGCGAAGGCGAAGACATGGCCGCCGCCGAAGGTGACGGCGAGATGGTCACCACGGGCACCGGCGAAGGCGAAGACATGGCCTCCGACAGCTCGGGCGACATGTCCGCGACCGAAGGCGAAGACGGCGAGATGGCGTCGGCCGAAGGTGAAGGCAACATGAGCGCCACCGAAGGTGAAGGCGAGGAAATGGCGTCGGGCGAAGGCTCGGGCGACATGGCCGCCACCGAAGGTGAAGGCGAAGAGATTGCCGCCACCGAGATGAACCAGGACGCACGTGATGCCCTGACGGCAGAAGACCTCGAAGGTCAGCCGGTCTATGGCACCGACGGTGACCGTATCGGCGAGATCGGCCAGCTTGTCCTGAACGACGAAGGCAAGATCGACCAGGTGATCTTCGACGTGGGTGGTTTCCTCGGCCTTGGCGAAAAGCCGGTGGCCGTCGCCTATGACGACGTGAAGATCATGGAAGATCCCGAGAACAGCGATCTTCGTGTCGAAACCGACTACACCGAAGATGAGCTCAAGAGCATGGAACGCTGGGAGGACTAATTCCCCCAGTTTCCATAGGCTTGTACAAGCCGAACCATGGGGGCCGTCGAAAGGCGGCCCCTTTTTCTGTTCGCCGGGAACGCCCTGATTTACGGGGCGTTTTCTCCCGGGTCCTCTCCTGAAAGGCAGCAGTCCATGTCGATTGATCCCATCTGCGTGATCGTGAATCCCGGTTCTGGCGACAATGTCGGAGGTGATGAGCGTTCCGCGCAGATCGCGCGCGCCATGGGCGAGGCGGGTCTGCAGGCGCGGGTTCGCCTGGTAACGGGGGGGCTCAAGCTTCCCGACGCGGCGCGCGAGGCTGCTTCTGCCGGGCATGAGATCGTTGTCGCCGCGGGCGGCGACGGGACGGTGGCCGCGGTGGCAGATGCGCTGATGAAGGTCGAGGATCGGCCGCAGTTCGGCGTGCTGCCTCTGGGAACGTTCAACTACTTTGCCCGCGCCCACAATATCCCCGAGGAAATCGGCCCTGCCGTGTCGGTGATTGCCGGCGGACACCTGCGCGACGTGCACACGGGCGTGGTCAACGACCGGCTCTTCCTAAACAACACGAGCATCGGGCTCTATCCCTCGATTCTGGAAAGCCGCGAGGATGTCTATTCGCGCTGGGGCCGGTCGCGCATCGCCGCCTACTGGTCGGTGGCGCTGGCCCTTTGCGGGATGCACAAGCCGATGCACCTGACGATCACGGTGGATGGGGACACGCAGGAGATCCGCACGCCGCTGCTGTTCATCGCCAACTCGGCCTACCAGCTCGAGAACTACAACCTCGAAGGGGCGGACGCGATCCGCGAGGGAAAGTTCGCCATCTTTGCCAGCAAGGGCACCCGCCGGCGCGAGCTGGCCGCGGCCGCCTGGGCGCTGGCACGCGGCAAGGCGCGGAAAGGGCAGGAATTCTCTCTGGGGACCGGGCGCGATATCCGCATCGATATGAAGCGTCGCAAGGTGCAGGTGGCCTATGACGGCGAACGCAGCTACTTCCGGCCCCCGCTCACGGTAAAGCCGACCGAAAGTCCGCTCAGGATGTTGGTGCCGAAGGACGCGGCATGAGCCGTATCGTCCATATCTCCGACCTGCATTTCGGGCGCGAGGCGCCGGAGCTTCTCGAACCTCTTCGCAAGGCGATCGACATCGCGAAGCCGGATGTGGTGGCCGTGACCGGGGACTTTACCCAGCGGGCGCGGCCCGGGCAGTTCCGCGCCGCGCGGGCCTTTCTCGACAACCTCTGCGCGCCTTGGGTGGGTGTGCCGGGCAACCACGACATCCCGCTCGACATCTTCTGGCTGCGGTTGCTGCGGCCCTTCGGACGCTATCGCAAGTACATCTCCGAGGACCTCGCGCCGCTGTGGGAAAACGCCGACCTGACGATGCAGGGGCTCAACACCGCCGACCCATGGGCCTGGCAACGGGGACGGGTGCGTCGCGGACAGGTGCGGCTGGCCTGCGAGGCCTTCAGCGCGCCGGACCGCATCCACGTGGTCCTGGCCCATCATCCGTTCGAGCACCAGCCCGATACCGAGAAGACGCTTATGAAACGCGCCCCCCGCGCGCTCGACCGGCTGGCGAAGTGCAACGCGCAGCTGATCCTGTCGGGCCACCTCCATCGCTGGCGCGCCGAGCCCTTCCTGAGCTCGCAGCACGGCGCGCACATGCTGCAGGTCCACGTGGGCACGGGGCTCTCGACCCGAAGCCGTGGTCAGGGCAACGATTTCGCCGTGATCGACCTGGCCGCCCCGGGCGAGGCCGAGGTGACGCGGATGGTTGCCCACGAGGGACGTTTCACGGCCGAGCCGACCCGCCGCTTCGTGCGGGATGACGAGGGCTGGCG
>CAYNKL010000304.1:960-3706 GCA_964397775.1 uncultured Rhodobacterales bacterium | reverse complement strand
TGGTGCGCGCCTGGCACGAGACCTACGGGCTGCCGGTGGTGCTGACCAACTGCTCGAACAATTACGGCCCCTATCACTTCCCCGAAAAGCTGATTCCGGTGGTCATCCTGAACGCGCTCGCCGGCAAGCCGCTGCCGATCTACGGCAAGGGCTCCAACATCCGCGACTGGCTCTATGTCGAGGACCACGCCGACGCGCTGCTTCTGGTGGTCGAGAAGGGCGAGCTGGGCCGCAGCTACAATATCGGCGGCGAGAACGAGCGCACCAATCTCGAACTGGTCAAGACGCTCTGCACCATCCTCGATGGCAAGCGCCCGAAGGACAGCGGCTCTTACGCCGACCAGATCACCTTCGTCACCGACCGCCCGGGCCACGATGCGCGCTACGCCATCGACCCCTCGCGCATCCGCGACGAGCTGGGCTGGCGGCCCTCGGTGACGGTGGAAGAGGGTCTGGAGAAGACCGTGCAATGGTATCTCGACAACGAGGCCTGGTGGCGCCCGCTGCAGGCACGCCACGGCGTCGGCGAGCGGCTTGGCACCGGCACGACCGGGAAGGCCTCCGCATGAAGGTTCTGGTGTTCGGTGAGACCGGCCAGCTCGGGCTCGAACTGGCGCGCCGCGCCGGCGACGTGACGCTCGAGATCCACGGTCGCGACAGCGCCGATTTCTCCGACCCCGCCGCCTGCGCCGCGCTGGTTGCAGTTTCCGGGGCCGATGCGGTGATCAACGCGGTGGCCTACACGGCCGTCGACAAGGCCGAAGAAGAAGAGGCGCTCGCCACCACGATCAACGGCAAGACCCCGGGCGCCATCGCCCGGGCTTGCGCCGAGGCGGGCCTCCCCTTCGTGCATGTCTCGACCGATTACGTCTTCGACGGCAGCGGAGAGACGCCTTTCTCTCCCGACCACCCCACCGCCCCGCTGGGCGCCTACGGGCGCAGCAAGCTCGCGGGCGAGGAGGCGGTGCGCGCGGCCGGCGGCGCCTATGCCATCCTGCGCACCTCGTGGGTGGTCTCGTCGCATGGCAAGAACTTCGTCAAGACCATGCTGCGGCTCGGGGCCGAGCGCGACCGTCTGACCATCGTCGCCGACCAGGTGGGCGGGCCGACCTGCGCCGCCGACATCGCCGAGGCCTGCCTGACCATCGCGGCCGCGCTGCGCGCGGGTCCGTCGAAATCGGGCACCTACCATTTCTCCGGCGGGCCGGATGTGAGCTGGGCCGATTTCGCCCGCGAGATCTTTGCCCAGGCCGGGATCGCCTGCGAGGTCGCCGACATCCCTTCCTCCGACTATCCCACCCCGGCGCTGCGCCCGCTGAACTCGCGCATGGACAACAGCGCCACCGATGCCACCTTCGGCATCGCTCGGCCGGACTGGCGCGACGGGTTGCGCGAGATCCTGCAAGACCTGGAGCGGGACGGACAATGACCGGACTGCTGCGATATGTCCGCAGCGAGGATGTGCCGCTGTCGCAGAACAAGGCGCACAGTTTCGCGGCGCGTAACGCACTGGAGCATTACCCTTCGGGCGCGGTCTACTCAGACGATATGACACTTTAGACCACGCATCCCGATCTGAGATGCAGCCATTCCCCAAATCTATCGAGACGTAAAACAAGGCACTCTTCGATGACGAAACGCAAAGGCATCATCCTCGCAGGCGGCTCGGGCACTCGACTCTATCCGATCACCATGGGGGTCTCCAAGCAGATTCTGCCGGTCTATGACAAGCCAATGATCTACTATCCGCTTTCGGTGCTGATGCTAGCCGGCATCCGCGAGATCTGCCTGATCACCACGCCGCAGGACCAAGACCAGTTCAAACACACACTGGGCGACGGCAGCCAGTGGGGTATTGAACTGATCTACGTGGTGCAGCCCTCTCCCGATGGCCTAGCCCAGGCCTTCATCTTGGCCGAGGACTTCCTCGCCGGTGCCCCATCAGCACTGGTTCTGGGCGACAACATCTTCTATGGCCATGGCCTGCCCGACATGATGGCCGAAGCCGACGCGCGCGAGACCGGTGGCACCGTCTTCGGCTACCGCGTTGCCGATCCTGAGCGCTACGGCGTGGTAGGTTTCGACACCGTAGGCCGTGCCACCATGATCATCGAGAAGCCCAAGGCGCCACCGTCGAACTACGCGGTCACAGGGCTCTACTTTCTCGACAGCACCGCGCCGGAGCGCGCCAAGAAGGTTGAGCACTCGCTGCGCGGCGAGCTGGAAATCACCACGCTCCTGGAGATGTACCTCCACGAAGGGTTGCTCGATGTGAAGCGCATGGGCCGTGGCTACGCCTGGCTCGATACCGGCACCCACGACTCGCTGTTGGATGCCGGCAACTTCGTGCGCACGCTGGAAAAGCGTCAGGGCCAGCAGGTCGGCTGCCCCGAGGAGATCGCCTTCGACCAAGGCTGGATCGACCGCGAGCAGCTAGCGGCGCGGGCCGAGAAATTCCGCAAGAATGACTACGGACGGTACCTGGTGGGGCTGCTCAGGGGGTGAGAACGGCGGTGTAGAGTTAAGCCACAGTGGCATCGGGATATGAATAGCCCCAAGTTTCTTAGACGCCCTCGTTCCTCTGTTTCTGCTGCCGCTCGAACTCGACAGACGACAGCATTCCGTTCCGCGCGTGCTTACCCGTAAGCGGCGTCTGCGACCCACGTTGTAGATGAGCTCTGGCGCTGCGAGCTGATACCCATGTCATGGTGGAGAGTGCGTTTCGCAATGTGCGCGACAAATTCGT
>CAYNKL010000304.1:0-950 GCA_964397775.1 uncultured Rhodobacterales bacterium | reverse complement strand
CCGCTCTGTGTTCATCCGCAGACGGGCTCTGGAACCCGAAATCGGCACACAGGCGATCGCGGAACTTATGTAACCGGTGTCCCGGCCCCACGTTGTAGCGCCTATCCCGTGCTGCGAGATCTTGCACATCTCACAGAGGGGAGTGCGTTTCGCAATGTGCGCGACAAATTCGTTTCTCAAATCTCTGGGCGTCGAGATCTACACGTCGGGTCATCGGCGCTGGCCGGACGATGCGAAGGCTCGCGCTGTGGCAGAAACCTTGGAGCCGGGGGCGACAGTGAATGCGGTGGCCGGTCGGTATGGCATCCGTCCGAACCAGCTCTCGGCCTGGCGGCGCCTGGCAAAGCACGGACAGCTGGTTCTCCCCGCCGAGGAGATCGGCGAGCCGGTCTTCGCGCCGCTGGTCGTTTGCGATCCGGCCGAGATGAACAAGCCGACGAGCGCGACGCCTGAGCATATGATCCGGATCATCAGGGAAGCGATCCAGATCGAACTGTCGCCCGACACGCCGGCAGATCGGATCGCCGCGATCGTGCATGCCCTTTGGATTGTAAAACATCTCGATGTAGTCGAACATGTCGCGCCGCGCTTCTTGGCGGGTTCGGTAGGTGCGACGCCTGAGCCTCTCACGCTTGATGAGGTTGAAGAAGCTCTCGGCGACGGCGTTGTCGTGGAAATTGCCGAGTCGGCTCATGGAATGCACGAGGTCGTGGGCTTTCAGGCAAGAGGCCCAGTCCATGCTTGTGAACTGGCTGCCCTGGACGCCCTTCTAAGAGCCAAGCGGCGATCTGGCTCTGATTGATCTCTCTGTGTGGGCGCATGATGATACCGAAGACCTCTCGCGCGATATAGCGTTTGAGGCATCGGATGGCCTCGAGCTTCGAGTTTTCAGAAGCGATGCGCCGGGGAGTGTCATGAACTTTGTGTATCCGGGCCGGCCCATGCGGTTT
>CAYNKL010000303.1:0-3717 GCA_964397775.1 uncultured Rhodobacterales bacterium | reverse complement strand
TCTAAAAAAGTCAGCAAATGGCTTCGGCCTGCGCCGCAAGGCCCTTGGGCCGCTTGCCCCGCCTCTGCGGCGGCTCCTATCCGGGGCGCGCCCGACCAGAAACACCCAGCGACCGGAGCCCCCATGCCTCCTTCATTGACCAGACGTTCCTTCGTCGTCGCAAGCGCGCTCTCGGTCCTTGCCGCACCGCTGGTCGCCGAGACGCACTATCCTGTCGAGATCTCGCATGCGCTGGGCACCACGGTCCTGCGTGAAAGACCCGAGCGGGTGGTCACGGTGAACTGGTCGAACCACGAGGTGCCTCTGGCCCTTGGCGTGGTTCCGCTTGGCATGGCGGCGGCGAACTTCGGCGATGACGACGGCGACGGGGTCCTGCCCTGGGTCGCCGGGCGGCTCGACGAGCTCGGGGCCGACATGCCCGTGCTCTTCGACGAGGGCGACGGGCTCGACTTCGAGGCGATCGCGGCGTTGCGTCCGGACGTGATCCTGGCTGCCTATTCCGGCATGTCGGAGCAGGACTACGGCATCCTCAGCCAGATCGCGCCGACCGTGGCCTATCCGGAGGGCCCCTGGACGACGCGGTGGCGCGACATGATCCGCTTCAACAGCGCTGGCATGGGCATGGCCGAGGAAGGCGAGGCGCTGATCGCGGACCTTGAGGGGCAGATCTCGGAGACCGCGGCCGCGCACCCCGAGCTTGAAGGCAAGCGCGCGATCTTCCTGACCCACCTCGATCCCACGGACCTCAGCCGCATCCGGTTCTACACCGACAACGACACGCGCGTGGCCTTTCTGCACGACCTGGGCCTGACATCGCCCGGGATCGTGCAGGAGGTTTCCGCCGAGGGCGGCTTTGCCGGAGAGATCAGCGCCGAGATGATCGACAGGCTCGACGACGTCGACATCATCGTCACCTACGGAACCGAGGCGCTTCTGGACCAGCTCGACAGCCACATGCTGACCGGTCGGATGCCTGCGGTGGAGCGCGGGGCTGTCGTGCTGCTGAAGAACGATCCGCTCGGGACAGCGGCGAATCCGACGCCGCTCTCGATACCCTACGTGCTTGATGACTATGCCGACCTGCTGGCCGAGGCTGCCGCCAAGGCGGAGTGAGGGCGAGTGAGCGACGCCCTCCGCATCCCGCATCGCCATCGCGATGCCCGCAGGCTGCTTTGGCTTGCCGGGCTCGCGGCGCTGCTGTGCGTTGCGGCGCTGATATCGCTGGCCTTCGGGGCGCGCGTGACCTCGCTGGCCGAGATCGCCGGGGGGCTCTCCGGCAAGGCGACATCCATCGGGGAAGCCGCCGTGGCAAGCCGCGTGCCGCGCACGGTGCTTGCGGCGCTGGCGGGCGGGGCGCTGGGCCTGGCCGGGGCGGTCATGCAGGGGCTGACCCGAAACCCGCTCGCCGACCCGGGCATCCTTGGCGTCAACGCGGGCGCAGCGCTCGCGGTGGTGATCGGGCTGGCGGGTTTCGGGCTCGGGTCGCTTTCCGGCTACATCCTTGCCGCGACGCTTGGTGCGGGGATCGCCGCTGTGGGCGTCTACGTCATTGCCAGCCTCGGCGCAGGGGGCGCGACGCCGCTCAAGCTGGCGCTTGCCGGGGCGGCACTGACCGCGGCGCTGACATCGCTGACCACTGCCGTCGTCCTGCCGCGCGGCGACATTGCCGGGCTCGTGCAGTCCTGGCTGGTCGGTGGCGTGGGTGGAGCAACCTGGGAGAGGATCACGCCCGTGCTGCCCGTGCTGACGGCAAGCGGAGTGCTGTCCCTGCTTTCGGCGCGCAAGCTGAACCTTCTGGCGCTCGGGGATGATGCGGCGGCCGGGCTTGGCGAGAGAGTCTGGGCGGCGCGGGCGATTGCGGCGCTCGGCGCCGTGGGCCTGTGCGGGGCGACAACGGCCGCCTGCGGGCCTATCGGTTTCGTGGGGCTGGTTGTGCCGCACCTCTGCCGGCTGATCCTCGGAGTGGACTATCGCTGGATCTTGCCGGCCTCGGTTCTGTCGGGGGCGAGCCTGCTGGTTCTCGCGGATGTCGCGGGCCGGATGGTGGCGCGCCCTGCCGAACTTGACGTGGGCATCGTGACCGCCTTCATCGGGGCGCCGGTCTTTATCTGGATCGTCCGGCGCAAACGGGTGGCCGCGCTATGAATGTGGCCGCGTCGGATTGGCACGTCGGAAGGCTGCGGCGCGAGCTGGGACGGCGACGCAGGATGATGGTCGGCGCCCTGTCGGCGATCGTCCTTGTCGCCATCGGTCTGACCCTGAGCGTGGGCCAGTCCGTGATCCCGCCGCTTTCGGTCCTGCGGATCCTGTCCGGTAACGAGACAGGCGGCGATGCTTTCACCGTCGAGGTGCTGCGTGGTCCGCGTGCACTCGTCTCGGCGCTGGCCGGCATGTGCTTTGGCATGGGAGGCGTCGCCTTCCAGACACTGCTGCGCAACCCCCTGGCGAGCCCGGACATTATCGGCATCAGTTCGGGGGCAAGCGCGGCGGCGGTCTTCTGTATCGTGGTGCTGCAGCTTTCGGGGCTCGTGGTATCGGTCGTGGCCGTCGCGGCGGGGCTGGGCGTTGCGCTGCTGATCTACCTGCTGGCCTGGAAGGGCGGGGCGGCGGGCGCGCGGCTGATCCTTGTGGGGATCGGCATCGCAGCGATGCTGAACAGTTTCACATCATATCTGTTGACCCAGGCACCGAGCTGGTCGCTTGAACAGGCGCTGAGGTGGATGACCGGATCGGTCAACGGTGCACAACCGGTGCAGGCCATGCCGCTCGCCGGGGCACTGCTTGTCTTCGGCGGCACACTGATCGCCCTGCGCCGCGACCTCGAGACGCTGCGCATGGGCGAGGATGTGGCCGCCGGGCTTGGCGTGCGGATCGGGCGAACCCGGCTCTTGGTGATCGTTGCGGCGGTGGGGCTTGTCGCCTTCGCGACCGCGGCGGCGGGGCCGATCGCCTTTGTTGCTTTCCTCTCCGGACCGATCACCGCACGCCTGCTGCGGCAGGGCGGTTCGCTGCTCTGGCCCTCGGCACTGACCGGGGCGGCACTGGTCCTTTTGGCCGATTTCGCGGGGCAGGTCCTGCTGCCGGCGCGCTACCCGGTCGGGATCGTGACGGGGGTGCTGGGGGCGCCATACCTGCTCGCGCTGATCCTGCGCGACAACCGGAAAGGAGGAGCCCTGTGAGTGACGCGGCGATGAAGATCGAGGCGCTGAGCGCCGGCTACGGCGCCGGCTCCGTTCTCGATGGGCTGGACCTGGAGCTTGAGCGGGGCAGCATCACCGCCATCGTGGGGGCCAATGCCTGCGGCAAGTCCACGCTTTTGCGTGCCATGTCGCGGCTGCTGACGCCTGAGGCGGGGCAGGTGCTGCTGGACGGGCGAGCGATCCACGCGATGCCGCCAAGACAGCTGGCGCAGAGACTGGGGTTGCTGCCGCAGTCGCCGATCGCACCCGAGGGCATCACCGTGCTCGACCTGGTGGGCCGGGGGCGCCACCCGCATCAGGGCTTGTTCGGCCGCTGGACGGCCACGGATGACGCCGCCGTGGCCGAGGCCCTGCGCCTGACCGGTACCGAGACGCTGGCGGAACGCGCCATCGAGGATCTGTCGGGCGGGCAACGCCAGCGTGTCTGGATCGCAATGGCATTGGCCCAGCAGACCGGAGTGCTGCTGCTCGACGAGCCGACGACCTTTCTCGACATCAACCACCAGATCGAGGTGCT
>CAYNKL010000302.1:1526-3735 GCA_964397775.1 uncultured Rhodobacterales bacterium | reverse complement strand
AGCGGCAGGGTGGTGTGCTCCGGGATCTCCTTGCCGTCGAGCTTGTCCACCGCGAGCTTCAGTGCAAGCGCGCCAGAGTAGGGCGGCGAGGCATATGAAATCCGCGGAGCGCCCATGGGCGCGTAGGGGGCGCTCGCCCCGTCGACCTCGGTATCGGCGGGCAGCATCTGGATGCGGCCCCCGTTCGATCCCTCGCCCGCGCAGGGCAGAAGCTCGGAGGGATCGCGCCCGGCTTCGAGCTGCATCGCGTTGGCGGTGTAACAGCCGACCTGCATCCACAGTCCGTCGATATCGGACCAGTCCCGCGTGGCCATCAGCTTGTTGAGTTCGGTCCGGGCGACCGCCTGGCTCCACATGCCGACGGCTTCACCGACGATGTTGATGCCCTCGTGCTGGGCAAAGACCTCTTTCGCGGCGCTCGTGCGCGCGGTGTCGACCGAGGTGCCGGGCACGCCGGTGACCATCACCACGTCGCCTTCGCCGCCCATCTCCTCGACCAGCCATTCGGCCGTTTTCCGTCCGGCTTCGGCCTGATCGATGGTCACGTTGTAGGCGCAGTCCTCGGTGATCTCGGCATCATACGCGATGATTGTCACGCCGCGAGAACACGCGCTTTTGACCACGCTGTTAAGGGCGGTCGGTGAAATCGGGAAGACGACAATCGCGTCGGCCCCAGCCTGCACCATGGCGTTGATCTGCTGGATCTGGCGCTGTGCATTCGGCCCTGCGACCTGCACCTCTAGGTTGACGCGGTCAGCGTAGTCCGACGAGGCGGCCAGCGCCTTGATCATGTTCGAGGCCTCGGCCTGCCAGTCGTTCCCGATGTAGCTCATCGAAAGGTAAATGTCGTAGGGCGCGCCGTCGTCCTGCGCCTGTGCGGCGCCCGCAGAAAGCGCGAGTGCGCAGGCCGTGCCCGCAAGAAATCGTCCGATCATGATGTCCTCCCTTGGCAGGCGACTCTCCCGATCACCTGGCAAGATTGATGATCCAATATCTTTGATCAAAAGTCAAAACGTGTTTTGTTATCTCGAAAGTCCGCGTAGTTTGGGCGGTGAAACAAGGGATTTGGGCATGTTCGAAAGCGTCACGCCACTGAAGCGCGAAACCCTCCAGACGCTGGTGCACCAGCGCCTGTGCGACCTGATCCTGCAGGGCGAGATCGCGCCCGGGGAATCGATCACAGTGGGCAGCATCGCCAAGGCGCTGGACGTGAGTCCGATGCCGGTGCGCGAGGCTATATCGCGGCTCATGGCGCTGGGCGCGCTGACGGTGGTCTCGGGGCGCTCCATCGGCGTGCCCCGTCTCGGGCTGCAGGAACTTGCCGACCTGCGCTGGGTGCGTTCCGAGGTCGAGGCCTCGGCCGTGCGCTGGGCAGTGCAGCAGCGCGACGCCGCCTTTTTGGCAAAGCTGGAAGAGATCCTGTGCAGCATGGAAGCGGCCGAGAAGGCAGGGCAGGTCCGCGAGTTCATCCACGCGAACTACGACTTTCACTTCGCGATCTACCGTCAGGCGGGTTCGCCACTTCTGCTCGAGATCATCGGCAACATCTGGCTGCGCATCAATCCCCAGTTCCACCTGTTGCAGCGTCACGGGCATTACCGGGTTTCCAATCGCCAGCACCGCGCCCTTTTCGACGCGATCAGCGCGGGCGACGAGGCGGTGGCCGTCGCTGCCCTTCGCGAGGACATCGGCAGCGCCTACGAGGTGATCCTGGCGACGCTGCAGGAAGGCAAAGACAGCTGAAAGACTTCAGATCTACTGGAATGCCCTCGCGCGAATTCTGGCGCGCCATCATCCGCGACGTCATCGCGAATACCTGCCTGAGCGTCTGCGAGTACAGGCGCAATCTTTCTGCCGCTTCGCGCCGGTTCTGTTGAGGCAGGGACAACCGGCCTGGAACCAAAACGCGGGCCTCGCAATACCGCGATCCCAAAAAATGCTCCCTCGAATTGGCCAGCATTCTTGTCGGCCGCTTGTCGTTCGGCGGCCGTCAGGGCGATATGAATCGCGGTCCAAAATACGCGCTTTGGTAGTGATCTGGCGAATCATTCACTCGCTGAAGTGGTAAATCGCCGCCTCACTGAGCAGACAATTCTGATATCCGCACAAGAAAGTTTCGCAAAACCTGCCCCAGAATGACGGAAATTTGCAAAATGCGGCCGGTGATGCGGAATTGCCTCGGGTCAACCTTGCTGCAACTTGGTGTCTT
>CAYNKL010000302.1:0-1516 GCA_964397775.1 uncultured Rhodobacterales bacterium | reverse complement strand
CTATCAGATCGCCAGATCGGGCCGGCGCGATTCCTCAGATGCAGGATTGCGGGGGGACCGCCCGGTTCAAATCTCAAAGTACAAGATATCACAGGGAGATCATCTTGACCCGTACCACGAAATTGGCACTCGCAGCGCTGCTGTCGAGCACCATGCTGGCCGCACCGGCCGTCATGGCCCAGACCGAGACGCACCCCGAAACCGGCGATGCGCTGGCTCAGGACCAGACCTTCACCTACCGGCTTCTGGATGACGTGAGCTCCCTCGATCCGCAGATCGTCGAGGACGTGGACGGCTCCGACATCGTCCGCAACCTCTTCGAAGGCCTGATGAACCAGAACGCCGAGGGCGAACTGGTGCCGGGCGTGGCCACCGGCTACGAGGTCAGCGACGACAAGCTCACCTACACCTTCACCCTGCGCGACGACGCGCAGTGGTCCAACGGCGATCCCGTGACCGCCGGCGATTTCGTCTACGCCTGGCGCCGCGCGGCGGCCCCCGCGACCGCGTCGCCCTACCAGTGGTTCATGGACCTCATGTCGATCAAGAACGCCAGCGAGATCGTCGCCGGTGACATGGAACCCGAGGAGCTCGGCGTGCGCGCCGTCGACGACAAGACCTTCGAGGTCACGCTCTCGACGCCGCTGCCCTACTTCCCGCAGATGACGACGCATTCCACGACCTTCCCGTCGCCCCAGTCGGTGATCGAGGAACACGGCGCCTCCTGGACCCAGCCCGAAAACATCGTCTCCAACGGCGCCTTCACCCTGTCGGAATACAGCCCCGGCGAACGCATCGTGCTGGAGCGCAACGAGATCTACTGGGATAACGAGAACACCATTCTCGACAAGGTGGTCGCCCTGGTCATCAACGACGAAAACGTCGCCCTGACCCGCTACCTGGCCGGTGAGCTCGAACGCACCGAGATCCCCGCAGGCCAGTTCGCCCGGCTCAAGGAAGAATACCCCGACGAGGCGATCAGCTTCCCGCGCCTGTGCAACTACTACTACACGTTCAACCTGTCCGACAGCGGCCCCGAGGCCTTCAAGGACCCCAACGTCCGCAAGGCGCTTTCGCTGGCCGTGGATCGCGGGATCATCACCGAGAACGTCAAGGGCGGCGGTTGGCCCGAGGCCTACACCTTCACGCCGGAGGCGGTTGCAGGCTTCACCCCGCCGACCACTGAGATGGCGGAGATGACGCAGGCCGAACGCGACGCCGAAGCCAAGCGCCTGATGGAAGAGGCCGGCCACGGCCCCGACAACCCGCTCAGCTTCGAGATGATGTACAACACCGACGAGGCGCACCAGAAGGTCGCCGTGGTGATGTCGCAGATGTGGAAACAGAAGCTCGGCGTCCAGACGGAACTCGCCAACATGGAGTGGAAGGTCTTCCTCGACACCCGCGGCCAGCAGGGCTTCGAGATGGCCCGCGGCGCATGGTGCGGCGACTACAACGAGGCCTCGACCTTCCTCGACCTGATCCAGAGCGACTCCGGCTACAACGACGGCAAGTA
>CAYNKL010000301.1:0-3758 GCA_964397775.1 uncultured Rhodobacterales bacterium | reverse complement strand
GGATCACCTCGATGCTCTCGACCAGCTCCGCGGGCACCCAGTTGGTGTCGCCGCGGGTGTCGCGTTCGCCGTTGCGGCCCTGCTTGACGGCGGTGCGCGAGAGCACCGGCTTGCCGTCGATCAGGATCAGCACGTTTTCAGGGCCCATGCCGCGGATGTCGACCTGGCGCTGGTTGCCGCGCTGCCCCGACGGCGACGAGCCGGTGAGGTTCACACCGGGCATCTTGCGGATGATTTCGGCCACGTCGTTGACAACGGGCTGTTCGGCGATGTCCTCCTCGGTGATCGTCGAGGCGCCGAGCGCCTGCTTGATCTGTTCCTCGGCGGTCAGGACGATGGTGCCGAGGTCATACGCGGCGGCGGAGGTGTTCTCCTGCGCATGGGCCAGGTGCCCGGTGGCGAGGGAGCACAGAAGGATCGCTGACCCGCAGGCCAGCCTTGAGCGCGCAGTCGTCATGCACGATCCTCTCGGTTCAATGATGAAAGGGAAGTGCTGGCAGTTGGCTGGCGCGTGAGACCTTTAGGGCCTCTCGTGAGCGACGGACCAGCCCCTGGGGCGGAAACCCCGCGTTTGCAGCCCGGCACGTTGCATTTTTGTCATGATCAGGGGTGCCCGTGGCAGGGGGCGCAGCCCTCGGGCGATTAAGACCACGGCGTCGGACGCGGTCGTCGGGCCGCGTCGCGTGGCCCGCCATCAGTGTCGCGCACAAACGGCCCGAGCCCTTGGGCCTGCATACGCTGCTGCGCCTCCGGCCGCATCGGGGACCACCGGATCGCGGTTCTGGGCATCTGCCGCCCTCATCGGCGATGATCCCGCGCCAGGATACCGATGGCCCGCACCTTGCGCCCGTCATCGTCTCTGAGGCGGGCTTCGGACCGCCCCGCCGCGACGTCGCGGCAAGCGGCCAGCCGCGCGTCTAGGGCATAATCCGGGAGGGCCCACACAGGCCGCGATTTCGCGCAGTGCCGAACGCTCTCTTCGCCCCGCAAGGCCCGGCAGGTCAGGCCCGAAACCGGCGCCGATACTCGCCCGGTGTAAGCCCGACAATCCGGTGAAACACCTTGCGGAACGCTCCCGGGTCAGCGTAGCCGACCTCCCACGAGACTCGCTCGACAGGCAAACGCCCGAACTGCAGAAGCTCCTGCGCCTTCGCGACCCGCAGCCGCTGGGCGTAGTCGGTGGTGGTCAGGCCGGTGGCCTTCTGGAAGCGGCGCAGGAGGGTACGCTCCTCCAGTCCGGACTCCGCCGAGAAGGTCGGGAGCCGCGCCTCCTTCTGCTCGCTTGACTGCAGGAAGTGCTGGACCTTCAGGACCGCGGCATCGCCATGGCTCAGACGCGGGGAAAAGCCGCTGTAATAGCGCTGCTCGCGGCCAGGAGGGTCGACCAGCATCATCTGCGCCGTGCGCCCCATGACCACGGGGCCGAGAAAGCGGTCAACGAGCTTCAGCCCCAGGTCTGTCCAGGACATCAACCCGCCTGCCGAGAGGATGTCACCGCCATCGATGACAAGCCTGTCCGGATCAAGATCGACCTCCGGGAACCGTTCGCGGAAGGCATCGGCATAGGCCCAATGCGTCGTCGCCGCGCGGCCGGCGAGGACCCCTGTCTCTGCCAGCAGGAACGCGCCGCCGCAGACCGAGGCGAGCACGGCCCCCTCGGCATGACGCGCGCGAAGCCAGCGCGCGATCGGCGCCGCGGCTTCGGCGCTGATCGGGGCCTCGAGCGACGGGGGCAGGATCAGAACATGGCACTGATCGGCCGGTGATGCCGGGAGGTCTCGCAACGCTTCGGCGCCGTCTGCGACGTCGAGCAGCCGCACGCGAAGCGCCTGGGCACCAAGACCCGCGTCCGGGGTCATGCGTCCGGCGACGTGAAACAGATCCTCGAGCCCCATGGCCGCAGAGCGCTGCGCGCCGGGATAGAGGACGATGCCGATCCTGATTTCCGCCATTTGTCGATATTACCCCCATTTATGTCGATTGCGCCAGTGGAGCGGACTGTCGGGTGTCACTAGTTTTCCGTCAAGTCAAACGAAGGAAGGAAATCCGATGTCGAACCGCGCTATCATCGTTATCGACCTGCAGAATGAATACTGGCCGGGCGGCAACCTGCCTCTGGACGGCATCGATGCCGCCGCCGCCAACGCCGCCCGCGTCATCGCGCATGGCCGCGAAAAAGGCGATCTGATCGTCAACATCCGCCACGAAATGCCCGGCGCGCCGGTCTTCGTACCCGGCTCGGATGGCGTGCAGATCAACGCGGTCGTCGCACCTGCCGAAGGCGAGCCGGTCATCACCAAGAATTTCCCCAACGCGTTCCGCGAGACCGGCCTGAAGGCCCTGCTGGACGAGAAGAACATCGAGGAGGTCGTCGTGGTCGGCGCCATGAGCCATATGTGCGTCGACGCCACGGTCCGCGCCGCCAATGACTTTGGCTACACGACCACGACCATCCATGACGCCTGCGCCACCCGCGAGCTGGAGTTCAACGGTGCCACCGCTCCGGCCGCCCATGTCCAGACCGCGATGATGTCCGCGCTGGCCTTCTTTTACGGCGAGGTCATCTCGACCGACGCCTTCCTCGCCCGCTGAACCGGAGACACTGCCATGAAAATCCACCAGATCCGCAACGCCACCCTGATCGTCACCTTTGGTGGCAAGCGCTTCCTCGTCGATCCCTACCTCGCCGAAAAGGACGCCTACCCCGGCTTCGAGGGCACGGTGAACAGCGAGATCCGCCACCCGCGCGTGGCGCTGTCCACCCCGATGGACACAATCCTCGACTTCGACGCGGTGATCCTGACGCACCTGCACCCCGACCACTTCGACGAGGCCGCCGTGAAGCTGCTGCCGCGCGACAAGCCGGTCTTCGTTCAGGACTATTCCGATGCCGAACTGATCAAGGCGATGGGGTTCACCGACGTGCGCCCGCTGGGCATCGAGACCACGTTCGAAGGGGTCACCCTGTCGCGCACCCGTGGCCAGCACGGCTCGGACCAGGCCTATGTCTATGGCGCCGAACTGCTGGGCAACGTGATGGGTGTGGTGTTCCGCGCGACGGGCGAAAAGACGCTCTACCTGGCCGGCGACACCGTCTGGAACCACATGGTCGAGACCAACCTCGAGATGTTCAAGCCCGACGTGATCGTGCTGGCGGCCGGAGATGCACAGGTGCCGGGCCTCGGCTCCATCATCATGGGCACCGCCGACATCAAGGCGGTTCACGACGCGGCCCCCGAGGCACGGATCATCGCCAGCCACATGGAAACCGTGAACCACTGCGTTCTGAGCCGCGCCGAGCTTGCCGCCTTTGCCGAGGCAAACGGCATGACCGCACGGCTGTCGATCCCGGCGGACGACGCCGTTCTGGAGTTCTGAGCATGAGTGAGACCAACAAGGCCACCGTTCGCGCCTTCTACGAGGCGCTGAACGACCGCCGGTTCGACGATCTGGCGCAGTACTGCCACCCGGATTTCGTGTTCTACCACCAGGTGGATACGCCACATCGGGGCGTCGAGGGTTTCCGGGCCTCGGAAGAGAAGAACTTCGCCGCCTATGACGACTGGCAGATGCCGCTGATCGACATGATCGCGGAGGGTGACCAGGTGGCTGCCTATCTGATCTTCGAGGGCACCCATGCCCGCGACTGGGCCGGGATACCCGCCTCGGGACGCAAGCTTCGCTTCTCGCTTTTCATGAAGCTGACGCTCAGGGACGGGCTGATCATCGAAAAGCGCGCGCATTTTGACCGCGCCGAT
>CAYNKL010000300.1:0-3828 GCA_964397775.1 uncultured Rhodobacterales bacterium | reverse complement strand
TAAACTCAGAGCAAAGCTGACCTTCAGGTTCGACCAATGAACGGCAGTTTCGTCCGCACCGCCGAAGCTCGCCCCAGCTGCAGCGAAAGGCCGCTTCGGCGTGGGGCCTGGCGCGCAGTGCGCTCGACGAGAAGGGCAGAACGGCGGCTTACCCCCCCCTCCGCTCTTTGCCGGACACGGTTTCGCGAATGCAGAAAATTCACGCCGTTGCCGCACTGACAGCGCCCGCGGTTTCGCGTAGTCTGACCCCATGTCGATCTGGTCGCGCATCTCTGACGCACTGACGGCACTGCGGCAGGGCCAGGGCCTCGCCGCGGTGTTCGAAACGCTGCGCACTCCGCCCGAACGCACGGTCGGCTTCACCATCGCCGTCATCGCGCTTTCGGCCAAGATGGCCAAGGCCGACGGGCTCGTCACCCGCAACGAGGTGGCCGCCTTCCGCGAGATCTTCCATATCCCCGAGGGCGAGGAGCGCAACGCCGCCCGCGTCTTCAACCTCGCCCGGCAGGACGTGGCGGGGTTCGAACACTACGCACAGCGCATCGGCGCCATGTTCGACACTGACGACGGGACGCTCTACCTGATCATGGAGGGGCTGTTCTATATCGCCGTGGCGGATGGCAGCTACCACCCCGCGGAAGAGGAGTTCCTCTGCCGCGTGGCCGAGATCTTCGGCATCACCGGTCCGCGCTTCGAGTCGATCCGCGCCCGGTTCGTCCCCGATGCCAAGCCCGATCCCTACACGGTGCTGGGCGTCGACCCCGACATGCCGCTGCCCGAGATCCGCAAGGTCTGGCGCAAGCTCGTCCGCGAAAGCCACCCCGACGTGATGATCGCCCGGGGCGTGCCCGAAGAGGCGGTGAAGCTCTCGCAGAAACGCATGGCCGACATCAACCGCGCCTGGGAAGAGATCGAGGCCCGGCAGGCGGCCTGATCCCTCTGGAAAGCGGCCGCCTCGCGCCTATGTCAGAAGGTATGAAACGCCTCGCCGCCGCCATCGCCATCGCAAGCTTCACCGCCACTGCCGTCCCCGCGCAGGACAGCGCGCCCGAGGATCCGTCCGGGGAAGAAGGCTTTTCCCTCATGGACCGTGGCGCGCAGCAGCTGCTCGAGGGGCTTGGCGACGAGATGGGGCCGATGCTGCGCGATCTCGAGGGCCTTGCCGATGAGATGGGACCGGCCCTGCGCGACTTTGCCCTTCAGATGGGTCCCGCGCTTCGCGACATGATGGAGCAGGTGGGCGAGTGGTCAAACTACCACGCCCCCGAGATGCTGCCCAATGGCGACATCATCATCCGCCGCCGCACCGAGGACGAGGGCGTGCCCCCGATCGAGGACATGCCGCAGGGCGAGGAGATCGAGATCTAGACGATCTCGACCTTGTATTCCGAGGCGCCCAGAGAATTGGCCAGCGACTTGAACCGGCTTTCCGCCACCTCGCCGTAAAGCGCCGAGGCGCTTTCGACCAGTTTCAGCGTCAGCACCTTGTCCTCCTGGGACCAGTCCAGATCGGCGCCGGAGTGGCCGTCCTCGGACATCCAGAGCATCGCGCCGAAGCGCAGCGCCTTGCCGAGGATCTCGGCCTTCTGAAGCCATTCGTCGTCGAGCAGCGCGTAAAGGTCCTCGAACCGCGTGCCCTCGCGCTTGTTCTTGTAGCGGTGCAGCAGCGCCAGCCCCAGGAAGACCCGTTCCCAGTGCTTGAGCCCGCCGAGGTTCGCCCGCGTCGCGTTGTCGAAGCAGACCTCGGCGCGATAATCGGGATGCGCGCGCCAGCTCACGTCGTGCAGCAGGCAGGCCGCCTTGGCCAGCCGCAGCAGCGTGCGGTCGCCCTCGGGGAACAGCGGCAGCACGAAATCGAACAGCCGCCGGCCAAAGCCCGGCATGCGCGCGTCCTTGTTCTCGGCGAAATAGCTCGCCTCGATCAGCGGGTCGCGCTTACGCAGGTCCTGCGGCATCTGTTCGTAGAGCAGCCCCTCGCGGATGCCGTAGCTGGACAGCGCGATGTCCTTGGGCTCGAAGGTGCTCACCAGCCGCGACAGGACCTCGGCGGCATAGGGCACCAGCGCCATACGCGACGACGAGATCCCGCATTCGCTCCGCAGCTTGTCGAGATCCGCGCCCTCGATATAGCCGATGGTTTCGGCCACGCTCTCGGCATCCATGCGGTACTCGTGCAGCACGTGCAGCGGGTAGTTGCGGCGGTGCATGTCGATGCGCGCGATGGCCCGCCAGGACCCGCCCACCAGGAACAGCCGGTCGCGCTGGGCGCCCATGTGGTCGGCAAGGTCCTTCATGACCTGCTTGATGTGCTTCTCGCGCGCCTTCTTGCCGCCTTCCATGTCCTTGAACTTGAGCGGTCCCAGCGGCGAGCTGACCCTGCGGCCGACCTCGCCGTCGTGGATCTCGGCCAGCTCCATCGACGATCCGCCGATGTCGCAGACAAGCCCGTAGGACCCCGGCCAGCCCAGCAGCACGCCCTGCGCCGAAAGCCGGGCCTCTTCCTCGCCGTCGATCACCCAGATCTTCAGGCCGGTGGCCTTCTCGACCTCCTCGCGGAAGGCGGGGCCGTCGATGGCGTCGCGCATGGCCGCCGTCGCCACCGCCGTCAGCGGCGCGATGCCCATGCCCTCGGCCAGCCGCGCGAAGCGGTGCATGGCCGACAGCGCACGGGCCTTTCCCTCGGGGTTGAGCTTGCCGGTCTCGGCCATGCCCGCACCAAGCCCGCACATGACCTTTTCGTTGTAGAAATAGGCGGGGCTGCGTGCGGCCCCGTCGAACACGACCAGCCGGACCGAGTTCGACCCGATGTCCAGCACGCCCACGCGCGAGAGTGCCCTGGCCTTGGCATCCTGAAACAGCGGCCTCGCGAAAAGGCCGGCCTCGGAGGCGGAGTTGCCGATAACGTCCACGTCATTCCCCGTCATGTGACCGGCGCCTCTATGCGCCAGCCAGGCGCACAGGGTCAATGCGTCAACCGCCTGACCCTGCAAAGCGTGGCAGGACCGTCTTGTGTCAGATCAGTCGTCGGCGTGCGTCAACGTCGGCACATCCTTGGCCCCGGCCGAACCCCGCCCGGACAGCGAGGGGTTCTCCATGAAGAAGCGGTGGCAGTTGAACGAGAATTCGCCCTCGGGCACCGGATAGCGGGTGAAATGGCCATTGGGCCCCATGACCCAGCTCTGCGCCGTGTCGGCCAGGTTCGCGGCCATGATCTGGCTGACGATCTGCGCCTTCACCGTGGGGTTCTTGGTCTCGACAAGCGTCTCCACCCGGCGGTTCAGGTTCCGCCCCATCCAGTCCGCGGACGAGATGAAGACCCGCGATTTGGCGTGTGGCAGACCGTGACCGTTGCCGAAGCAGGCAATGCGCGAATGTTCGAGGAAGCGGCCCACGATGGACTTGATGCGGATGTTCTCGCTCAGCCCCTTCACGCCCGGCCGCAGCCCGCAGATGCCGCGGATCACGCCGTCGATCTTCACGCCCCGCTGCGAGGCGCGGTAAAGCGCGTCGATGATGTCAGGCTCGATCAGCGAGTTCATCTTGATCCTGGCCTGCGCCGGGCGGCCCGCCTCGGCGTGGTCGCCCTCGGCCTCCAGCATCTCGATCATGCGCGACTTCAGCGTGTGCGGGGAGATGGCGATGTTCTCCAACCCCTCGGGCATGGCGTAGCCGCTGAGGTAGTTGAAGAGCTTCGCCGCGTCGCGCCCCAGCGCGGCATCGCAGGTGAAGAAGGACAGGTCGGTATAGATCTTGGCGGTGATCGGGTGGTAGTTGCCGGTCCCCCAGTGGGTATAGGTCACGAGCTTGTCGCCCTCGCGGCGCACCACC
>CAYNKL010000299.1:0-3848 GCA_964397775.1 uncultured Rhodobacterales bacterium | reverse complement strand
TCGAGCTTGAGCGGCTCCGCCTCGATCCCCTCGGCCTGCAGGGCGTCCGCAGCCTGACGGCCACGCTTCTCATCGCGGCATCCGAGCCAGATCCTGTAGCCACGCTCGCCCAACTGCCGGGCAATGGCGAAGCCGATCCCCTTGTTCGCCCCGGTGACGAGGGCATTCATCTTGTCTGCCATGATTGGAGTCCTTCTGTGTATTCGAAAGTTTTTGCGCGGCGGCGTCAGCGCGCGGTCGCCGCGATGACCTCGCGCAGCGATGTCGGGGGGCGCCCGAGCAGCTCCCCCAGCGCCGGGTGCGTGTGGGCGAAGTCGCCCCTGCGGGCGGCTCGAAATGTCCCGACCAGCATTTCGGCATAGATGGCCGGCATGCCGGCCGCGGTTCTTGCCGCCACCCAGTCCTCGTCCGAAACGACGGTATGGCGAACCTCGCGACCGAGAACCTCGGACGCCATCGCGGCGATCTCGGCCATCGTGACCGCCTCCATCGCCGTCAGTGGCGGCGTGATGCCCTCCCAGTCCCCGTCGGACGCGAGGATCGCCGCATCCGCCTCGGCAAGGTCGGTTCGCGCGGTCCAGCTCACCGGACCGTCTTCGGGGACCCTCAGCTCACCCGCGCGCAGCCCCTCGCCGATCATCTGCAGGCAGCTTTCGGCGTAGAAGCCGTGCCGCAGGGCGGTGAATGGCGTGCCGCTGGCCCGCAGGTTCTGCTCCGTGGCCCAGTGCTGCGCGGCCGGCGGGAAGGGGGAGTCTTCTCTGGCCCCCATATGGCTCGTGTAGAGGATGCGACGGGCCCCGGCCTCGCGGGCCGCGTCGATGGCGGTGCGGTGAAGGGCCAGAGCCTCCTCACCCAGCTTGTCGGCCGAAACGATCAGGACCTGCTCCGCGCCGGCGAAGGCCGCCTTCAGGCTTTCGGGCGCGGCAAAGTCGCCCATTCGGACCTCGACCCCGAGATCGCCGAAATCCGTTGCCTGCCCGGGGTCGCGGGCGCTGGCACGAATGTGCCCGGCCGGAACGCGGCCCAAAAGGTGCCGGACGATCCCGCGGCCGAGGTGGCCTGTAGCCCCAGTGACGATGATCATGGGATGTCTCCCTTGGAGTGGGCCGGACCGTCAGGGCCCGGACAGCGTCAATGTCCGAATACCTACTGTTCCCCACGAGATTGATAAGCCGCCCAATCTCGAATACCCTGTTCTCCATGAAGAACAGTCCCTCCCACGACGACCTCGCCATCTTCCTCACCGTCGTGCGTGAGGGCGGGTTCCGCGCGGCGTCCCGGCGCCTTGGCCTCGCACCGTCGAAGGTCAGCACCACCGTCTCGCGGATCGAGGCAGACCTCGGCGTGCCG
Organism: uncultured Rhodobacterales bacterium; assembly: GCA_964397775.1. Taxonomy (GTDB): domain Bacteria; phylum Pseudomonadota; class Alphaproteobacteria; order Rhodobacterales; family Rhodobacteraceae; genus Allosediminivita. Next base: position 2,498 of record CAYNKL010000299.1, on the reverse strand, counting down.
CTCCTGATCCGGACGACCCGCAGCCTGCGCACCACCGAGGCGGGACAGGCCCTGGCAGAGCGCATCGCCCCGCATCTCGCCGGGCTCGACGCGGCCTGCAGCGAGACGGCGGAGTCGGCGGGCCGCGTGCGCGGGCGCTTGAAGCTGAATGTCCCGGGGGCGGTGATGCCCGACATCCTGCCGGAACTCCTTGCCGCCTTCCATGCGCGCCACCCCGAGGTCGAGACCGAGATCCTGGTGGAGAACCGGCTCGTCGATATTGTCGCGGCGGGATGCGATGCCGGCATCCGCTACGGCGAGTTCGTCGCGAAAGACATGGTCTCCATCCCGATCGGCCCGCGCGCCCAGCAGATCGCTTTCGCCGCGGCACCGGGCTACCTCGAAACCCATGGTGCCCCGCAGAGCCCGGCCGACCTCGCCCGGCACGATGCCATCCGCTACCGCCTGCCCGGCGGGCCACTGTTGCCCTGGGCGCTGAACGACGGCCAGCGGGTGATCACCGTCGAGCCCGTCACCCGCTTGGTGCTGAGCGTGGATGCCCTCGATACGGGCCGCGTCTACGCCCGCGCCGGGATCGGGATCATCGGGACCTTCCGCAACTGGCTGGAGGCGGACTTCGCCGCCGGAACGCTCGTGCCGGTCCTGCCTGAAAGATGGTCCGACATGGAGGGCCCAAGGCTCTACTACCCCAGCCGTTTCGGCTCTGCCGCGCTCCGGGCGTTCATTGACGTCTGCCGGAACACGTCGCGTCGATAGGGACCGGGTTCCGGGCGGGGATCGCGAGTGGACGGGAGTGGCCGCGGTGCCTTGCGTTGCGGGTGTTCACGCAGACCGCATTAAATGTTGGGTTCAACTGCGGTCAGGCGCATGACGGAGACTAGGAACTTAACATCTCCCGGAAACTCCCGAAGGCTCGGAGGCCGCCTGGTGGAGATTCGATTGTGCGACGCGCGCTTCCGCTAGCCGCCGTGCACCCTTGCGCGCATCCGGCCAGCGGCGCGGGCGGGCGCAAAGCCGAACTCCCGGACATAGTCGCGAGAAAATTGCGAGGGGCTGACGTAGCCGGGATCGAAAGCCAGGCGGGCGACATGGGTAGGCGGGGCGAGCAGCCTGTGCCGCGCCTCGTAGAGCCGCAGGCGGGTCCGGTATTGAAGCGGCGGCATGCCCGTCTCGGCCTTGACGTTCCGGTAAAAGGTCGGCGTCGCTCGTTCCCGACGCGCTGGCCAGGTCCGCCGCCGGAAGAGGCCCCGTGTACTCCGCGCTGATCTGCGCGGTTGCTGTGCGATGCCCGAGTGCCGCGCGCCATCTGCGACCAACTTGCGAAGGATGGGGCTCTGAGGGCCCTGAAGGAGCCGAAACAGAGATCTCACTCTCGGTCAGCGGACCCATCCCGCCCAGATCGCCGGGCCTCTCCAGAACTTGCAGAAGCCTTCGATAGGCTTCGAGCAGCTCCGCGTCTGCCGGATGCGGGCACCGCTGTCTTTGAGCGCTTCGCCAGCTCGGCAATCAGCGCGGGATCGGGGCGGAGTGTCATCGCAAGGTAGGGGCGCGTTCGCGAACATCCCATGATCTCGATCCGCGTGGGCAGGTCGATCGCGGCGGCATATGTCTTGCCAGTACGTTAATGCAGGGCATCGCCTCCGATCGATAGCCGCTTCTCGCTCTGAAGTCTGAGGCTGACGACGGCCGTGCTTCCGCAGATGCGCCGGAAAGGGCGAGGGGGAGACAAGAGTGAAATGACGCCGACAATTCACCGAGAGAGCGCCGAAGACCTATCGTTAATTTTGCATCAATTCGGTTCGGTCAGAGCAGGGCGTCCTTGCGAGCTTTGGTGTCGCCGGATCAGCGGAGCTTCCGATGGTTTGCCCAAATCATGGCGCGCAGCGCCAGCGCATTGCCTTGCCGGACAGGTGTTGCCCGCAACGGCTCGTCTGCGTTGGAGCTATTGTCCGGCGAGTCATTGGCGTTCCTGTGCCTCCGGGAAGACCAGGATGAGCGGACCCCAGCGAGTGGTCCAGATTAAATGGTAATGCATCGTAGGCCTTCGATCTACCGGAATGAAGACCACGGGCGCTGGCGCTCGATATCCGAGGCCACTATGCGGCCGGTCCATGTTGTCGTGTTTTTGCCATCTTTCGATGAGGATTTGCGCCTCCCTCAACGAGTAGAAGATCTGGCCATTCAGGAGCTCGTCCCTGAACCTGCTGTTGAAGCTCTCGAAATAGCCCTGCTCCCAAGGTGACGCCAGCTCTATGTACGCGGTCTTCGCCCCCACTAGCTCGATCCAGTTGCGCACGTTCTGCGCGATGAACTGCGGGCCGTTGTCGGACCCGATCAACCGCGGCGGGCCGCGCTGGACGAACAGGTCCGTCAGGGCGTCCACGACATCGGTGGAGTTCAGCCTTCTGTCGACACGGATCATCAGCGCCTCTCTAGTATATTCATCGAGGATGTTGAACGTCCGGTCGGCCCGGCCGTCACTGGTCCGGTCCTGCACG
>CAYNKL010000298.1:0-3875 GCA_964397775.1 uncultured Rhodobacterales bacterium | reverse complement strand
CTATGTCTCGAAGCTGCTACCGCTGATCGCCGAGGCCGAGATCGCGGCGATCCCCAACCCGCTGATCAACATCACCCTGCAAGGGCGGCACGACACCTTCCCCAAGCGCCGCGGGCTGACCCGGGTGAAGGAGATGCAGGCACAGGGCATCACCGTCGGCTGGGGGCAGGATTGCGTGCGCGACCCGTGGTATTCGCTCGGCACCGCCGACATGCTCGACGTGGCCTTCATGGGTCTGCACGTGGCGCAGATGACCTCTCCGCAGGAGATGGCGCGCTGCTTCACCATGGTGACCGAAGAGAATGCGAAGATCATGCATCTCGACGGCTACGGGCTGGCGCAGGGCGACATCGCCTCGCTGGTGGTGCTCGACGCGGGCAGCAGCATCGAGGCCCTGCGGCTGCGGCCGGACCGGCTCTGCGTGATCTCGAAGGGCAAGGTCGTGTCGCGCCAGGCCCGCAACGATGCCCGGCTCACGCTGCCGGGCCGGCCGGACAGCGTGCGGCGCCGGCACAAGATCTCCGACGGCTAGCGCCTGGTGGCAGGGGCTGCAGGGGGCGCTGCTTGGCCCCTACTTGCACTGCCCCAAGCCGGGGCTGGACCGGACTTTCGGGGCGCGCGCGTCGGCTCCGGGACAAGAACATAGCGCGATTTGCGCACGCGCCACCCAAAAGATCCTTGCATCGCCGAGCGTTACCGCTTTCCTGGGCCCATGGTAAAACTTGTCCTCCTGCACAAGGCCGACTCGATCTACGAGGACGAGCCGGACGTCGTCTATGACTTCCCACGCTCCTACCTGAAGGCCATCGAGGAAGCCGTGGGTGACTGGATCGTCTACTACGAGCCGGTCAAGGCAGGGCCTCGGGGCTACTTCGCGGTCGCGAAGATCGAGCGGGTGATCCCGAAGCCCGGTGCCGAGGGGCGGTTCCTCGCCATGATCGCGCCCGGGACCTTCCTTCCGTTTGACCGGGACGTGCCGCGGCTGGTGGAGGGACGCCCCATGGAAGCGGCGCTGACCGAGCCGGACGGAACGCCGAAGAAAGGCGGGGCGGGGCAGCTTGCCGTGCGGCGGCTCCCCGAGGCGGACTTCGCCCGCATCATCAATTTCGGGCTGCCTCAGGACTTGGAGCGGGTAGAGGCGACGCGCTACGACCCGCAGCCGGCCGAGCTGGATGAGGGAGCCGAGGTTTTCGAGCGTCCGGTGCTCGAGCGCCTCACCCGGCGGCCCTATCGCGAGGTCGCGTTCCGCCGGAAGGTGCGGGAGGCCTATGGCTACCGTTGCGCCATGTCCGGCTTGATGCTGCGCAATGGCGGCGGCCGGCCAGAGGTGCAGGCGGCGCATATCCGGCCAGTTGAGAGCCAGGGCAGCGACTCGGTGCGCAACGGGCTGGCGCTGTCGGGGACACTGCACTGGATGTTCGATCGCGGGCTGATCTCCGTCGCCGACGACTGCGAGACGATCCTCGTGTCGCACAACAAGGTGCCGGGCGATGTCGTGGGGCGGCTACTGTCGCCCGATGGCAAGCTGGTCAGGCCCGAGGACCAACGGAACGCACCGCACCCGGAGAACCTGCGCTGGCACCGCGAGAACGTCTTCGGCCGCAGCCTGCCGGAGGGCCCGCCGCCATGGGCCGGCCGGGGCTGAGCAGCGGCTCGGACACGACGATGCTTCTGCGGGGACGAAGACGAAGTCGCCGAAGCAAAAGGGCGCAGCAATCGCTGCGCCCTTGCTTGGATTGGGATGGCGGATCCATCAGGCTGGGGGGCGGTGGCGCGCGGCCAGTTGGAGGGGCAGAGCGGGTGCGCGAAGACACTGCGATGCACGACGGTCGCTGGCGGCACCGGACTCTGAAAGCGGAGGCCTCGCAAAACAGAGACCGCGGACAGTTTGCCGATCCGTGCAGTGGGCCGCTGTCTGCGCTGAGCTGAGCTGGAAAAATCCAAGAACAGCCGGCAGAATCGGGCGGGCCCATGGGCCGACCGACCTTCAAGGCTTTTCAAGTCTTTCAGCCAGCGCGCGGATACCAGCGGCAAAGGTCTCCTGTCCGACGGCCTGCCGGATCTCCGCCTCGTCCTCGGCGCCGACCTCGAAGGTCGCCCACCATTCGACGAACGTCGCGCCCCGCTCAGTGACCGGGGTACAACGGAAGGTGGCGACGTAGTTCTCGATCGGCATCGGGGAGACGATGATCGAATAGGTGAACGCGTGGTCGAGATCGCTGAAGCTCAGCAGGCGCTCCCGCAGGTGACCGCCGTCCGTGAGGGTGAAGTTGCGCACGCAGCCGACCTGATCGGGCGGCAAGCCATCCTCGATGCTGCTTTCGGCGATCCGGGGATGCCAGTCGCCATGACCGTTAAAGTCTCGCGCCAGGGCCCAGACCTTGTCCACGGGCGCCTCGATGATATCGCTGATATAAACCTTTGCCATGTTCTCCTCCGTCACCGGGCCGCGCCGGGTTTCAATGCCTTGAACTCGCGCGTCTGGGCGATCAGCGCGTTCTCGGTCGGCAGCCGCTCCATGGAGCTTGCGCCGTAGAAGCCGTTGCACCCGGGGCAATTGTCCAGGATGAAGGCCGCGTCGTCCGGCATCGCGATCGGGCCGCCGTGGCAGATCACCATGACGTCGTCGCGGACCGTGCGGGCGGCGTCGGTGATGGCGTTGACCTCGTCCACGCAATCCTCGAGCGTCAGGGCGGTTTCCGCGCCGATGGCGCCGCCAGTCGTCAAGCCCATATGGGCGACGACGATGTCGGCACCGGCGCGGGCCATGTCCTGCGCGTTGGTGGCATTGAAGACGTAAGGCGTTGTCAGCAGGTCCTTGCCCCGCGCGCGGGCGACCAGATCGACCTCCAGCCCGTATCCCATGCCGGTCTCTTCGAGGTTGGCGCGGAAGGTCCCGTCGATCAGACCCACCGTCGGAAAGTTCTGGATCCCGGAAAAGCCAACCGCGCTCAGCTGGTCGAGGAACCAGTCAAAGTTGCAAAACGGATCGGTGCCGTTGACACCGGCGAGGACCGGCGTCTCGCGCACCACGGGCAGCACCTCGCGGGACATCTCCATCACCACGTCGTTGGCGTTGCCGTAGGCCAGGAGCCCGGCGAGAGAGCCGCGCCCGGCCATGCGGTAGCGCCCGGAATTGTAGATCACGATGAGGTCGATGCCGCCGGCCTCCTCGCACTTGGCCGAAAGGCCGGTGCCGGCGCCGCCGCCGACGATGGGCCGGCCCTCGTCGATCATGCGGCGGAACTTGGCGAGGATCTCCTCGCGGGGGATGCGGGGCATCACTGACCTCCTGTCGTTGTCTCCCGCCAGGCCGAGACGAGCGCGTCGGCAAAGGCGGGATCGTTGATGTGATGGGGCACGCGGACAAGGCGGCGGGTCTGTGTCTGCTCCACCGTGGCCTCGAGCGCCTCGAAGAGGGCGGCCCGCGCGGCATCGTCGTGAAGGGCCGCGCCCGGCGCATCGAGGGCGGAGATGCCACCCTCGGGCAAGAGGAACTGCACCGGGCCCTCGCAGGTGTTGAGCTTCGCGCCCAGCCAGCGGCCGATCTCGGCATTCTCTTCCGGCGAGGTCCGCATCAGCGTGACCTGCGGGTTGTGTTCGTAGAAAAGCCGGCCGGCGTAGCGCTCCGGCACCGTGTCCGGAGCCCCGAAATTCACCATGTCGAGCGCCCCGACGGAGCCGACATACGGCACCCGCGTGCGCGCGATGGCGCCAAGCCGGTCCTCGGTGGCGGGGAAGACACCGCCGAACAGCAGGTCGCAGATCTCTGTCGTGGTCGTGTCAATGACCCCCTCGACGAGGCCCGACTCGACCAGCTTCTCCATCGACTGCCCGCCTGTGCCGGTGGCGTGGAAAACGAGGCAGTCGTAGGC
>CAYNKL010000297.1:0-3955 GCA_964397775.1 uncultured Rhodobacterales bacterium | reverse complement strand
GAAACGGTACCGCCCCCGCAACCGTAGGCGGCGAGCGCCTCTTGGTATGCCACTGTGATGAACCCGGGAAGGCGAGAGGTGCCGTGACCCGCCAGTCAGGAGACCTGCCGACAGACATGAAACCACGACCGGACGGGGTGTGCCGGGGCGGGAAACACGATGTGGCCGCCCGGCCGCATTCCGTTTCGCGTCTCATCCCCGACGGTTCAATCTGACGGGACGGATCGGATGAGACAGACCATGATCGCGGCCACATTGCTGGCCGGCACTGCGCTGCCGCTGCAGGCGCAAGAGACGACTTACCCATTGACAGTGACGAATTGCGGCGTGGAGGTTTCCTTCGACGCCGCTCCGGACAGCGCCGTGACCATCGGCCAGTCCGCGACCGAGATCCTCTATTCCCTCGGCCTCGCGCCGAAGGTCGCTGGCACCTCGGTCTGGTTCAACCCGGTGCTGCCGGAATATGCCGAGGTGAACGAAGGGATCGAACGGCTGGCCGACAACGATCCCAGCTTCGAAAGCGTCGTGGGCAAGAAGCCCGGGCTCGTCGCTGTCCAATACGAATGGCACGTCGGCGAGAGCGGCATCGTCGGCACGCGCGAGATGTTCCACGATGTCGGCATCCCGACCTACATCCTGCCCGCCGACTGCGACACCAAGGACAATTCCACCGGCGGTGACGGCACCCGGACCGGCGCCTTCGAGACCGCTTCGGTCTACAAGGGCATCCGCGAGCTTGCGACGATCTTCGATGTGCAGACCGCGGGCGAGGATCTGGTGTCCGAGCTGCAGGCCACCGAGGAAGACGCCATCGCTCTGGCCGAGGGCCTCGAGCTGCCCGACGATCTTTCGGCGGTGTTCTGGTTCTCCTCCGCCGATCTCGAGATCGACCCCTACGTGGCCGGGCAACTCGGCGCGCCGGGCTACATGATGTCGAAGCTCGGGATCGAGAACGTCATCACGTCCGACGAGGAGTGGCCGACGGTCGGGTGGGAGAGCATCGCGCGGTCCGATCCCGATCTCATCGTCATTGCCTACATGGATCGCCGCCGTTTCCCCGCGGACGACGTCGAGAAGAAGCTCGAGTTCCTGCGCAACGATCCCGTGGCCAGCCAGATGACGGCCGTCAAGGAAGGCCGGATCGTGCAGATGGACGCCCACGCCATGAGCGCGACGATGCGTTCGATCTACGGGCTGGAGACGCTGTCGACGGCGCTGTCGGAGATGTCTTTCGAATGACGATGGTGGCCGCGTCCCCACGAACTGTGCCCGGGCGCGGCCTCTGGCTCGCGCCGGTTATCCTGGGGCTTACCATCCTGACCGGCACCGCCATCGGAGAGACACGCCTGCCCTTCGCCACGGTCCTCCAGACCCTGGCCAACCATCTATGGGGAGGGTCCTATCCCGTGGACGGGATCGAGGCGGGGATCATCTGGAGCTACCGCCTGCCGCGCGCCATCATTGCCGCCTGTTGCGGCGCGGGGCTCGCTCTGACGGGTGTCGTATTGCAGGCTCTTCTGCGCAACCCGCTGGCCGATCCCTACCTCATGGGCCTGTCTGCCGGGGCCTCGACCGGCGCGGTTCTGGTCACGGTGGCGGGCGTGGGCGGCGGTGCGATCTCCATGTCTCTGGGCGCGCTGACCGGCGCGCTTCTGGCCTTTGGCTGCGTCGTGGTGCTGGCCCATGCGGTGAGCGGCGGCGCAGGGGGCGGGCGCGCCACGCAGGCCGCGGCCGCGATCATCCTCGCCGGCATCGCCGGGTCGCAGATGTTCAACGCCCTGACCGCCTTCACCATCGCCCGCTCCGCCAACGCCGAGCAGGCGCGGGGGATCATGTTCTGGTTGATGGGCAATCTCTCCGGCGTTCGGTGGGAGGATGTCGCCGCATGTGCTGTCGTTTGCTTTCTGGGGGTCGGGTTGTGCTTCTGGCACCGGCGCGGCCTCGACGCCTTCACCTTCGGCGCGGACGGCGCGGCGTCGCTCGGCATCAACGTGCCAGCACTGCGCGGCAGCCTCATCACGGCAACCGCGATCATGGTGGGGGTTCTTGTCTCGAAGGTGGGCGCCATCGGCTTCGTCGGTCTGGTCGTCCCCCACGCCATGCGATTCCTCGTAGGCTCGCGCCACGACCGTCTGGTGCCGGCATCGGCGCTTGCCGGGGCGGTGTTCCTCGTCGCGGCCGACGTGATAAGCCGCGTCATCGTCCCGGGTCAGGTTCTGCCCATCGGGGTGGTGACCGCGCTTGTCGGCGCGCCGGCCTTTGCGCTGATCCTCGTTCGGGGGACGCGGCGATGAGGATCGACGTGCAGTCGCTGTCGGCGCGAGTCCATCGCACGCCGCTTCTGGATGACATCACGCTCCGGATCGAGCCGGGAGACCTCTTCGGCCTGATCGGCCCCAACGGATCGGGCAAGTCGACGCTGTTGCGCTGCCTGGCCGGGCTTCATCGCCCGTCGGCCGGGCGCGTCCTGGCCGACGGCACCGACCTCGGGCGCATGCCGGCACGGGCGCGCGCGCAGCGCATCGCGTTCGTCGAACAGCAGGCCGACACGACCGATCGCCTGACGGTCCGCAACGCGGTCGAGCTTGGCCGCACACCCTACCTTTCGCCGCTGAGGGGCTGGAGCGGTGCCGATGATGCGGCGGTGTCGCACGCCCTTGAAGCGGTCGAGATGACCGCCTTCGCCGATCGGCTCTGGCACACCCTCTCTGGCGGCGAGCGGCAGCGGGTCCATATCGCCCGCGCGCTTGCGCAGGCCCCGGATCTCCTCCTGCTCGACGAGCCGACCAATCACCTCGATATCCGCCACCAGCTGTCGCTCTTGAAACTGGTCGCCGCCCTGCCGATCACCCGCGTCGTCGCGCTGCACGATCTCAACCAGGCCACCGCCTGCGACCGGATCGGCGTGCTCAGCGGAGGTCGTCGCTTCGCCACGGGCACACCGCCCGAGGTTCTGAGCGAGGCGCTGCTTGCCAAGGTATTCGGAGTGGCGGCGATGCGCCATGCGGGACCCGACGGCTCGCCGCGTCTTCACTTTTCACATGCTCTCTAGAGGATTGCCCATGCGCCTTCTCGCCGGACTGATTGCCCTTCTGCCATCCATCGGACACGCCGAAACCCACGATGTGCGCATGCTTACGCGCGGCGAAGCCGGCGCCATGGTCTACGAGCCCGCCTATCTCGAGATCGCCGCCGGCGACACGGTCCGCTTCCTGCCAACGCAGCGCGGCCACAACGCGGCCTCCATCCCCAAGATGCTGCCGGCGGGCGCGGAGCGCTTCATCGGACAGATCGACGAGGAGGTCGCGGTCACCTTCCAGGTCGAGGGGCGCTACGGCATAAAATGCTCGCCGCATTATGCCATGGGCATGGTGATGATCATCGATGTCGGTGAGGTCGACGCCACGGCGCCCCTGCCTCAGACGGTTCCGGACCGCGCACGCGAGCGGATGTCGGCGCTGCTTGGCCGCTGAGGATCGAGAAACGCGCCGAACATGGGGGAGCAAGTGATCCTGTGGCAGGGATTTCGGGTAAGCGGTTTTCGCTGGTTTGAGGTTTCTTCGGGCTCATTCCGGCGTTTTCCCGACAGCGAGGTGTCCACGACCGTTGCGAGGCATTCTCCGCGACGCGATTGGTCACGGGTGTGCCGCTTGAAGAGGCGGCTCCTTCGGGTCTGCTGGCGCCTTCAGCAGCTTTGCCCCGTCTCGGAGCGCATCGCGGCCTTCATCCGCGCCACAACTTCCAGGAGACGCAACGAGTTGCTCGGACATGGCCGCCCCTGTGCGCCCGGGCAGGGCTCTGCGGCGGGTTTGCCGAAGGCTTGGGGGATCGGACTGGCGGTCATGCGGGGTGAGCGGGCAAGCTGCGGGCTTTGCGCGCGGGCGTGGTTGGGGGTAGGCGGCTCGGGCGAGCGGATGATGGTTTCAGACGCAAGAAAGCCGCCTGACTTTCGTCG
>CAYNKL010000296.1:3537-3973 GCA_964397775.1 uncultured Rhodobacterales bacterium | reverse complement strand
GGTCCGTTCGGCGAGTTCTTCGCCCGCGACACCCAGAAGGAAATGGTCTTCATCGGCGGCGGCGCCGGCATGGCGCCCATGCGCAGCCACATCTTCGACCAGCTCAAGCGCCTGAAGAACCATGATCGCAAGATCACCTTCTGGTACGGTGCCCGCTCCAAACGCGAGATGTTCTTCGTCGAGGATTTCGACGAGCTGGCGGCGGAGTTCCCGAACTTCGAGTGGCACGTGGCGCTTTCGGATGCGCTGCCCGAGGACGAGTGGAAGGGCTACACCGGCTTCATCCACAACGTGCTCTACGAGGAGTATCTGAAGGACCACCCGAACCCCGAGGATTGCGAGTTCTACATGTGTGGCCCGCCGATCATGAACCAGTCGGTGATCAACATGCTGCTCGATCTGGGTGTCGACCGTGAAGACATCATGCTCGACGATT
>CAYNKL010000296.1:0-3526 GCA_964397775.1 uncultured Rhodobacterales bacterium | reverse complement strand
GGGGGCTTCGGCCCCCTTTTTCTTTGTCTGCAGACGGGTGATCCTACCCATGCAGGCCTTCAGCCAAGGCCTGCCACGCGGCCTGCCACGCACAGAACGCAGAGACGTCGGCGCAAAAGCGCCCGATCGCGGCAAACATCGCACGGCATGGTAATCCCCCTGCCCTTGTGCCGGCCTGATCTTTGCAGGATAGTCGCTGCAAATGGTCAGGCCGTTCTCCTTCCGAGATGATCCGCAGGTACCACGCTTCGCCGACGGGGCGCCCGTGGCGGTGATGGATGCCGACTGCGCCGTATGCAGCTGGGGTGCACAAATGATCCATCGCCTCGACCGGAGCGGCACGGTGCGCATTTGTCCGATCCAGACGCCGCTCGGCGCCGCGTTGCTGAGGCATTACGGTCTGCAACCCACCGATCCTTCGAGCTGGCTGTTCATCGATGACGGGATTGCGCATCAGGATTTCGAGGCGGTGGTCCATGCCGCCCGCAGGTTCGGCGGATGGGGGCGACTGGCCACTGTCCTGCTGATCCTGCCGCGCCCCCTGCGAGACTGGCTCTACCAACGCCTTGCGCGCAACAGATACGCGGTTTTCGGACGCGCCGACATGTGCGCCCTCCCGGACCCCGCCTTTCAAAGGCGGCTGCTGCGGTGAAGGTCCTTCTTCTGGGAGGTTACGGCGTCTTCGGCGCACGGCTCGCGAAGCTTCTCGTGACCGACGGGCACGAGGTGTGCATCGCCGGGCGGAACCTCGATGCGGCGCGTAGCTGCGCAAAGTCCCTGGGCTGTCGCGCGATCCGGATGGACCGCGCCGGTCCCCTCGACGCGCTTGCGCAACACGCGGTGGTCATCGATGCGGCGGGGCCATTTCATGCCTATGGCGACGACCCCTATCGCCTCGCGCGGGCGGCGATTGCGGCGGGCGTCCACTACCTCGATCTCTGCGACGACGCGGCATTCTGCGCCGGCATCTCGGCGCTCGATGCCGAGGCCCGAGAGGCGGGGCTCTGCGTCCTCTCCGGCCTCTCGTCCGTTCCCGCCCTGTCTTCTGCCGCCGTGCGCGCTCTGGCCGGCGATGATCTGCCGGTGGTGATCGAATCGGCCATCCTGCCGGGCAACCGCGCGCCACGGGGCCTGTCCGTCATGCAGTCGATCCTGTCGCAGGCAGGGCGCCCGATGCCGGTCTGGAACGGCAACCAGTGGGACCGGGCCCCGGGCTGGTCAAGTCCGGCCCGATACAGCCTGCCGGGGGCCTTGTCCGTCAGGGCTGGCAGATCGAGGTGCCGGACCAGCGCCTGTTTCCCGCCCATTTCGGCGCGGAAACCGTCCGCTTTCGCGCCGGCCTCGAGCTGGCCGTGATGCGCTATGGTCTTGCCCTGTTCGCCGCGGCGCGAAGGGCTGTGCCATTCCCGGTGGGGCGCCCCGTGGTCAGGGTCTTCAAGCTCGCGGCGGATCTTCTGAGCCCGTTCGGCAGCGGCCGGGGTGGCATGTCCGTGGCCGTCACCACGCGTCACGAGCACCGCGTCTGGAGCCTTCTGGCGGAGAGTGGCGATGGCCCCTTCATCCCGGCCGTCGCGGCCCGGGCCCTGCTGCGCCGCGCAGCGCTGCCGGTCGGTGCCGGCCCCGCGATCGAAGCGATCACGCTTGACGAGGCGGAGGCCGCGATGGCGGACCTTGACGTAATCACCGAGCGCAGCGCCGCGCCGACATCCCCGATCTTCCCGCGTGCCCTGGGGACGGCCTTCGAGGCGCTGCCCGATCCGGTGCGGCAGACCCACATGACGCTTGGCACCTCACGCTGGGTTGGCCGCTGCGACGTCGAGCGCGGTGCCGGGCTCTGGCCTCGTCTGCTCTGCGCGCTCTTCCGGTTCCCCCCTGCGGCGACGGACATTGAGGTCGAGGTCACCAAGACCGTCACCGCGCGGGGGGAGACCTGGCTACGGCGCTTTGGCCGACACAGGTTCCGCTCGCATCTTTCCCTCGGCTCCGAAGGTATGCGCGAACGGTTCGGCCCGTTTGTCTTCTCGCTCGGGCTGCAGGTTCGGGACGACGCGCTGCATTACCCCGTCAGCCGTGGGCGCTTGGGTCCCCTCCCCCTGCCCCGCTGGCTCATGCCGGTATCGGTGGCACGTGAGTTCGCCTCCGAGGGCAGGTTTCGCTTCGACGTCGCCCTGCTTGCGCCGGTAACGAAGCGGCCGCTGGTGCGCTACCGAGGCTTCCTGACAGCCAAGGCCCCCGACGACCCGACACGCCCGCCGTCCCGAGATCGGCGATGACGACTGCGGGCCTTGTAGGGTCCGGCTGACCGGCAGGGCGTTGGGGGCGGGGCGGATCAGACAGGCATGCCGGGCACGGCAACGGTCGGGCGTGCGGGGACCGATGCGCGGAAAGGCTGAGTTTTCGCGACAGCAGGCACGACTGACTTGCCGGCCTAGGGTTTTGACAACAACCCCTGCTCAGTCCGTGCTGGCTCCGCCCGGTCGCTCGGGCGCCTGCTGGCCCCCTAGATGGCTCCAGCAGGCCAGTCCAAGGGTGATCATCCCCAAGATCGCCGCGCCGGCGAAGGTCATCGAGAAGGCGTGCGCAACATCTGACGCCGGCGCCTCCGCGGCATCTCCCGTGCCCAGGAAGAGGACGAACAAGGTCGACATCGCGGAAGCGCCCGTCATCAGGCCAAGGTTGCGCGAGAGACCAAGCAGACCGGACAGACGCCCGCGGTGGTCTGCCGGGGCACCAGCCATGACCGCCGTGTTGTTGGCCGCGAGGAACAACTGGAACCCCGGGGTCAGGAGGATCAGCGCGGCGACATAGCCGCCAACGCCGAAGGTCCGGGGCAAGATCGCGAGGCAGAGCAGCCCCAGCACGGTCTGCACGAGCCCCATGACCATGACCCGGCCCGCACCGAGCCGGTCGGTCAGCCGCCCGGCCGGGACGCCGGACAAAGCGGCGACGGCGGGCCCGACCGCCAGAACCAGGCCGATCCGGGCCTCGTCCAACCCCAGTGCAAACGCCAGAAAGAACGGGCCGACGACCAGCGTGGACATCATGACCGTTCCGATGGCGAGGTTCATCGCAACCCCGAGGCCGGCGGCCCGGTCACGGAGCAGCGCCATCGGCACCAATGGCGTTGTCGCGCGGGCTTCGACGATCACGAAGAGCGCGATGGCCGCCACGGCACCGCATACCAGCACCGCCGGCGGGAGTGTCATTCCGGCGGTGCCACCGCTCATGGCGAGGGCATAGGCCGCCAGCGCGATCACCAGCACAAGGGTTCCCGGCAGGTCCATGTCGCTGAAAGACACAGGCTTCTGCCGTGAATCGCGCGTGATCGACATCGCAGCCATGACCAGAGTGATCCCGGCGCACCCGGCCAGAAGCCAGAAAGCCATGCGCCAGTTGCCCAAGGCCAAGAGCAGACCGCCCAGCGAAGGCCCCAGCGCGGTTCCGACGGCAGATGTCGTCCCCAGCAACCCCATGGCGGTCCCGAGCCGCCCGGCCGGAACGAGGGTGCGGGCCAGGGACATGGGCA
>CAYNKL010000295.1:0-4030 GCA_964397775.1 uncultured Rhodobacterales bacterium | reverse complement strand
AATATCTTTGAAGGTTATTCCAATCCGGGTACATCGACTTTGCAATTGCTGGTTTTATGCGGATATGAGCCCTGGCGAAAATTTGAATCGGATTATATTGCAGGAAATAAAACCGAATACGAAAAGGAAAAAACCCGGTGGACAAATATTCTTATTCAACGTGCTGAAGATAATGTTATCCCCGGGCTGTCCTCCATGGTCGAGGTCAAAGATGCGGCGAGTCCTTTAACTAACTGGAGTTATACGGGGAATCCTGAAGGTGCCATCTATGGGTTCGAACAATCCATGGACAATGCCTATATGAACCGCATCAAAAACAGAACGCCGGTTAAAGGACTTTATCTCGCCAGTGCCTGGGGTAATCCCGGCGGTGGTTATGGCGGCGTTTTCCGGGGAGGGCAGAGCGCCTTTCTGGCTATGATGAAAGACTGGGGAGGGTAGGGTGTCAGGAATTCGGAAGTTGGAATGCGGAATGCGGAAAATTAGAAAAGGCGCAGGGCGTATGCATGCGATCAAATCTGATTCTTTTCGTCCTCGCCCTCGTGCTCGTCTTCGTGGCGATCATCACCGCCATCTTCGCCGTCTGGACGGTGGCCCGCGCGCCGGGCCCCGACGGTGCCGAAAACCAGGTCGAAGTCGGCCCCGGCGGCAACCCCGACGAATGACAGGGCAGGGCGGGCGGATGCGGCGCAAGGGCGATCTGCCCACAAAGATCTGCGCCACATGCGGCCGCCCCTTTACCTGGCGCCGGAAATGGGCCGCGGTCTGGGACGAGGTCCGCTACTGCTCCGACCGCTGCCGCCGCGCCCGCTGAGCGCCCGCCGCTTGGCCTCACGAAAGATCTTCTTTTCCCCGCGCTTCTTCTCGCCCCAAATACCTCGGGGGTGAATTGGCCGAAGGCCAAGAGGGGGCAGAGCCCCCTTACCCCGCCACCTTCAGTGCGACACCGATCTCGTTGCAGCGCCGCGCGATGGGCTCGGGCGGGGCGGCGTCGGTGAAGAAGGCGGCGATGTCCGAAAGTGCCGCCACGCGCACCGGCGCCTGCCGGCGGAACTTGGTGTGATCGGCCACTAGGAACACCTGCCGCGACTGCTCGATGATGGTGCGCGTCACGCCCACCTCCTGCATGTCGAAATCGAGGATGTCGCCTTCCTCGTCCAGCGCCGAACAGCCGATCACCGCGATATCGAACTTGAACTGGCGGATGGTGTGCTCGGTCAGCGCGCCGGTCAGGCCGCCGTCGGCGCGCCGCAGCTCGCCCGCCGTCACCACCACCTCGCAGTCGGCGTTGCGCGCCAGCGTGCCCGCGATGTTGAGGTTGTTGGTCACCGCCAGGATGTTGCGATGCGACAGCAGGTTCTCGGCCACGGCCTCTGTGCTGGTGCCGATGTTGAGGAAGACCGAACAGTCGTGCGGGATCGCGGCGGCGCAGGCGCGCGCCATGGCAGCCTTTCCCTGGGCGTTCAGGCCGCGCCGGTCCTCGTAGCCGATGTTGGTGGTTCCCGAGGGCAGCACCGCCCCGCCGTGCACGCGTTCGAGCCGCCCGGCCTCGGCCAGATCGCTCAGGTCGCGGCGGATGGTCTGCAGTGTGACCTCGAAATGTTCGGCCAGCCCCTCCACCGTGACCTTGCCCTCTCGGCGGGCGATCTCCAGTATCTCGGGGTGACGGATGGATTGTGACATGGGCGCTTTCCTTTGCGTCCAGTGTTCGGTTGTGTTCGCTTTTGTCAACGGCCTTCGCTCGTCTTCGGCGTGCCTCGCGCCAGAATTCAGGAAATTCAGCTTATTAATCTCTTTCCTCTCGATTTTCGCTGGATGGATTTGGGAAAAATCGAAGAAAAACGAAAATCGACGCTTCCAAAACGCACCGGGACCGGCTACGAATCTGGTTGAGGATTTGAGTTTGGGAGGACTCGATGATCGGGGAGGAAAGACCAGTCAGCAGCCTTGCCGTACCGGGACGCGTCTTGCGCAGGGATGACCCCGCGCATCGCACCGGTACGACGGTCTGCGGCACCTCCTCATCGGGTCTGCCGGGCGCAAGCGCCGGCTGAGAATGGCGCGCCCCCAAGGCGCGCAGGGCGGTTCGGCCGGATGGTCGGATCGACGGAGGAGACGAGAATGACTTTGACACTCGAGAACGTGTCGAAGGTCGTGGGGGCGGACACGCATATCCATCCCACCGACCTGACGCTCGAGCCGGGCACGATGAATGTCCTGCTGGGGCCGACGCTTTCGGGCAAGACCTCGCTGATGCGGCTGATGGCGGGGCTCGACCAGCCCTCCACGGGGCGCATCCTCTGGCAGGGCGAGGATGTCACCGGCACCCGCGTGCAGGACCGCAAGGTCGCGATGGTCTATCAGCAGTTCATCAACTACCCCTCGATGACCGTCTACGACAACATCGCCTCGCCCATGCGGCTCTTGGGCCTCGAACGCGACGAGATCGACCGCCGGGTGCGCGAGGCCGCCGAGCTGATGCAGCTCACGCCCATGATCGACCGAAAGCCGCTGGAACTTTCGGGCGGCCAGCAGCAGCGCTGCGCCCTGGCGCGCGCGCTGGTCAAGAACGCCGGCCTCGTGCTGCTCGACGAGCCGCTGGCCAACCTCGACTACAAGCTGCGCGAGGAGCTGCGCGCCGAGATCCCGCGCATCTTCGAGGAATCCGGCGCCATCTTCGTCTACGCCACCACCGAACCCGAGGAAGCGCTTCTTCTCGGCGGCCAGTGCGCCACGCTCTGGCAGGGGCGCGTCACGCAGTTCGGCCCCACGCCCACCGTCTACCGCCGCCCCGCCGACGTCACCACCGCGCGCGTCTTCTCGGACCCGCCGATGAACTTCCTGCGGGTGGAAAAGCGCGGCGGCAGCTTCGCCTTCCCCGACGGCCAGTCCGTGCCCGCCGACCGCATCGCGGGCGACGTGCCCGACGGCGTCTACACCGCCGGCTTCCGCCCCAACCACCTCGAGATCGAGGCCGCGCACGACATGACCATGAGCTTCGAGACCACGCTCAGCGTGACCGAGATCACGGGGTCGGAGACCTTCGTACACCTCGACCACCACGGCGAGCGCTGGGTGGGCCTGATCCACGGCGTCCGCGCGCTCACCCCCGGCGACACGCTGACGGTCCACCTCGACCCCACGCATGTCTACCTCTTCGACGAGAGCGGCGCCCTCGCGCAGGCCGCCCCCTATGCGGAGGCCGCCTGACATGGCCAAGATCACGCTCGACAATCTCGCCCATTCCTACCTGCCCAACCCCGGCTCCGAGGACGACTTCGCGCTGAAGGAGCTGAACCACGACTGGAACGATGGCGAGGCCTATGCGCTGCTGGGTTCCTCCGGCTGCGGCAAGTCCACGCTTCTCAACATCATCTCCGGCCTGCTGCGGCCCAGCCACGGGCGGGTGCTCTTCGACGGGCAGGACGTGACCGACCAGGCCACGGCCGAGCGCAACATCGCGCAGGTCTTCCAGTTCCCGGTCGTCTACGACACCATGAGCGTGCGCGACAATCTCGCCTTCCCGCTGCGCAACCGCGGCCTTCCGGCCGACGAGATCCGCAGGCGCGTGCATAAGGTCGGCGCCATGATCGGCATGGAGGCCGAGCTGGGCCGCAAGGCGCGCGGCCTCACCGCCGACGCCAAGCAGAAGATCAGCCTTGGCCGCGGCATGGTCCGCGAGGACGTGAACGCGCTGCTGTTCGATGAACCGCTGACCGTGATCGACCCGCACATGAAGTGGGAGTTGCGCACGCAGTTGAAAAAGCTGCACCAGGATTTCGGCCACACGATGATCTACGTGACCCACGACCAGACCGAGGCGCTGACCTTCGCCGACAAGGTGGTGGTCATGTACGACGGCCGCGTGGTCCAGATCGGCACCCCGCAAGAGCTGTTCGAGCGTCCCGCGCATACTTTCGTCGGCTATTTCATTGGCTCGCCCGGCATGAACGTCTTCGACGCGCAGCTTTCGGGCGCCGAGGCCCGCATCGGCGACACTGTGGTGCCGCTGCCCGAAAGCTATGCCGCC
>CAYNKL010000294.1:0-4041 GCA_964397775.1 uncultured Rhodobacterales bacterium | reverse complement strand
GCCCGAGGGGCGCTGCCCCTCTGGCGCGCGTGCCGCGCGCCATTCACCCCGGGATATTTCTGCCAAGAAGAAGCCGGGCGCCTTGCGCCGGGTCCTGCGGGCCGGGAAGCTTATGGCGCCACAGGCAAGGAGATTACATGCACCCGAATCCCGTTTTCCGGAAGACCGGCGCCGCGCGGTCACTTGAGTTTGCGCGGGAGCGCGGTTTCGGCATCCTGGCGGTGTCAGGCACCGGCGCGCCGCTTCTATCGCATGTGCCCTTCCTGCTCTCGGCGGATGGCGCGAGCGCGGAGCTGCACCTGGTGCGGTCGAACCCGATCTGCCGTGCCGTGGGCGATGGCGTCGCGGCGCGGATCGCGGTGAGCGGGCCCGACGGCTATATCTCGCCCGACTGGTACGGAGATCCGGGGCAGGTGCCCACCTGGAACTATGTGGCGGTGCACCTGACGGGTGTGCTTCGCGCGCTGCCGCATGTGGAGATGGAGGGCATGCTCGCCCGGCAATCGGCGCAGTTCGAGGAGCGCCTGCCGAAACCAGCCTGGACCATGGACAAGATGGACTCGGAGGCGAAGGCGCGGATGCTGAGGATGATTCTGCCGTTCCGGTTCGAGATCGAGGAGATCGACAGCACCTGGAAGCTGAACCAAAACAAGGAGCAGGCTGCGCGGCTTGGGGCCGCAGGCGAGGTGGGCGGAGGAATCGGGTCGGAGCTTGGGGCGCTGGCCGAGCTCATGCGCGCGCCTCCGGACATGACGTGACACGGCGGCATGATGCCGTCCGGGCGGTACGGAATGTTTGCCTCGGGCGCGCGATTCCGTCATGACAGAACGATGACGAAGCCGCTTACCAACCCTCTCACGCAGATCGAGCATCGGGCTCTTTCGGTGCATCTGCTGACCGCGACCGGCGCGGTCTTTGCCATGCTCGCGCTGCTCGCCGCGGCGCAGGAGCAATGGTCGGTCATGTTCCTATGGCTGGTCGTGGCCTTTGCCGTCGACGGGGTCGACGGTCCGCTGGCCCGGAAGTACGACGTGAAACTCAACTCGCCCCGTTTCGACGGGGTGCTGCTCGACCTTATCATCGACTACCTGACCTATGTCTTTATTCCGGCCTTCGCGCTCTTCGGATCGGGGCTGCTGCCGGGCTGGACGGGATGGGTGGCGATCATCGTGATCACCTTCGCCAGCGCGCTTTATTTCGCCGACAGCCGGATGAAGACCACGGACAATTCCTTTCAGGGGTTCCCGGGGTGCTGGAACATGCTGGTGATCGTGCTCTTCGCGGTGCGGCCGGATTTCTGGATCATCATGGCGCTGGTCGTCGTGCTGGCGGTCGCCATGTTCCTGCCGCTGAAGTTCATCCACCCGGTGCGGACGGCGCGCTGGCGGGCGGTGTCGCTGCCGATGGCCTTTGTCTGGACCTTCTGCGCCGGCTGGGCCGCCTGGGTCGACTTCGATCCGCAGAGCTGGGCGCACTGGGGGCTGGTGGTGAGCTCGATCTACCTGATCTTCGCGGGGATCGCGCAGCAGTTGGTGCCGCAGAAGTCACGCTGAGGCGATGCCCGGACCCTAGATGAAAAAAGACCGCCGTGCGGGATGCGCGGCGGTCTTTCTTTTGTCCGGTGATGCCCGGCGGCGTCAGGCCTTGAGGCGGGCGCCGCGACGGAAGAGCCACCAGGCCCCGACGACCACCGCTGCAGTGGCGAGCAGCGAGATGGCGAAGCCGAGGAGCGGCGCGCTGTCGGAGACGCCGATGAGGCTCCAGCGGGCGCCGTCGATCAGGTAGAAGACCGGGTTCACATGGGTGATCTGGTAGAGCACCGGCGGCATGGCCTCCACCGAGTAAAAGGTGCCCGACAGGAAGGCGAGCGGCATGACCACGAAGTTGGTGATGGCGGCCATCTGGTCGAACTTCTGCGCATAGATCCCGGCGAGAATGCCGAGGCCCGACAGGAACGCGCCGCCGAGGACCACGTAGACGATCAGGGCCAGCGGGTGGGCGGGAACGATGCCCAGGGCGGCCCAGACGCCGAGCGCGATGGCCGCGGCCACAACGACGCCGCGGGCGATGCCGCCGGCGAGGTAGCCTGCCACGAGCTCGCCCGGGGAGAGCGGGGGCATGAGCGTGTCGACGATGTTGCCCTGTACCTTGGCGACCATGATCGAGCTTGAGGTGTTGGCAAAGGCGTTCTGGATCACGTTCATCATCAGGATGCCGGGCGCGATGAAGGTGGTGAAGGGCACGCCCATCACGTCGCCGCGCCGGGGGCCGATGGCGATGGTGAAGATCACGAGGAAGAGGCCCGCGGTGACCAGCGGCGCCAGCAGCGTCTGCGTCCAGACATTCATGAAGCGCTTGACCTCGCGCAGGCTGAGCGTCCACAGCCCCATCCAGTTGATGCGGCCGAAGCGGCGGATGCCGTGGTCGAAGCTTTGCGTGTCGGTCATAGGTCCTCCTGACGCGGTTCGGGCGCCTTGTAACTCGGGGCGTGATGATTAGTATAGGGGCACTCGAGTTTTACGACAGGCGGCCTGATCGCGGGCCGCCTTTTCGATAGAGGTAATCCCCCATGTCCTGGACCGATGAACGTGTCGAGCTGCTGAAGAAGATGTGGTCCGAAGGCCAGTCCGCGAGCCAGATCGCGAAAGAGCTGGGCGGCGTGACCCGCAACGCGGTGATCGGCAAGGTGCATCGACTGGGCCTGTCGAACCGTGCCGGCGCTGCGCCTGCCCCGGCCGCCGCGCCTGCTGCCGCGACCGCCGCGCCGGTGAAGGAAGCGAAACCTGTCAAGGAACCGCGTCCCGAGCCGGAAATCGCCGAGCCTGTTGCACCCGCCGCTGCGGCCGAGCCCGAACCCGAACCGGCGATCCCCGCCGCCGAGGAACGGCCCGCAGCCGCGCCGGTCAGCCGGACCGGCAAGACCATCGTGCCCGCAGGCCAGCCCCTGCCGCCGCAACCCTCGGCCAACGAGATCAGCCCCGAAGCGCTGGCGAAAGTGAGTGAAGTGGAAAAGAAGGCCAAGAAGCTGACGCTGATGGAGCTGACCGAGCGGACCTGCAAGTGGCCCGTCGGCGATCCCGCGACGCCGGACTTCTGGTTCTGCGGCCTGCCCGTGCAGCAGGGCAAGCCTTACTGCGAGGCGCATGTTGGCGTGGCCTTCCAGCCCATGAGCTCGCGCCGCGACCGCCGTCGCTGAGGCGGCAGGCAGATTGCACAGGATAAGGCTCCGCCCAGGGCGGGGCCTTTTTCGTTGGGGTGGAGGCTACCCGGCCCCGCCTGACACCGGCACCCAGATCTCGTAGGCCATGACGTCGGGGCCGTTGCGGTCGTCGGGCGGGTAGCGCTCGAAGACGGCGCCCTCCCGGATCTGGCGGCCCGAGTCGGGCAGCCACTCTGAGAACATCCGGTCGAAATCGCGCGTCATCCGCGCGACGGGCCCGAGCCTGCGCAGCACCGCGTAGGTGCCCGCCGACAGCGTCACGGCGTCGAGCCCCTCGGGCAGAGGCGCGGGCGGCGCCGCGACTTCCTTGCCGACGCAATAGCGAAAGCCCCCGGCGGGATCCATTTCAAACGATACTCCGAACATCGGCCCCTCGATCGCGCCGGGGATCCGGTGGCCGGCGTCGAAGAATTCCTGCCATTGCCGCGGTATCTCGGAACGGCGCATCATGGTGTATCGGCGGGTCGTGCCGACGATCACGCGCTCGGGCGCGGAGAGGATTTCAGGGGCAAGCGGTTCGCTCATGGAGGTCGCATCCCTTCTGGGGTCTTCTGGCGCCTCGTGATACCGCATCGGCGACCGCGCGTCGTCCCTTTGCGCGCCAACGCGGCGTCGGATGGCGCTAACGTGACGTTTTTGCTCTGTTTCCAGCTGGTGCAGCACGCTATCACGCGGTCTGAGGAACCCGCGGGCGCGCGAAGTTGCGCCGCAAGCCGAGGAGAGACACGCAATGAAGGTACTGGTGCCTGTCAAGCGCGTGATCGATTACAACGTGAAGGTTCGCGTGAAAGCGGACGGGAGCGGTGTCGATCTTGCGAACG
>CAYNKL010000293.1:0-4045 GCA_964397775.1 uncultured Rhodobacterales bacterium | reverse complement strand
CCCTCGAAGCGCTCCCCCGTTCCTGGCAGCTCTGCTGACACGCGCGGAGATCCCGCATGGACCTCGGCACCGACATGGTGCGCGACCAAACGGACGATGCGCTCGCCGTCAGCTGCGGAGAGCTCTACGCCAGTGTCGGCGAGGCCCTCGCTCAGCCGGTCGACCCACAGGCGGCCGTCGGGATTGAGCATCACCTCGACAACCGCAGGGTCTTCGAGCCATGCGGCGATGCCCGTCCCCAACGCGGTCCTGAGCATGCGTGCGCCACGGGCAAGCGCTTCGGATTTGAATGTGTGGACGGTCATTGGCGGCCCCGCATTTGATTACGGGGTCGATCAAGAAGACCGTTAAGGGCTCAACAGCAACAGTCTTGAAGGCGTAGTAGTACAATGGCGTGGAAGGGCAGGAGAAAGCGAGAATCGTCCGGAACAGCTCAGTTCAAAATATCTGGGAAGCAGGCTTTAGGCTTACTCTTTCGGTGTGAAATCTTGCGACACTTCTTTGGCGAAGGCGCTCCCCTTCGCCAACCGCCTTCCAAGCGTCTCCACAAAGCCTTCATACCGCTCGCGACCTTTCGCCTGCGCCGCTTCGCGCATCGCATCGGGCAATGGCGGATTCGTTGTAAGCCAGAAACGGACAAACAGGGCGACCGCTTCGTTGCCGATGGTTACGTCGCGTTCGAGCCGTTCGACAGCGCGGGTCAGCCGGTCGAGGCGTCGCGTAATGGCTGCCTCGCGCTGATCTGCGGCGTCCGGGGAGAGGTAGGAGGCCAGCGCCGCTTCCACGATCTGGGATTTCGAGACTTTGCGCCGCGCCGCCAGCGCGTCGAGTTCGGCTGACAACGCCGGATCGAAATACACATTGAGCCGATCTTTCTTCATGGCGGACTTCAAAGATCGATGCCGTCATCGGGATCAAGCGAGGCCTGCCGAGCGATGCTGCGGAATCGGCCCTGCATCTGGCGGGTGCGCTGAGCGTCATCATCTGTCTCATCATCGAGACCCGCGAACTCTTCCCGTGCGGGCGTCGCTGGTTCCGGCGCAATATCTTCATGCTCGGGCAATTCAGGTTCGCGGCGAATTCCCCCATCGGCGCCTTCGCCTGTGTCGCCGGACGTCTTCTTCCGGGGTTTGGGCGCGGCGATCACCGGCCGGCCGCTCCAATCATCGTCAAGCGGTCGGTGCGACGCAGTAGGTCCGGCAATCAGGTCCGGCGGTGACAAGATGCGTGTCTTGAGCTGCGGGTCGGCGTAGTAGCGGGCCTTCTTCCCCTGGATCGGCGGCGCGCCGGAGACGAGCACGATTTCATCATCCGGTGGCAATTGCATGATCTCGCCGGGCGTCAGCAAAGGCCGCGCGGTTTCCTGCCGGGAGACCATGAGATGACCAAGCCAGGGTGACAATCTGTGCCCTGCATAGTTCTTCATCGCTCGCATCTCGGTCGCCGTGCCGAGCGCGTCGGACACGCGCTTGGCAGTGCGCTCGTCATTGGTCGCGAAGCTCACCCGGATATGACAGTTGTCGAGGATGGCGTTGTTCTGGCCGTAGGCCTTCTCGATCTGATTGAGGGATTGCGCGATCAGGAAGGCTTTCAGACCATAGCCCGCCATGAAGGCGAGCTGGCTCTCGAAGAAATCGAGACGCCCGAGCGCAGGAAATTCGTCGAGCATTAGCAACAGCCGGTGACGCTTGCGGTTGGCGTTCAACTCTTCTGTTAGCCTGCGCCCGATCTGGTTCAGCACGAGCCGGACGAGCGGCTTGGTGCGGCTGATGTCGGAGGGCGGCACGACCAAATAGAGCGTGGTCGGCCGCGCACCTGAGACCAGATCCTTGATCCGCCAATCGCAGCGGCTCGTAACCCTGGCGACGACGGGATCGCGATAGAGGCCCAGAAAGCTCATCGCCGTAGACAGAACACCGGAGCGTTCGTTCTCCGACTTGTTGAGGAGTTCGCGCGCCGCCTGCGCCACGACCGGATGCGGCCGGTCGCCAAGATGCGGGGTGTGCATCATCGCCGCAAGCGTCGCCTCGATCGGCCGGCCCGGATCAGAGAGAAAAGCGGCGACGCTGGCGAGCGTCTTGTCGGCCTCTGCATAGAGGACGTGAAGTATAGCGCCGACGAGCAGCGAATGGCTGGTTTTCTCCCAATGGTTCCGGCGTTCGAGCAGGCCTTCCGGATCGACGAGGATGTCGGCGACGTTCTGGACGTCGCGCACTTCGCTGTCGCCTCGCCGGACTTCGAGCAGTGGATTGTAGGCCGCGCTCTTCGCGTCGGTCGGATCGAACAGGATAGTGCGGGTGAACCGCGCCCGCCATCCGGCCGTGAGCTGCCAGTTCTCGCCCTTGATGTCATGCACAATCGCTGAACTCGGCCAGGTCAGAAGACTCGGCACGACGAGACCAACGCCCTTTCCGCTGCGGGTCGGCGCGAAGCAGAGCACATGCTCCGGGCCGTCATGCCGGAGGTAGTGGTTTTCGAAGCGGCCGAGCACGGCGCCGTCCGGGGCGAGCAACCCGGACGATTCAACGTCCTTCCGCTCCGCCCATCGGGCTGAGCCGTAGGTGGTTACGTCGCGCGCCTCGCGAGCCCGGAGGACGGAGAGGAAAATCGCGACACCGGTCGCGGCGATCCCGCCGCTGCCGGCAATGATCGCGCCTTCGACGAAAACCCGCGGCGCATAGGCGTCGTAGAAATACCACCAGACGAAGAAGCTCCAGGGCGGATAGATCGGCCATCCGAGAATGTCCGTCGCCGGCGCGCCGAGCTGAGGCTGAAAGCCGAGCCGCCATGCGGTCCACTGAGTTGCGGCCCAGATGAAACCGACCACAACGAGCGAGACAATGATGATCTGGCCCCAGAGGATTTTGGTGGCCTGTGTTGGTTGCGTCTTGATCGGCATGTCTTTTCCTTCCGGGGTACTGCTTAAACGCTAAGCCCACGCTTGCGGCCAAGGATCCAGTCGATCCCACCGCCGGGCGTCATCGTTCCCGTCACGGTCTGGCCGAGATGGCGTTCGAGTTGCGGTTTCCATGGGACGAGTTCGAAGCCCAGGCCGTTATCGACCATGGCGAAACGGCCTGAGGCGAGATCGAGACGCCGGCGATAGGTTCCAGAGATGCGATCGCCTACTGTAGAATTTCTGCGAGGCATGCCGGTCTCAGATTCGACACGCGCGGCCGCTGCGTCGAGCTCTTGTTTGCGCAACGTCTTCAGAAGATCGCGGGCGAAGGTGACACGTCGTCCGTTCCTTGTCGCAAGTCCCTCGGCGACCAGGTGATCGGCGCGCCGGTCGAGCGCCCCGCGAACCTCGGCGCCGAAGCCGGCCATGCTGAGCGGCGCTTGGGTCTTGGCGAGTTGCAGCCGATCGAGCCAGGTCGCGCCGTTCGCGCCGATCTGGGTTTGGAGATTGAGGTCGGAGCGGCCGACGAGGGCCATACGCTGATGGCCTCCATTGTCCGAGCGCCAGACCCGCGTTTCAACAATCCCGCCTTCGGACGTGTCACCCGTGGCCTCGAGATCGCAGAAGCGCAGATGATGGACCCGGCCGTCCACCGCGTCGATCACGGCATAGGCCTCGCCGCTCAACTCGTCATGCAATCCGCGCTCGACAAGCCGTCCCAGGACTGGGGCGGCCGGTGTGTCCTCGATCGCGAAGTCCGTTTGTGCGCGTCCTGGTCCGCCGGACATGGCGCGGTGCATCGTCTTGATGATGTCGCCACGCTCGCCGAGATCGCGCAGCGTTTCCTGTGCGCCCGGTCTCAGGGACCAGATCGCGGGGGCGAGCCTGTCGGCGAGGCCGAGCCGTTCCAGCGTCTGGGCGCGACCGATAAGAAGTCTGCGCAGTTCCGGATCGCGCGGTTCCGGGGAGCCGGGACGCAGATCAGCAACCCCGGCGCCGTCATCGGCGAGTCCCTGGAGCGCGCGGTCAAGACCCGTCCAGCGTTCGGCTTTCACCTCCGCCTGAAGTCCGGATGCAATCTCCCGCTCGGTGCGCGGCCCGAGCTCCAGTTCGACCAGTTGCTCGGCGCGGCTGCGGAACCCTCGG
>CAYNKL010000292.1:0-4094 GCA_964397775.1 uncultured Rhodobacterales bacterium | reverse complement strand
GACCGCGCGGACGGTCCGGCGCTCGCCCGGCGGGGCTAAAGCCCCTTGTTCCGGGCGGTCTGCGTTCCACGGTTTGGCGTGCAGAACACCTCATGCGCTGCGGGGCTGACGCCCCTTGATCCCGCGCCGAGAGCTAAGCGTGCGGCAGCGAGTGCGCCCTGCTGGCGTAACCATTTCGAGGCCGACGTCGCACGCCAATGCTGGACCTCGGCGCCGCGCACGGGCATCACTGTGGCCATGGACACGAAAGACCTTGCAGAGCGGATCCTGAACGGCGAGCGGCGCGCGCTGGCGCGGGCGATCACGCTGGTGGAAAGCGGGCGCGCGGATCATCGGGCGCAGGCGCGGGAGCTTCTGGCGCATCTGCGCGGCCATGGCCGCGAGGCGCTGCGGGTGGGGCTGTCGGGCACGCCCGGGGTGGGCAAGTCCACCTTCATCGAGGCCTTCGGGATGATGCTCACGGGCAAGGGGCTGAAGGTGGCGGTGCTGGCGGTGGACCCCTCCTCGGCCCGGTCGGGCGGGTCGATCCTGGGCGACAAGACGCGGATGGAGCGGCTGAGCCGCGAGCGCAACGCCTTCATCCGGCCCTCGCCCGCGCAGTCGCACCTCGGCGGCGTGGCGCGGCGCACGCGCGAGGCGATCGACCTCTGCGAGGCGGCGGGATTCGACGTGGTGCTGATCGAGACGGTGGGCGTGGGCCAGTCCGAGACGGTCGTGGCCGAGATGTCGGACCTGTTCCTGCTGCTGCTGGCGCCCGCCGGCGGCGACGAGCTGCAGGGCGTGAAGCGCGGGATCATGGAGATCGCGGACATGATCCTCGTGAACAAGGCCGACGGCGATCTGAAGGCCACGGCGCAGCGGACCTGCGCGGATTACGCGGGCGCGCTGCGGCTGCTGCGCAAGCGGCCACAGGATCCGCAGGGTTTCCCGAAGGCGCTGACCGTGTCGGCGGTCGAGGAGACCGGGCTCGACGCGGCCTGGCAGGAAATGCAGGCGCTGGCCGACTGGCGGCGCGAGAGCGGGCATTTCGAGGCGCGGCGCAAGGGCCAGGCGCGCTACTGGTTCGAATCGGAGGTCCGGCAGGGGCTTCTGGCCCGGCTCGAGACCAAGCAGGCGCGCGCCGCCATGGCGGAACTGGCCGAAGAGGTCGCCGCGGGCCGGCTTGGCGCGGCGGAAGCGGCGCAGGAGATGCTGGAACATCACCTCGATGCGGTCATGCCGGGGCTTGACGCTGCCGCGTCCGGGGCTTAATAGCCGCAGAACGAAATTCCGGGGCGCCCTGTGCGCCCCTTGATATTGGCGGACCCATCATCCGCCCCGAGACTGATGAGGAAACCCCCATGTCGCGTGTCTGCGAACTGACCGGCAAGGGCCCGATGGTTGGCAACAATGTCAGCCACGCCAACAACAAGACCAAGCGCCGTTTCATGCCGAACCTGAACGACGTGACGCTGCAGTCCGAGGCCCTCGGCCGCGGCATCAAGCTGCGTATCTCGGCCTCCGCGCTGCGCTCTGTCGACCACCGTGGTGGTCTCGACAAGTTCCTCGCCAAGGCGAAGGACATCGAGCTGAGCGAACGTGCGCTCAAGGTCAAGAAAGAAGTCATGAAGGCGATCACGGCCGCGGCCTGATTTCGCTTTCATTGCAAGGTTTTGCAGCCCCGTGGCCTTCTGGCGGCGGGGCTGTTTCCTTTTGCCGCGTTGAGCGCGCCGCCCCCGCGCGCGAGGCAGGGCGCGGAACCAAGGAGACGCCCATGACCCGCCCCCTGATGATCGCCGCCGCGCTGATGCTGGGCGCCGCCCCGGCCCTCGCCGAGATCACCGTCAGCGACGCCTATGCGCGCGCCTCGCGGCCCGAAGCGCCCACGGGCGCGGCCTTCATGGTGATCGAAAACGACGGGGACGAGGACGACCGGCTGGTGGGTGTCTCTTCCGACGCGGCGGCGCGGGTCGGGTTGCACACCCACGTGGCGGACGAGGGCGGCGTGATGCGCATGCGCGAGGCCGAGGACGGATTCGCGATTCCCGCAGGGGGCAGCCACGTGCTGGCGCGCGGCGGCGATCACGTAATGTTCATGGGGCTTTCGCAGCCTTTCGAGCCCGGCACCTCCGTGCCCGTGGTGCTGGAGTTCGAGAAGGCGGGCGAGATCCGCGTCGAGATTCCGGTCGACTTCGACCGCTGACCCTCAGACCCCGCGCGAGAGGATCTCGGACACCCAGGCCGGCACCGTGGCGCTGGCCGGGCCCAGCCGGTGCACGTCGAAGATGCCCGAGACATCGGTGCTTTCGAGATTGATCTCGACGGTCCGTGCCCCGAAGAGCCTGGCCTCCTGCACGAAGCCCGCGGCGGGATAGACCTGCCCCGAGGTGCCGATGGCCACGAAGACCTCGCAGTCCTGGATGTGGTCGCCGATCTCCTCGAGGTGGTAGGGGTATTCCCCGAACCAGACCACGTCCGGACGCCCGGCAGGGGCCTCGCAGCGCGGGCAGGGCTCGCCCACCGACATCTCCATCGGCGCGGGCCAGCGGTACTCGCAGACCCCGCAGAGCGCCTGATCCAGCTGTCCGTGCATGTGGATGGGCGCGGCCCCCGCCTTTTCCAGCAGCCCGTCGACGTTCTGCGTCACCAGCACCACGCGGTCGGGCCAGACCTGCTGAAGCTCCGCCAGCGCCTTGTGCGCGGCGTTGGGTTCCGCCTTGGCCGCCTGCTGGCGGCGGGCGTTGTAGAAGGCCTGCACGGTTTCGGGATCGCGCGCGAAGGCCTCGGGCGTGGCGACGTCCTCCAGGCGGTACTTCTCCCAAAGCCCGCCCGCGTCGCGAAAGGTGCCGAGGCCGCTTTCGGCCGAAAGCCCCGCACCTGTGAGAATGACGATCTTGCCTGACATTTGCTCAGGCTGTCATTCCTGACAGCCAAGCGCAATCGGCGGTGTCACGGCGCCCGGCGCAGCAGGTAGGTGTCCATGATCCAGCCGTGTTGAAGCCGCGCCTCGGCGCGGGTGCGCTGGATGCGCGGCCCGGCCTCGGCCAGCGGCCCGTGATCAAGCAGCTGTTCCGGCATCCCGAGAAAGCCCCCCCACCAGCCGTAGAGGCCTTCGCGGGCGCGCGTCGCAACACCGCACCCCCCGTCCCGCCTGACCACCAGCGGGGCGGCCCCCCCGGGCCGGCCGAAATCGCGCAGCCGGCGGCCCGTGGTGACCGTCACGGCGCCGTTGACGGTGTTGAAGGGAATCGCATGCGCGGCGGTCAGGGCCTGCAGGGCGGTGACGCCGGGCAGGACGCGGATCTTCGGCGCGGGCGACAGCCTGCCCGCGATTCGCAGCGTGCTGTCGTAAAGCCCCGGATCGCCCCAGACCAGCAGCGCCACGGGCCCCTGCGGGGCGGCGCGCTCGATGGCCACCTTCCAGCGGCGAGCGATCTCGTCATGCCAGGCCGCGACACGCTGCTGATAGGGCAGGTTCTCATCCCGCACCGGCATGTCGAACTCGGCCACGTTGGCCGTGGCGCCCGCCTGTGACAGGATCGCGTGGCGCAGGTGGGCGAGGTCGTCCTTGCCCGGCCCCTTGCGGGGGATGAGGATCAGGTCGGCCTCGCGCAGGGCCTGCTGCCCCTCGAGCGTGACGTGCCCGGGCGATCCGGTGCCGATGCCGATCAGCCAGAGCTCAGTCAAAGCCCTCTCCCAGCTCGGCCAGCGGCCCGTAGAGGATGAGCGCGGGCTTGGTGCCGATCTCCTGCGACAGCCTCTCGGCCAGCCCCGCCACCGTGTCGCGGGTGAGGCTCTGATCCTCGGTGCAGACGGCCTCGGCCAGAAGCGCGGGCGTGTCGCGCGGCAGCCCGTGCGCAAAAAGCATCTCGGCAAGCTTCGGGAAGGTCCGCTTGCCCATGAAGACCACGGTCGAGGCCAGCGGATCGGCCAGCGAGGGCACGTGGATGTCCTCGGGCAG
The DNA here is from genome assembly GCA_964397775.1 of uncultured Rhodobacterales bacterium. Classification (GTDB taxonomy): domain Bacteria; phylum Pseudomonadota; class Alphaproteobacteria; order Rhodobacterales; family Rhodobacteraceae; genus Allosediminivita. Next base: position 154 of record CAYNKL010000292.1, on the reverse strand, counting down.
CACACCGCCCGCATCGTGGCCGGTGACGAACTGCACACGCCGCGCCGTCAGGCGGCGGGTGAGCGGGATTCCCGCGGCGGCGGCGGCGGCCACGGCCGAGGGCACGCGGCGGGCCGACGATCTTTGGGTGGCGTGGGCCAGTTGTGAACAGGGA
>CAYNKL010000291.1:0-4170 GCA_964397775.1 uncultured Rhodobacterales bacterium | reverse complement strand
TTCCTTTGGCCCGGAACACCTCCTGAGGCATTTGGTTGTCCAGGAAGTTCTGGAGATAGGCCGGGCGCTTGTTGCGGAAGTCGATGTAGTAGGAGTGTTCCCACACGTCGCAGCCCAGAAGCGCGGTCTGGTTGAAGCAGACGGGGTTTACGCCGTTCTCGGTCTTGGTGACCTTGAGCGTGCCGTCGGTGTCGACAACGAGCCAGGCCCAGCCGGAACCGAACTGACCGCCACCGGCAGCGGCGAAGTCTTCCTTGAACTTGTCCACGGAGCCGAAGGCATCGGTCAGACGGCTCTCAAGCTCGGAGGGCATGTCGTTGGTGCCGGGGCCCATCATTTCCCAGAACTGGGTGTGGTTCCAGTGCTGCGAGGCGTTGTTGAAGATGCCGGACTGGGCAATCGCCTTGGGGTCGTAGGTGCCCTTGATGATGTCCTCGACCGACTTGCCTTCCCACTCGGTGCCCGAGATCGCCTTGTTGCCGTTGTCGACATAGGCCTTGTGGTGGATGTCGTGGTGGTATTCCAGCGTCTCCTGGCTCATGCCCTTGGAGGCCAGCGCGTCGTGTGCGTAGGGAAGATCGGGAAGTTCGAAAGCCATTGTTACACCCCTCGTTGGTCGCGGCGTTAAAGATATGACATACCTGTAGGCAGGTCCGGGGAAGGTCAAGCCCACCCCTTCTGTCTATTTCCTTAACGCCGCCCCGGTCAGAAATGTTTCACTGCGGCCCCTTTTACCGCAGCGGTACAGAGGAGGTCGTAGACGTACCGCGCCACCGACCGGAAGCAGATCAGGTGGGCCGTGCCCTCCTGTTCCAGCCAGAAGGCCGCGGCGACCTGTGCCAGCCGCGTGCGGCGCACCTCGCCTACCTCGAAATGATCGGGGCGCATGTCGACGGGTGCGAGCTTGGCCAGCACCTCGCGCACCATGAGCGGATCGCCTTCGAGGCGGAACATGGCGCGGGCGTCCGAGACGTCGGCGACAAGCGCGTGCTGCCCGGCAAGCTTGCCCTGCATCTCGGCCACGGTGCTGGCCGATTTCGCGCGGGGCACGAGGATCAACCGCTCGTCCGGGGACATCCAGAGGATGCCTGTGCCGTTCGAGACGGAGGCACGGCGCAGGGCCGGGCTTTGGGTGCCGGTCATGGCGGACGCGATGTCGAGCGGCTCGGAAGCGCCCTCGGGGCAGCGCAGGACGATCATGCCCTGCGGGCCGGTCTCGGTCACGCGCACCAGCCCGTCAAAGCTGGCGCCGGCAAGGGGGGTGACGGGCTCAGACATTCTGTTTCTTCCCTTCCGGATCAAAGAAGACGGCGTTGACGATGCGGGCCTCGGTCATGGTGGTGCCGTCGGCGGCGGCAAAGGAGATCACCTCGCCCATGCGGTCGGGCCCGTTGTGCACGAGACCCATGGCGATGCCCTTGCCCAGCGTCGGCGAGAAGTAGCTCGAGGTCACGCGCCCTTGGGTGTTGCGCTGGCCGTTGCGGGTCTTTCCATCGGTTGGCGCATAGGCACCGTCGGGCAGGACCGAGCCATCTAGGGTTTCAAGGCCCACGAGCTTCCAGCGGTCGGCGTTGTCCATGAAGCTGCGCTCTTGCGCGCGCTTGCCGATGTAGTCGTCCTTCTTCTTGGAGATCGCCCAGTCGAGCCCGAGATCCTGCGGGATCACGGTGCCGTCGGTTTCGTCCCCGATCATGATGAAGCCCTTCTCGGCGCGCATGACGTGCAGCGCCTCGGTGCCGTATGGCGTCGCGTTGAATTCGGCGCCCGCCTCCATCAGCGCGTCCCAGAGCGCACGGCCCTGCCCGGCCGGGACCGCCACCTCGAAGCTGAGTTCGCCCGAGAAGGAGATGCGGAAGACGCGGGCCTGGAGGCCGCCGAGCGTGCCGTCGGCCCAGGTCATGAAGGGCATAGCCTCGGCCGAAAGATCCATGCCGCCGAGCTTTTCCAGCACCTTGCGGGCGTTTGGACCGACCACACCGACCTGCGCGTATTGCTCGGTCACGTTGGCGGTGAAGACCTTCCAGTCCCACCATTCGGTCTGGAGCCATTCCTCCATGTGGGCATGGATGCGGTCGGCGCCGCCAGTTGTCGTGTGCACGAGGAAGGTGTCCTCGTCGAGGCGCGCCACGACGCCGTCGTCCATGAGGAAGCCGTTTTCCGAGCACATGAGCCCGTAGCGGCAGCGGCCCACGGCCAGTTTGCTCATGAGGTTGGTGTAGAGCATGTCCATGAAGCGGCCCGCGTCGGGGCCCTTCACGATGATCTTGCCCAGCGTCGAGGCGTCGAGCAGCCCGAGGCTGTCGCGCGTCGCGGTGATCTCGCGGTGCACGGCCTGCTCAGTGGTCTCGCCCGCCTTGGGGAAGCAGTAGGGACGGCGCCAGTGGCCAACGGGCTCCCACTTGACGCCATGCGCCTCGTGCCAGTCGTGCATGGGCGTGCGGCGCAGCGGCTGGAAGACGCTGCCGCGTGCCTCGCCCGCGATGGAGCCCATGGAGATGGGCGTATAGGGCGGGCGGAAGGTGGTGGTGCCCACCTGCGGGATTTCTTCACCCAATGCATTCGCAAGGGTCGCGAGACCGTTGATGTTGCTGAGCTTTCCCTGATCCGTCGCCATGCCGAGCGTGGTGTAGCGCTTGGTGTGTTCGACGCTTTCGAACCCCTCGCGCGCGGCAAGCTGCACGTCGGTGACCTTGACGTCGTTCTGGTAGTCGAGCCAGGCCTTGGCGCGGTATTCATAAGGCGCGCCTTCGGGCATCATCCAGACGGGACGCGGGGCGGCTTCGACCGGGGCGCTGGTCTCCGGGACGGAGGCATCGCCCGCGGCGTGGCCCGTGGCGGTGGCCGCAGTGCGACCGCCGACCGCCCCGTCCGAGAGCGTCTCGGGCAGGTAGAGATAGCCGTTGGCGGCGCCCGCCGGAGCGACGAAGGGGTTGCCGTCGGCGCCCGTGGGCGCGCGCTCCGTGTCGGGGCGGAAGCAGGCCTGCGCCTCGTCCCAGGTCAGCTTGCCGCCGCAGTGTGACCAGAGGTTCACAACCGGGGACCAGCCGCCGGACATGGCGACGCAATCGCAGGCGATTTCGTCGATCAAGGCGCCGGAGCCCGCGATGCCGCAGGTGGCGACGCCGGTGACGCGCTTGCCGCCCTTGACCTTGCTGATGCCGCGACCGGTCTCGACCCGGATCCCCAGTTCCTTGGCCTGATCCATGAGCGCGCCGCCGCCGTATTCGCGGGCGTCGAGCACCGCGGGCACGTCGAGGCCCGCGCGTTTGAGCGCGATGGCGGTGCGGTAGCCGTCGTCGTTGGTGGTGACGACCACGGTGCGGTCGCCCACGGCGACGCCGTAGTTGACGAGGTAATCGCGCACGGCGCTGGCGAGCATGACGCCGGGAATGTCGTTGCCGGCGAATGCGATGGGCCGCTCGATGGCGCCGGTGGCGGTGACGACCTGGCCGGCGCGGATCCGCCAGAGGCGGTGACGGGGCCCGGGCTGATTGGGCGCGTGGTCGGTCAGACGCTCGTAGCCCAGCACGTAGCCGTGGTCGTAGATACCCGCGCCCATGGTGCGGGTGCGGATGCGGACGTTGGGCATGGCCTCGAGCTCACTCACGGCCTTTTCGATCCAGGCGTCGGGGTCGAGACCGTCGATCTCGCCCCCGTCGACCGGCGTGCGGCCGCCCCAGTGGGCGGTCTGTTCGAGCAGGAGCACCTCGGCGCCGGCGCGCCCCGCTTCGAGCGCGGCCTGCAGGCCGGCGACACCGCCGCCCACGACGAGGACATCGGTGTAGGCGTAGAAGTGTTCATAGGTGTCGGGGTCACGCGCCTCGGGGTGTGGCGCCTTGCCGAGGCCCGCCGACTGGCGAATGAAGGGCTCGTAGACGTGCTTCCATAGCGGACGCGGGTGGATGAACATCTTGTAGTAGAAGCCCGCGGGCAGGAAGCGCGACAGATGCGCGTTCACCGCGCCCACGTCGTATTCGAGGCTCGGCCAGTGGTTCTGGCTGGAGGCCTTGAGACCCTGGAAGATCTCGGTCGTGGTGGCGCGGGCGTTGGGTTCGTGGGTGTCACCCTGCCCGAGGTTCACCAGCGCGTTGGGTTCCTCGGCACCCGAGGAGACCACGCCGCGGGGGCGGTGGTACTTGAAGCTGCGGCCCATCATCATCTGGTCGCCCG
>CAYNKL010000290.1:0-4264 GCA_964397775.1 uncultured Rhodobacterales bacterium | reverse complement strand
AGCCAGTTTCCGCACCAGGAAAGCGTCCCCGAGGGCGCCGATTCCGAGCGCGTGATGACCCAGATGGCCCTGTCAGGCGCCGACCTGATCTTCACCACGTCGTTCGGCTACATGGACCCGACGATGAACGTCGCGGCCAAGTTTCCCGACGTGATGTTCGAGCACGCCACCGGCTACAAGACCGCAGACAACGTGTCGAATTACTCGGCCCGCTTCTACGAAGGCCGCGCCGTGCAGGGCCTGATAGCGGGCGAGATGACCGAGTCGAACAAGATCGGTTACATCGCCCCCTTCCCGATCCCCGAGGTCATCCGCGGCATCAACTCGGCCTACATCCACGCCAAGAAGGTGAACCCGGATGTCGAGTTCAACGTGGTCTGGGCCTACACTTGGTTCGACCCGGCGAAAGAGGCCGACGCGGCCCGCGCGCTGATCGAGAACGGCAACGACGTGATCCTGCAGCACACCGATTCCACCGCGCCGCACTCGGCGGCGGAAGAGGCCGGTGACGTGGTGACCTTCGGGCAGGCCTCGGACATGTACGAATACGCGCCCTTCCCGCGCGTGTCCTCGATCATCGACAACTGGGCGCCCTACTACATCGACCGCGTGCAGGCGGTGATGGACGGCACCTGGGAAAGCACCGACACCTGGGGCGGCATCGACAGCGGCATGGTCGGCATCGGCGAGATCACCGACGCGGTCCCCGAAGAGGTGAAGGCCCAGGCGCTCGAGCTGAAGGAGATGATGGCGGCGGGCGAATACCACCCCTTCACCGGCCCCATCAACAAGCAGGACGGCTCCGTCTGGCTCGAAGAGGGCGAGACCGCCTCGGACGAGGACCTGCTGGGCATGGACTTCTACGTCGAAGGCCTGACGGGCGAAATCCCGAACTGATCTTCAGTCCACGCAGGACACCGAAAGGCCCCGCTCCGGCGGGGTCTTTTCGTTCCGACTTGGGGCGGCGTCTTGTTTTTTTCGTGACGCGGCGCTCGCGGCTCGACCCCGGCGCCGAGGCGGTCTAGTCGAAGGCGCCGATAGCTCCGGAGCCCACATGATCACCGTCATCTTCATCCTCGTCGCCGCGGCCGTCCGTTTCCTGTCACTCGGGATCTCGATCCGCAACGAGCGGCGGCTCAAGGCAGAAGGCGCGGTTGAATACGGCGCGGGCACCTCGGTGCTGCTGGCGGTGGGGCATGTGGTCTACTACCTCGCGGCCTATGCCGAGGGGCTGGTGCGGATGCCGCCGGTCGACGGCGTGACGCTGGTGGGCATGGCGGTCTGGGGCTTCTCGATCTGTGCGCTGTTCTGGGTGATCGGCGTGCTGGGACGGTTCTGGACCGTGAAACTGATCCTCGCCCGCGACCACGAACTGACCGAGAACCGCCTGTTCCGCTGGCTGCGGCACCCGAACTATTTCCTCAACATGCTGCCCGAGCTGGTCGGGCTGGCGCTGGTGCTGCACGCCTGGTGGGCGCTGGCGATCGGCCTGCCGATCTACGTGGTGATCCTCGCGCGACGGATCCGGCAGGAAGAGCGCGTGATGACGGGCGCCTTCGCGGCCTACTGAGCCGCCCGGGTGACGCGGGCTTGTGCGCGCGGGACACCTGCCGCACGGAAGCTTGCCATCTGCCTGCGCAGCGCCCTTCCCTCTCCGATGGCCACGTGCAACGATCCGGCGCATGACACCTGATCTTCGTACCCTTTCGGGACATTCCATCGGCTCGTTCTCCTTCGGCACCATGCAGTTCGGCGGTCGCGCCTCCGAGGACGAGAGCGCCGCCATGTACGATGCCTGCCGTGCCGCGGGTGTCGTGCATTTCGACACCGCGCATGCCTATACCGACGGCGCGTCCGAGCGCATGCTCGGGCAGTTTGCCGCGTCGGAGCGGGAGCGGGTCTTCATCGCGACCAAGGTCTCGTTTCCCGGTGGCAATTCGGCGCAAAGCATCCGTGCGAGCCTCGACGAAAGCCGCAAGCGGCTGGGGATGGAGGTCGTGGACCTGCTTTACCTGCACCGCTTCGATCCGGACGCGCCGCTGGAGGAAAGCCTTGCCACGCTGGCCGAGCTGCGCGAGGCGGGTCATATCCGGCACATCGGGGTGTCGAACTTCGCCGCTTGGCAGGTGATGAAGGCGCAGGCGATTGCGGCCGGACTGGGCATCCGCATCGACGTGCTGCAGCCCATGTACAACCTTGTGAAGCGGCAGGCCGAGACCGAGATCCTGCCCATGTGCGAGTCGGAGGGTATTCTGCCCTGCACCTATTCTCCGCTGGGCGGCGGGCTGCTGACGGGCAAGTACGCCACGGGCGGCAGCGGGCGCCTGAACGAGGACGACCGCTATGCGCGGCGCTACGGGCAGGAGGCGATGCACGCCGCGGCGGGCGGGCTTGCCAGCCTCGCCTCCGAGCGCGAGGTGGATGCGGCGACGCTGGCGGTGGCCTGGGTGGCGCGCCGTGCGGTGCCGATCCTGTCGGCGCGCAACGCCGAACAGCTTGCCCCCTCGCTGGCGGCGATAGGTTTCGCGCTGGACGATGCGCTCTATGCCAAGCTCTCAGCGCTTTATCCCGCGCCGCCGCTGGCGACGGACAGGCTGGAAGAGGCGGGCTGACGCAGGCTTGCGCCGGGGCGCGTTCTGTCTCAGACACGCGGGACCATCCGTAGCATATGGACCCCGCCATGTCAGACCGCAGCTTCATCCGTCACGTCGTCTTCTTCAGCGCGAAGGACAAGGCCGACGTCACCCGCATCCGCGAGGGTCTGTCGATCCTCGGCGGCATTCCTCATGCCTCGCATTTCGAGGTCTGCGAGAACTCCCGCGCCGACGGTCTGTCGGGCGAGGTGGACGTCATCGTCTACGCCGAGTTCCCCGACCGCGCCGCGCTCGACGCCTACAAGGCCGACCCGATCTACCAGGACTCGATCGACCGCGTGCGCCCGCTGCGGGACATGCGCGTGGCTGCCGATTTCTGAGCCGCGATGGCGCGTGTCTCCTTTGACCGCGGCCCGCTGGGCAGCGGCACGCTCTTCGCAGATCCTGTCCGGCTGATCTCGGCCCAGACCTCGGGCGAGGTGCCCGCGGCCTTTGCCGCCCTCGAAGACGCGCGTCGCGAGGGGCTGTGGCTTGCGGGTTTTGCCAGCTACGAGCTGGGATATGCGCTGGACGCCAAGCTGGGACCGCTCATGCCGCCGCCGGGCGAGGTGCCGCTGATGCTGTTCGGCGCCTTCGAGGCCCCCCTGCCCGCGCCGCCCGAGGCCCCCGGTCAGAGCCGCTTCACCCACCCCCGCCCACTCTGGGACGAGGCGCGCTATTCCGAGGCCTTCGCGGTGGCGCATGACTTGATCTGCGCGGGCGACATCTATCAGGCGAACCTGACCTTCCCGATGAAGGGCCGGCACGAGGGCACGCCCGGGGCGCTCTACGCCCGGCTGCGTGCGCTGCAGGACGTGCCCTACGGCGTGATGGTCGACCTCGGCGGCCCGGCGATCCTGTCACGGTCGCCCGAGCTTTTCTTCTCTCTCGACACCACGGGGCGGCTCACCACCCGCCCGATGAAGGGCACCGCGCCGCGCGGCGCGAGCCTGGGCGAGGATGCCGAGCTGAAGGAGGCGCTGAAGCGGTCGGAGAAGAACCGGGCCGAGAACCTGATGATCGTCGACCTGCTGCGCAACGACATGAGCCGCGTGTCCCTGCCCGGCAGCGTGAAGGTGCCCGAGCTTTTCACCATCGAACGCTACGAGACACTGCACCAGATGACATCGCGCATCACATCGCAGGTGCGGCCCGGCACCGGGATTGCCGATCTCTTCGCGGCGCTCTTTCCCTGCGGGTCGATCACCGGGGCCCCCAAGATCCGCGCCATGGAGATCCTGCGCGATCTGGAGGCCGGGCCGCGCGGCGCCTATTGCGGCGCGGTGGGCTGGATGGCGCCCGACGGGGCGATGAGCTTCAACGTGGCGATCCGCACCTTGACCTGTCATGCCGACGGGCGCGTCGACCTCAATGTGGGGGGTGGCGTGGTTTACGACAGCACGGCCGAGGCGGAATATGCCGAGGCCCTGCTGAAGGCGCGTTTCGCCAGTCTCGACTGACGCGTTTCGCCCGTTTCCCCGGAGCGAGTGACGCACTATCTGGATAGCGCATGTCCGATCTGCCCCCCTCCCTGCAAGGCTGGTTCGACGCGCGCGGCTGGTCCATGCACCCGCACCAGCGCGCGATGCTCGACCGTGCCGCGGCACCCGCGCTGATGCTGATCGCCCCCA
>CAYNKL010000289.1:0-4274 GCA_964397775.1 uncultured Rhodobacterales bacterium | reverse complement strand
ACGCTGATGATGAGCGTGATGCCCCTGGCCAAGATCGGGCTCCTCCTCGACCGGCCCGACTTTGTCGACGAGGCCAAGTTCCAGTTCCTGACCCACGCCCAGTACCTCATGGATACGCATAGCGGGCTCTGGTTCCACGGCTGGACCTTCGACGGCAACCACAACTTCGCCCGCGCGCTCTGGGCGCGGGGCAACTCCTGGGTGACCATCGTCATCCCGGAGTTCATCGATATGCTCGACCTGCCTGCGGGCGACCCGGTGCGCCGTCACCTCGTCGCCCTGCTGCAACGCCAGGCCGCGGCACTGAAGGACACCCAGCACGAGAGCGGCCTCTGGCACACGCTGCTCGACGACCCCGGCAGCTATCTCGAAGCGTCGGCCACCGCGGGCTTCGGCTACGGGCTCACGAAGGCCGTGCGCAAGCGCTACATCGGGGAGGAGTATCGCGAAACCGCCGAACGCGCCGTCAAGGGCGTGGTCGACAACATCAGCCCCGAGGGCGAACTGCTGAACGTCTCTTTCGGCACCGCCATGGGCGATGACCTCGATTTCTACCGGCAGATAAAGCTGACCTCCATGCCCTACGGGCAGGCGATGGCGATGTTCTGCCTCGCGGAACACCTGAGAACCTACATCTGACGACGTATCCAAGGGAGGAGAACCTTATGACACGGATCACGACTTTCGCCCTCGCAGGGCTTCTGGCCAGCACCGCGCTTGCCCAGGCCGACACGCTGCGCTTCGCCTATGCGCAGAACGCCACGCCGACGAAGGAAGCCATGGCCCGCTTCGGCGAACTCCTGAAGGAAAAGACCGACGGGGAGTTGACGGTCCAGTATTTCCCCGACAGCCAACTTGGAGGCGAGCGGGAGCTCGTTGAACAGGTGCAGGCGGGACTGCTGGACATGACCAAGGTCTCGAGCGGCCTGATGGAGAGTTTCTCGCCGATCTACGGCACCTTCTCGCTGCCCTATCTCTTCGACGACACCGATCACTATTACAGCGTCCTCGACGACGCCGAGATCATGGACCCGGTCTACACCTCGACCGAGGGACAGGGCATGGTCGGTCTCACCTACTATGACAGCGGTGCGCGCAGCTTCTACGTGAAGGGCAACCCGGTGCTGGGTGTCGAGGACCTGCAGGGCAAGAAGATCCGCGTCATGCAGAGCCCGACCTCGATCCGCATGGTCGAACTTCTCGGCGGCTCGCCCATCGCCATGGGTCAGGACGAAGTCTACACCGCGATCCAGCAGGGCATTCTCGACGGTGCCGAGAACAACATCTACGCCGTCACCGTCGCGCGCCACGGCGAGGTCGTCGACCATATGAGCTTTGACGAGCACACCCGCATCCCCGACGTGGTGCTGATTTCCACCGCGACGCTGAACCGGCTGAGCGAAGAGCATCGGCAGGCCGTTCGCGAGGCGGCCGCGGAGTCCACCGCCTATCACAAGGAGCTCTGGGCCGAAGCGGTGGAACAAGAGCGTAGGACCGCGCAGGAGACCTTCGACATCGAGTACCACGAGGTCGACAAGGCGCCGTTTCAGGAGGCCGTGCAGCCCATCTACGACGAGGTCCCGGACGAGATGTCGGCGCTGGTCGAGCAGATCCGCGCCAAAGCGGACGGCTCGGGGTCCTGATCCTTGAAAACCGTGCGACGCATACTGGACGTGACGCTCGGTATGGTACTGTGCCTTCTGCTGGGCGGCATGGTTGCCGTGCTCGCCTGGCAGGTGTTCAGCCGGTACGTGCTCAACGCCCCCTCGGTCTCGTCCGAAGAGATTCTCCGCATGTCGGTTGTCTGGCTGTCCCTTCTCGGGGCGGCCTATTCCTGTGGCAAGGGCACGCACATGTCCATCGAGCTGCTGCGTGATCTGGTCCCGGGGCCCGCGCGTCAGGCGCTGACGATGCTTGTCCCGGTGTCCTTCATCGTCTTCGCAGGCGGCGTCATGATCCCGGGCGGGTTGCGCGCCATGGAAATCGCGAACGGCCAGACCACGGCCGTCCTGCGCCTGCCGATGCCCTGGATCTACGCGTCGCTTCCGGTTTCGGGCATCCTGTTCGTGGCCTATTCCCTTCTGAATCTGGCCGATCTCGTCCGCCATCGGCGCGACTTTCCCGACGAGGCCGACAAGATCATGGCGGCTGGAGACTGACCCATGGCCGGACCCGCAAGCCTTATCCTCATCTCCGTCTTCGCCTTCATGGCGCTCCTCGGCGTCCCGCTGGCGGTGTCGCTCGTGGCGGCCTCGCTCGCCGCGGTCACGCTGGTCGTGCCGCTGGACATGGCGCTCTTTACCGCCGCGCAGAAGATGATGGGCAGCCTCGACAGCTTCTCGCTGCTCGCGGTGCCCTTCTTCATCCTCTCCGGCGTCATGATGAACTCGGGCGGCATCGCCATCCGGCTCGTCAACTTCGCCAAGCTGATCGCCGGCCGGGTGCCCGGCTCGCTGGCGCAGACCAACATCGCGGGCAACATGCTCTTCGGGTCGATCTCGGGCTCGGCCATCGCCGCCTCGACCTCGATCGGCGGCGTGCTTGTGCCGATGCAGGTGCGCGACGGCTATGACCGCGGTTTCGCGGCCGCCGTCAACATCGCCTCGGCGCCGACCGGCATGTTGATCCCGCCAACGACGGCCTTCATCATCTACTCGCTGGTCTCGGGCGGCACCTCTGTCGCTGCGCTCTTCATGGCGGGCGGTGTCGCGGGCCTCATCTGGGGTCTCGGCATGACCGCCATGTCGATCGTGATCGCCAAGCGCCGCGGCTACCCGATCGAGCCGCGCCCCACCCTGCGCGAGGCCTGGGACACGACGCTGGCCGCGATCCCCAGCCTGCTTCTGATCGTGATCGTCATCGGCGGCATCATGGGCGGCATCTTCACCGCCGTCGAAGCCTCGGGCATCGCCGTCCTCTACACGCTGCTGATGACTTTCGCGATCCACCGGACCGTGCCGCTCAGCCGCCTGCCCGGCTTCCTCGTGGAGACCGCGCAGATCACCGGCACGATCATGCTGCTGCTCGCAGCCTCCGCCGCGCTCAGCTTTGCCATGGCCTTCACCGGGATCCCGGCGGCCATCACCGACCTGATCTTCGCGATCTCGAGCGAGCCGGTCATCGTCCTGCTGATCATCAACGTGATCCTGATCTTCGTCGGCTGCTTCATGGACATCGGCCCGGCGATCCTGATCTTCACGCCGATCATGCTGCCGATCACCAACCAGATCGGCGTCGACCCGATCCATTTCGGCGTGGTGCTCGTGTTCAACCTCGCCATCGGCACGATCACCCCCCCGGTCGGCACCGGCCTCTTCGTCGGCGCCAGCGTTGCGCAGGTCAGGGTGGAGACAGCGATCAAGGCGCTTCTGCCCTTCTACGCGCTGCTCATCGGCTTCCTGATGCTCGTCACCTACGTGCCGGCCCTCACGCTCTTCCTGCCGCGGATGCTCGGCCTCTAGCCGCCGCGGCCTCACTCACCTCCCCGAAACGAAGAAAGGGATGCATATGCTGACCGTCGAAACACGCCACGCGGTTCACCCGGAGCACGCCAAGACGCTGGATACAGACGGCCTGCGCGACCACTTCCTCGTGCAAGGCCTCTTCGCCGCCGGTGAGATCCGCCTGTCCTATACCCACTACGATCGCTTCGTGATGGGCGGCGCCGTGCCCGATGGCGGGTCGCTGAAGCTCGGCGAGGTCAAGGAAACCGCGACACCGCTCTTCCTCGACTGCCGCGAGATGGGCATCGTCAACATCGGCGAAACCGGCGAGGTCGCGGCCGGCGGCGAGATCTGGACGCTCGAGCGCGGCGACGTGCTCTACCTCGGCATGGGCAGCGGCGAAGTGACGTTCTCCGGCAAGGGGCGCTTCTACATCGCGTCCGCGCCGGCCCATCGCACCTGCCCCAGCCGCCTGATCACCAAGGCCGATGCCAAGGAGGTCCATCTCGGCGAGGCCGAGAACTCAAACAAGCGCATCATTCGCCAGTTCCTGCACCCCGACGTGATGGAAAGCTGCCAGCTCACGCTGGGCTACACCTCGCTGGTGGAAGGCTCGGTCTGGAACACGATCCCCAGCCACACCCACGACCGGCGGATGGAAGCCTACCTTTACTGGGGCATGAGCGACGATGCCCGCGTGCTTCACCTGATGGGCAAGCCGCAGGAAACGCGCCACCTCTTCGTTGCCAATGAACAGGGCGTGGTGTCACCCTCATGGTCGGTCCACTCCGGAGCGGACCGACCCTGAGGGTGACACCTCTTCGTTGCCAA
>CAYNKL010000288.1:0-4310 GCA_964397775.1 uncultured Rhodobacterales bacterium | reverse complement strand
ACCGGATCGAACTTGCCGCTGAACGTGCCGGTCGAGACGCCCATCGCCAACGGCGCCAGCGTGCCGTGCCACAGCCCATGCCCCCATGCCGGTGAGGACGGGCAGAAGAAGCGGTCGCCGGGCCGGATGCCGGTGGCGTAAAGCGCGGCCACCATCAGCGTGACGATGGACTGGTGGCTGTGCTCGACCGCGGCAGGCAGCGCGCGGGTCGTGCCCGAGGTGTATTGCAGCACCGCAAGGTCGCCCCCGGCGGTGTCCCAGTCGAAGGTCGCGGGAAGATCGTTCAGTCCGTTCAGGAAATCGTGGTCCACCACGATGACGTTCTTCGCGCCACCTTCGACGGCTTCGGGGGCCTTCTCGGCATTGGTGAAGAAGACCTCGGGCTTGCAGTCGCCGACCCGCAGCCGGATCCCGTCGGGCCCGAACAGAGAGAACATCGGGACCGCCACGGCGCCTGTCTTGATCACTCCGAACAACGCGCAATAGAAGGCCAGCGAGGGGTCGATCATCACCGCCACGCGGTCGCCCTTGCCGATCCCCCTGCCCGTCAGGAAATGCGCGATCTGCGAGGACCGGCGCGAAATCTCCTCGAAGGAGACCACCTCGTCGGCGCCACCCGAATGCGCGATCCGCAGCGCCACCGCGCCGCCATCGACATGCCGGTCGATGCACTCATGCGCAATGTTGAACCGCTCCCGCGTGCCGTCGAACAGCGCCCAGAGTCCCTCTTTCGAATAGTGCTTCTGAGCGTCTGCAAAGGTCGTGAAATCCGTCAGGCGGGTCATCCGGCTGTGCCTCCCAAGTCTCGTACCCGGTGCACCGCAGCGTGGTCATCCGGCTCGTTGACAACGGTAGGGATCGCAGGCATTTATTGTCAATACGCTATTATTATTGTATATAGGCAATGAATATCAGCGGTCGCGAGGCAAGAAATGTCCACGGAACAACCCAATCCAACCACCAAGCGGCAGGTGCCCGCCGTGTCCAGAGCCTTGGCAATACTGAGATTTCTGGCGCGCTCTCAGGATCCGGTCGGCGTCAATCCGATGGCGCGCGAGCTGGATCTGGTGCCAAGCACCTGCCTGCACATCCTGCGTGTCCTGCAGGACGAGGGCATGGTGGATTTCGATTCGACCACCAAGCGCTACTCGATCGGAATAGGCATCCTGCCGCTGGCGCGCTCGGCCCTGCAGCGCAACAGCTTCTCGACGCTGATCCAGCCCAGGTTGTCCGGGCTTTCGGACGCGTTCGGCGTCACCGGCATTGCCACGCAGCTCGCCGAACCCAGCCAGATGATCGTGGTGGCGCTGTCGCAATCGACCCTGCCCTTCCGCCTTCAGGTCGATCTCGGCAGCCGCTTTCCCGCCCTCATCAGCGCGACCGGACGCCTTTTCGCGGCCTTCAATGCAACCGATGACGCGGCGCTGAAGGCCGGCTTCGACAAGCTGGTCTGGGATCATCCCCCCGCCTTCGAGACATGGCTGGACGAGGTCCACCAGGCGCGGGAGCGCGGCTATTCCGTCGATCAGGGCGCCTACATCTCGGGGGTGACAGTGGTTGCGGTCCCGGTCTTCGGCCTGAACCGCAAGATGACGCGATCGATCGTCGCCATCGGCATTTCGGAACGCCTTCAGGACAGGGAAATCCCGAAGCTCGCGACAGCCATGCAATCGATCCGCGATCACATCCAGGACCTGCAAATCGACACGGGGAGGTAACACTTGACGGTACAGGACAGACATCCCGACGGCTGGAAGCCGATGCGGATCGACGGCTTCATGGCGCTGATCGGGCCGCTGCTGCGCGCAACCGGACCCGAGGGCCGCGACACTTACGGGCTCCAGACCCATGACGGGCACAAGAACGCCATCGGCCTCGTCCATGGCGGCGTGCTGACCAGCCTTCTCGATCAGGTCCTCGCCATCACGGCGTGGAATGCGGCCGATCGCCAGCCCACCGTGACCGTCCAGATGGACACACGCTTTCTCGGCGCGGCCCGGGCTGGCGACTTCCTCGAGACGCGCGCCACGATCCGCCACGGCACGCGGTCGCTGATCTTCGTCGACGCAGAGGTCACCTCGGGCAGCGAGCCGATCGCATCCGCGTCGGCCATCCTGAAAATATCCACGAAAGCGGGGCAAAAGACATGACCGGGACAAGCGCGGGCCCCCTTGCCGGGGTCAAGGTACTGGATTTTTCGAGGATCCTGTCCGGTCCCTACGCCAGCATGGTGCTGGCCGATCTGGGGGCCGAGGTGATCAAGGTAGAACCGCTGGAAAAGGGCGACGAGACCCGAAGCTTTCCGCCGTTCCAAGGCAAGCTCAGCCACTATTACATCGCGCTCAACCGCTCCAAGCAGAGCATCGCGCTGAACCTGAAGTCGCCCGATGGCGTCCGGGTCGCCCGGGATCTCGCGCGGCAGAGCGACATCGTGCTGGAGAACTTCCGCCCCGGCGTCATGGATCGCCTCGGCATCGGCTACGAGACCCTTCGGGCGGACAACCCCCGCCTGATCTACGGCTCGATCACAGGCTTCGGGCAGGACAGCCCGCTGGGCGACAAACCCGCCTTCGACATCGTGGCGCAGGCGCTTTCGGGCGTCATGAGCGTCAACTGCGAGCCGGGTCAGGCGCCGAACAAGCTGGGCGTGCCGCTGGGCGACATGGCCGGCAGCATCTTCTCGCTTTTTGGCCTTCTGGCGGCGCTGCACGAGCGCAATGTCACCGGCAAGGGGCGTCACGTCGAGGTGGCGATGCTGGACAGCCTGATCGCGCTTCAGGGCTACCTGTCTCAGATCTACTTCGTGACCGGCCAAAGCCCACAACCCGTCGGATCGCAGCATCCCAGCATCGTGCCCTATGGCTCGTTTCCGACCTCGGACGGCCATGTGATCGTTGCCTGCCTGACGGAACGGTTCTGGCACAACTTCGCGCGCTGCCTCGGCCAGGACGAGTTGATCGAGGACCCGCGCTTCGCGCTTTACGAGGCCCGGCTCGCGAACCGGGTCGCCTTGCATGAGATCATCCACGCGCGGATGTCCCGCGACACGACGGCGTTCTGGCTTGAGCGGCTCAGCGACTACGACGTGCCCAACGCGCCGATCCTCTCCATCGGCGACGCGCTGGAGCAGCCCCACGTCGCGGCGCGCGGCCTCGTGGAGACCGCCAACCATCCGACCGAAGGAGACCTGCGCCTCGTTCGGGGTCCGATCCGCTTTGATGGAGAAGGCCCTGCGCGTGCGCGTGCGCCAAGCCTGCTTGGGGAGGATACCCGCCGCGTCTTGAAAGATGCGCTTGGGTGCAGCGAAGCGGAGATCGAGGAGCTCGCCGCACAGGGCGCGATACCGGGGCCAGCGTGACGCTCTTGGCCCGATGATTGCGGATCGAACTGACGGTTTGATCTGGGGCTATCGGGTGACCCGCTTTCAGTCTTGGTGCAGGGCGGACCCCGGCAGCAAGGTCGAGGTCTCGGGCGGGGGGATCCGCCCTCGCGGGACCGACGGTGATCGACAACCCGGCGAGGCGTGGGGGCTGACGGTATCGAAGTGATCTCTCCGCGCCTCACTTATCCCGCGGGCCTCGACCAGCGAGTAGAAGATCTCTCCGTTCGGCAACTTGTCACAAAGCTTCGAGTTGACTGCTCTCGCAGTTGCCATTCTCCCCAAGGGCTCGCCGGTTCGATGACTGCCGCCTTCGCTCCCCGACGGCCTTGGCGATGAACTCGCGCCCATGGGCCGTCGGGACGACACGCTGTGTTGAGGTTCAGCCCACCCGCGCGGCCCTCGGATAGCGCTGCATTTCGCGAGGCTGGACCGGCAAAGTCCGCGGCGCACCGCCGGCCTCGGGCCGGACCGGCGATGGCGCGCCTCTCACACATCGCGAAACGCAATGTGTGAGCGGTGCTCCGCGGCTTGGGCCCGCGCCGGCAAGGCTCAGGCGGCGTTACGCCCCGAATGCCTGACTGGTGCCGCGCTCCAGATACAGCCCGGCATCACGGCCCCCAGTCACCTCGCCCTCGGCAAAGATCGTCTTGCCGCGCAGGATGGTCCGCACCGGCCAGCCTTTGACCTCGAGCCCCTCATACGGCGTGTAGTCGCAATCGTGATGCATCAGCGTTTGCGAGATCGTCACCTCGCGCGAGGGATCCCAGAGCGTGATGTCGGCATCCGCGCCCACGGCGATCGTGCCCTTGCGCGGGTAGAGACCGAATAGCTTCGCCGGGTTGGTCGCGGTCAGCGCCACGAAGCGCTCGAGCCCGATGCGGCCCTTCGAGACCCCCTCGCTCAAGAGAATCGGAAGCATCAGCTCCAC
>CAYNKL010000287.1:0-4312 GCA_964397775.1 uncultured Rhodobacterales bacterium | reverse complement strand
AGCGCCCCGATCTCCTGGGCCGCTTCGGAGGATCTCTGCGCCAGCGCCCGCACCTCCGAGGCCACGACCGCGAACCCGCGACCCGCCTCGCCCGCACGGGCCGCCTCGACCCCCGCGTTCAGCGCCAGCAGGTTGGTCTGGAAGGCGATGTCGTCGATGACGTTGATGATCTTGGTGATCTGGTCCGAAGAGGCCTCGATCTCGCTCATGGCGCTGACCGTCTCCTTCACCACATGGCTGGTGCTTTGCGCCTGGGTATTGGCGTCGCCGACGAGCGAATCGACCTGCTTGGCCGAATCTGCCGCGCTGCGCACCGAACTGGTAAGCTCGCTCAGCGCCGCCGCGGTTTCCTCCAGCGTGGCGGCCGTCGTCTCGGTCCGCCGGGAGAGACCGTCCGAACTGCTGGTGATCTCGGCCACGCCATTGGCGATGGAGGTGGTGGCGGTATGGATCGAGCGGACGAGATCGGTCAGGTGGTTCACCGTCTCGTTGAAGTCGACGCGAAGCTGTTCGTAGTCGTCGGGGAATTTCTGGTCGATGAGGACGTCGAGGTTGCCATCGGCGAGCCCCCTCAGCCCCCGCGCGGAAATCTCGACCACCCGCTTCTGCTCTTCCGCGCGTTCCGCGCGTTCTTCCTCCATGCGGGCCCGCTCGGCCAGTTTCAGCCGCAGCTCCTCCACCGATCCGGCCATGGCACCGATCTCGTCACGTCTCTGGGCAAAGGGCACTTCCCTTTCGTAGTGCCCCTCGGCCAGCTCGTTCACGGCCCCGAGCATGCCCGCAAGGGGCCGTCTCACCATGAGCGTCGACGCCACCGCCATGGCCGCCAGCGCGGCGAACAGGGTCAGCAGTCCGCTTGCCACGCCGAAGATCACCTCCGCCTCGACCGGACCCGAGAAATAGCTCTCGGGCACGTCGAGCACCGTGGCCCACGTCGTGTTCATTCCCGGCGCCGTGAAGGGCAGGATCAGGCGTGTCGCGCCGTCCGGGCCGTCCTTGATCACGCGCATCTGCCCATCGCCGAGCGCCGCCTGAAGCTCCGCCGTGCCAACACCTTCGTAGGGCTGCGTCAGCAGATCCACCTCCGGGTGGGCGATCCATTTGCCTGCGCTGTCCACGAGGTAGGTTTCCCCGCCCTCGAAGGCGCGCATCTCGGACAGCAGGGCGGTGAGATCGCTCAGCCCGATGTCCACGCCGGCCACGCCCATGAAGGCGCCGTCCACGAAGATCGGCGCCGTGACCGAGGTCAGCAGCCGCCCCTCCTGCGTCAGGTAGGGTTCCGTGATAGTGCTCTGGCCGGTTTCGGCGGGCAAGGCGTACCACTGCGCCTCCGGGTCGATGCTGAATGTCGCAAAATCGACACCGCCTTCCGCGCTGCGGGTCCAGTAGGGGGTGAAGACACCCTCGTCGTTCATTCCGCCTTCGCCAGTCAGCAGGTCGTTGATGGCGCTGTCCGGCGCGCCACCCATCCACGATCCGAACAAAGTGTCCGAGCGTCCGGGCACCTCGCGAAGCATGTCGATGATCGCGCCGCGATCGGCGCCGCCCTCGGCAAGATAGCCCGAGATCATCCCGGCGAGCGCGCCACCGGTCGAGGTCGCCTCGGTGATGCGGACCGCCACTCCCCTTGCGATTCCCTCCGCCCGTTCGGAGGCCAGCTCCATGACCTGGTCACGCACCTGCTGGCTGGAATGAACGACAGACCAGCCGGAAAACCCGAACATGATCAGTGTGATCGCCAAGCCCGTCGCAAGCATGAGCTTGCCTGAAACCGTCCGCACCAGCATCTGAACTCTCCTGCATCACGCGCGCTGCCCTGATGCGGTAGAGGAGAAATCTATCCACTAGCTAAATGGCGCAGGGCAAAACCATGCAAATACGTAAAAGGCGAGCCGTTTGGCCCGCCTTCCAAGGTCCGTATCGCCGGGTGCTTCGCCCTTAGCTGCCCGGCCCGATCATGAAGCAGCTCACGTTGCGCGCCTGCAGCTTGCGGCAAGCGAGGTCCGCGGTTTCGCGCGACAGCCCGAGGAAGTTCGCGTCGAACCCGCTCGATCCGCGCACGACCTTGCGCAGCGCCCCGTCCAGCGTCGACAGCTCCGACAGATGCGTCTCGAGCAGGACCTTCTCGGCGGCGAAGCGGCTGGGATAACGCCCGACGTTGATGCCCCACTGGCGTCCGCCCGAAGTCGAAACCCGCGTGATCACCTCGGCCTCGCGGGCCGGTGTCGGCTCAGCGGCAGCGATCTCCACCGCCGCGCTGCGCCGCATCGGCCGGACCGAGGCCGCAAGGACCTGCGCGGCATCCTCGGGGTCGGGCTCGGCCGATCCCTGCGCGGTCTCGCCGGCCGCGGCGGCGACCTCGGCCACCACTGCCTCGATGTCGGCGGCCACTTCCGCGACCATGGCGGGCGGTGCGGCGGGTTCCGGCGTGTTCGGCAGAGGCCGGCCCATGGGCCTCAGGCTGCGTTCCACCGCGGCGCTGCCCTGGCGGATCGCCTTGGCCGTGCGCCCCGGGGCGGGCTCGGAATTGTGCGCCACCAGCACGGCGCCCATCTTGCCCATGTAGGGCGGTTTTTCGGGCGGGTTCACCGCAACCCGCGTCGGCGACTTGCTGAAGCCCAGGTCCAGCAGTTCCTCGACACGCGCGTTCCGCGTTGCGGTCGACCGTCCGCCAAAGACCGTCGCGATCACCCGCTCGTTGCCGCGCCGCGCCGAGGCGACGAGGTTGAAGCCCGCCGCATTGGTGTAGCCCGTCTTGATGCCGTCGGCGCCGCTGTAGCTGCGTAGCAGGCGGCGGTTGGTGTGCGCCACCTGGCGCACGCCGGCATCCGCTGTCACGCGCGAGAAGAGGTTATAGTACTGCGGGTAGTCGTAGATGATGTGCCGACCCAGCACGCTCATGTCCCGCGCCGTGGAAAGGTGCCCCGATTCGGTCAGCCCGTGCGCGTTCTTGAAGGTGGTGTTCGTCATCCCCATGGCCTGGGCGGTGCGGTTCATGCGCCGGGCGAAGGCCGATTCCGACCCTTCGATCGCCTCGCCGATGGCGGTGGCCGCATCGTTGGCCGATTTCACCGCAGCCGCCCGCACGAGGTAGCGCAGCTTGATCTGCTGCCCCGCCCTGAGCCCCAGCTTCGACGGCGGTTCCGATGCCGCCGCCCGCGAGATGGTCACCATGGTGTCCATGGAAAGCTCGCCGTTCTGGACCGCCTCGAAGGCGATGTAGAGCGTCATCATCTTGGTAAGCGATGCCGGATGCAGCCGGGTATCCGCATTCTCCGAATGCAGCACCTCGCCGTTCCGGGCGTCCATCACCAACGCCGCATAGGGGGCCGCGTGCGCCACAAGCGGCGCCATCCCGACCAACCAGACAAACGTGATGATAGAAAGGGCTCTCAGGCCCAGCGTCCACTGCCGTCCCATAGGGTTCGCCTTTCACTGCCTCGTGCGCCGATCTTGTGCCGGTCGCCTTCTTGATTATCCGAAAGGCTAGCACGGAGACCACTCAAAGGGAAGCTCGCAATGTCTTGATAATCCCGGCAAATCGTTAACGGACAAGCCCTATGTTGCGCCCCGGGCGCCATGCACCCCCACACCGGCGATCGTTGCAAAAAAGTCGCGCTCAGCCGATCGACTCAACCAGCGCGGGCAGCGCGCCAAGATCCGGGATCTCGCGATAGCGCGGCGTCTCGGGCACGGCGGCGCGTTCCAGGGCCCATTCGTGCTCGTGCGGGACAAAGACGCCCCAACTTCCGCTCTCGATCGCGGGCACCACGTCGGACTTCATGGAATTGCCGATCATCATGGCACCCTCCGCCCCGCCGGGGCTGCGCCCGAAGATGCCGGCATAGACCGCAGGGGTCTTGTCCGAGACGATCTCGACCCCGTCGAACAGCTCGCCCAGCCCCGACTGCGCCAGCTTGCGCTCCTGGTGCAGCAGGTCGCCCTTGGTGATGAGCAACAGGTGATGGCTGTCGGCCACCGCCTCCACGGCCTCGCGCGCATGGGGCAAAAGCTCCAGCGGATGGGCCAGCAGCTCCTGCCCCGCTTCGAGTATCTGCCCCACCACGCGCCCCGGCACGCGGCCCTCGGTGACCTCGACCGCGGTCTCTATCATCGACAGCACGAATCCCTTCACGCCGAATCCATAGTGGCCGAGATTGCGCCGCTCGGCCTCGAGCAGCCGCGCGTCGAGGTGATCGCGCTCTGCATAATCGGCAAGCAGGGCTGCCACTCTTTCCTGCGTCAGCGCGAAGAATCGCTCGTTGTGCCAGAGCGTGTCGTCCGCATCGAAACCGATTGTCAGAAGTTTTCG
>CAYNKL010000286.1:0-4322 GCA_964397775.1 uncultured Rhodobacterales bacterium | reverse complement strand
GTCCGAGAGCACCTTGAACATCTTCGACGCCACGCCCGCCGCCGAGCGCATACCGATGCCGACGACCGAGACCTTGGAGACCCGATCGTCGGTCACGAGGCCGTGGAAGTTGACCGAACCGCTGTCCTTGGCGGCGTTCAGCGCCTTTTCCGCCCGCGTGATCTGGTTGATCGGCAGCGAGAAGGTCATGTCGGTGCGGCCGTCCTCGGAGATGTTCTGGACGATCATGTCCACGTTTACCCCGGCCTCGGCCAGCGGGCCGAAGATCGCCGCGGCGATGCCGGGCCTGTCGGCGACGCTCACCAGGGTCATCTTGGCCTCGTCCCGCGAATGGGCGACGCCCGCCACAACCTTGCTTTCCATGATGTCCTCCTCGTCGCAGACCAGCGTCCCGGCCGCGTCCGACTGTTCCTCGAAACTCGACAGCACCCGCAGGCGCACCTTGTAGCGCATGGCCAGCTCGACCGAGCGGGTCTGCAGGACCTTCGCCCCGAGGCTGGCCAGTTCCAGCATTTCCTCGAAGGCGATCCGGTCCAGCTTGCGGGCCTTTTCGCAGATCCTCGGGTCGGTGGTGTAGACCCCGTCCACGTCGGTGTAGATGTCGCAGCGTTCCGCACCGAAGGCCGCGGCAAAGGCCACGGCGGTTGTGTCGCTGCCGCCCCGGCCGAGCGTGGTGATGCGGCCCTCGGGGCTGATCCCCTGGAAGCCCGCGACCACGGCCACCTTCATCCCCTCGCCGAACTTGCGGGTGATGTTGTCGGTGGGGATTTCCTCGATCCGGGCCGAGGAATGCGCGGAATTGGTCTTGAGCGGCACCTGCCAGCCCTGCCAGCTGCGCGCGGGCACGTCCATTTCCTGAAGGGTCAGCGCCATGAGCCCCGCGGTCACGTTCTCGCCCGAGCTTACGACGGCGTCGTATTCGCGCGCGTCGAAGAAGGGCGAGGTCTCTTCGACCATGCCGACAAGCTTGTTGGTCTCGCCGGACATGGCGCTGACGATGACGATGACGTCATAGCCCTTCGAGACTTCGACGCCGACGCGCTTGGCGGCGCGTCGGATGCGGTCGAGGGTGGCGACGGAGGTGCCGCCGAATTTCATGACGAGAACGGGCATGTGTGCTCCCCGGGGTCTTCGATTGCCGGGCGTCTTAGGCTTGCCCCTGCGAAAGGGCAAGAGAGTGCAGGGGGACAGGGCCGCGGGCGGGCCATATTTGCAGCGCCCCGCCTAGGGCCTGTACCGGGCGGCCTGCAGGGTGCCGGTGTTCACGTGGGTTTCCTGACCGGGCACCACGTCGGTGTTCTGGGCACTGACCGCGAGCCAGCCTTCGGCAAAGCGCTGCATGACGAAGGTCAGGATGGTCTGGCGCGGGCCTGCGGTGCTGCCGTCGGGGGCAAGCTGGCCGGTCATGTGCAGCCGGCAGCGCACGACGGCGGTGTCGTCGCCCAGCATGCGGGTCTCGGTCCGGCCGGCGCGGAGGGTCGTTTCGGCGAAGAAGCTCTTCAGGGCATAGTCGTGGGGTGCGGCGATGGCGTCGCGCCCGTGCCACCAGAGCCCGGTGACGTTCACGAAATCCGCGTCGTCGGCAAAGAGCGCGGCGATACCCTCGCCGCTGCGGGCGTGCCAGGCCTCGATGAAGCCGGCGACGATGTCGCCCGGCGCGGCCAGCCGCCTAGTAGGGATGGGGCTTGCCATCCCAGGTCTCGAAACAACCGGTGTTGGCAAGGCTGAGGGCATCGACGCGCGCCATCAGGCCGTTGGCCGATTCTTCGACCGAGATTTCGGCACCGCCGCCGCCCATGTCGGTGCGCACCCAGCCGGGGTGGTAGATGCCGACGGCGATGCCCTCGGACTTCAGATCGGCGGCGAGGTTGCGCCCGAGGTTCAGCGCAGCCGCCTTGGAGGCCCGGTAGATATAGCTGCCGCCCGGGGCGCGTTCGTGCGACGCCATCTGCGAGCTGATGATCGCGATGCGGGGATCGGTGCCCTTCCGCAGGTTCGGCAGCAGCGCCTGCACCGCCAGGAAGACGCCGGTGACGTTGGTGGCGAAGGTGTCGGCCCACATCTCGGGCGGATAGCTATCGCCGAGCGACTGGCCCTTGTCGGGATAGATGCCGGCGTTGCAGATCAGCGCGTCGAGCGGCTGCCCCTCGAGCCGGTCGGCCAGTGCGCGCTGCGATCCCGGGTCGGTCACGTCGAGTGGCAGAAGACCGTCGCCTGCGCTGCGGGCGGTGCCCTGCGCCGCGTCGCCCCGGGCGGTGAAGCCCTGCAGAAGCGCCGCGCCGATGCCGCGGCTGGCGCCGGTGATCAGGACCCGCATGATGACCTCAGTTGCTGTTGCGTGTGGGACGGAAGGGCAGGGGGGCGATGGGCACGCCATCCTCGATGAGCTTGCGGGCCTCGTCGCCGCGCGTCTCACCCCAGATGGGGCGCTGGTCGATCTCGCCTGCGTGCATGGCCCGCGCCTCGCGCGCGAAGGAGGTGCCCACGTATTCCGAGTTCGCCTCGACATGAGCGCGCAGCTTTGCCAGCGCCTGTTCCGCCTCGGAGCGTGGCTCGGACAGGCGGGTGCCGCGGTCGGTCTTGTCCTTGGTCGCGACATTCGGCGCCATGAGCGATTTTTCGACATCGGTGGCGCCACAGGTGCTGCAGGCGACCATTCCCGCCTGCTGAAGCTTGTCGAAGGCGCCCGCCGACTGGAACCAGCTGTCGAACTCGTGCCCCTTGGTGCATTTGAGGGTGTAGTGGATCATCTGCCCGAACTTTCTACGTCCGCCGCAAGATAGGGATCGCACTTCCGGCTTCAAGTTTCATGAACGGGCGGCAGCAGGGGGGTGAAGCGCGCCATCAGGTCGTCGAGATCGCTTTCCTGGCGCAGCGCCTCGGCGGCGGCCTGTCCGGCGCGACACTGGTCTTCGCCGCTTTCGAGCGCGTGAAGGGCCGTGGCGAGGCCGTCGGCATCGTGGATTTCACTTGCCGCGCCTGCCTTCGAAAGCCTTTTGAAGGGCGCCCGGAAATTGGCGACGTCGGGACCGTGCAGGAGGGCGGCGGCGAAGGCCGCAGGTTCGTAGGGTGTGTGTCCGCCGCGGTCGGTGAGCGTGCCGCCGATGAAGACGCGGCCCGCAAGTGTGTACCAAAGCGGCATCTCGCCCATGGTGTCGGCAAGGTAGACCTGCGCGTCGCCTGGCGCCTCGCCCAGACTGCGCCGGGCAAGGGTGAGGCCGGCCGCACTGACGAGGTCGGCCACCTCCGCGCCACGTCGCGGGTGGCGCGGGGCGAGGATAAGTCGGGCCTGCGGTTCGGAGCCGCGCAGCTTGCGGTGCGCCGCGATCACGATCTCTTCCTCGCCGGGGTGGGTGGAGGCCGCAAGCCATGTCTGTTCGCGCGCGAAGGCCTCGGCCAGGGCGGCATCGGGCGCCATGTCGGGCGGCGTGTAGAGCGACTTCAGGTCCATCACGGGCGCCTCGGCCCGAGCGGGCAGCCCCAGCGCGCGCAGCCGGTCACGGCTGTCGGGATCCTGTGCCGAGGCGAGCGTCACGTGGTCGAGCAGGCGCCGCCCCAGTCCGCCAAAGCGATGCCAGAGCCGCGCCGTGCCCGGCCGCATGCGGGCGCCGAGCAGGATCACGGGGCCGGGGCAGTTCAGCAGTCTGTGCGGCCAGAGCTCCGATTCGAGCGCGACATGCGCGACGACGTTCCAGCGGCGGATCACGCGGCGGGCGACCCAGCCGAGGTCGACCGGCGCGGGGCGGGCGGTGACGCCCTCGAGGTTCCAGCGGCCTACCATCTCGACACCGGTCGTGCTGTTGCAGGTCACCAGAAGCGGCAGATCCGGACGACGGTCGCGCAGCGCCTCGATCACCGGGCGGGCCGAGGCGAGCTCGCCGTTCGAGGCACCGTGCAGCCAGATGTGCGGACGGTCGTCCGGCAGCGATGATCCACCACCCAGCCGCGCGCGTAGGACATCGCGGCCGTCGCGACGCAGCGCGCGGCTGAGCGCGTGAAGCGCAAAGAGCGTGATGAGCAGGCGATAGAGCAGCAATTGGGCCATCCGGTCCGGAACAGAGGCCCGCTTAGAAGGCGGGGCCGGCCTTGGCAAGCGCGGGGAGGGGCCACGGAGCTGCTCCGTGCCCGGACCGGACAGGCAGGACGCGGCGGGAGCCAACCCGGGCGCACGCCGAATTTCGCTTCAATGGCAATGCCTTGAGGCGGTCCGACCGCACGTCGCGGTGGCAGTTTATGCAAGTGTCGCAGGGGGCTTCGGGAAGGGGAATGGTGCTGCTGGAGAGAATTGAACTCTCGACCTCTCCCTTACCAAGGGAGTGCTC
>CAYNKL010000285.1:0-4365 GCA_964397775.1 uncultured Rhodobacterales bacterium | reverse complement strand
CGCCCACGAACTCGCCGTTGACGTAGAGCTGCGGGATGGTCGGCCAGTCGGAATAGTCCTTGATGCCCTGCCGGATGTCGTTGTCCGCCAGCACGTCCACGTCCGTGTAGTCCACGCCCATGTAGTTGAGCACGCCCGCCACGCGGCTGGAAAAGCCACACTGCGGCATGGCCTTGGAGCCCTTCATGTAGAGCACCACGTCGTTGGATTTGACGGTCTCGTCGATGCGGGTCTTGGCGTCGTCGGTGGTGGTCATTTTCTTCCCCTCGGAATGAATTGCCGGGCGTATTCCTGCGGATCGCGGGGCACCTTGAACTGGTAGGATTGCCCGCCGCCACCGCCGCCCGAATGGTAGGATGCGTCTATCACGTGGTAACCGGTGCCCGGCGCGCTGCCCCGCTGCGTCCCGCGCTCGGCGCGGATCGCCTGCCAGGCGCGCAGCACCGCCAGGATCACGATCCCGGCGCAGAGCGCGACGACAAGCGGGGACAGGCCGGTCATTCCGGCGCCTTGGTGGTCAGCGCCAGCGCGTGCAGTTCGCCCTGGTTGCCGTCCATCTTGCCCTTCAGGGCCGCATAGACGGCACGCTGCTGCTGCACGCGGTTCTGACCGCGAAAGCTCTCGTCGATCACCTCGGCGGCGTAGTGATTTCCGTCTCCGGCCAGATCGGTGATCGTGACCTTGGCCTTGGGAAAGGCCTCACGGATCAGATCCTCGATTTCCTGGGCCTGCATCGCCATGGGTGCCTCCGGTGCTTTGCTCCACTGAACGCGAAATGTAAGACGGGCAGGGGCCAAGGGCAAGCAGGCGAGGGCGCCGGCCTGCCGGAGATCAGACTGCGAGGTCCACCCAGATCGGCACGTGGTCCGAGGGTTTCTCGCGGCCGCGGATGTCGCGGTCGATCCGGCAGTCGTTCATCAGGTCCGCGGCCTGCGGCGTCAGCAGGATGTGGTCGATCCGGATCCCGTTGTTCTTCTGCCAGGCGCCGGCCTGGTAATCCCAGAAGCTGTAGTGCCCGGGTCCCGCGTAGCGCGCACGGAAGGCCTCGGTGAAGCCGAGGTTCAGCACCCGGTGAAAGGCCGCCCGGCTCTGTGGCAGGAAAAGGGCGTCCTCTGTCCAGGCCTCGGGGCGGGCGGCGTCCTCGGGCTGCGGGATGATGTTGTAGTCGCCGGCCATGAGCGCGGGCATTTCGTCGGCGAGCAGGGCGCGGGCCCGCTCCTCGAGCCGCGCCATCCAGGCGAGCTTGTAGTCATACTTGGGGCCAGGAGCCGGATTGCCGTTCGGAAGGTAAAGGCCGCAGACCCGGATCGCGCCGTGATCGCCCGTCACCGTCGCCTCGATCCAGCGCGCCTGTTCGTCCGCGTCGTCCCCCGGCAGGCCCCGCACGATGTCTTCCAGAGGGCATTTGGCGATGATTGCCACGCCATTGAAGCTCTTCTGACCATGCGTTGCCACGTTATAGCCGCGATCTTCAAAGATCTCGGAAGGGAATGCCTCGTCCACGGACTTGATCTCCTGAAGGACGGCGACATCGGGCTGAGCTTCGTCGAGCCAGTCCGCCACAGCGTTAATTCGTGCCTTGATACCGTTGATGTTGAAGCTGGCGATTTTCATGACGAACCCTCCGAAACCCGTTCATCGCCCAACCCGGCCCGACTCGCAAGCGTCCGGAATGTGGGCCTGCCTGGTCGGTTTCGTGACCGATTCGGCGCCGTCCGGCGTCAAATGTGGCCCGTTCCCGGCTTTTCGATGTTTCTATCCCCAAGAAATGTTTATCTGTGGATAACAATAATTGTTAATTTTTTCTAGATAAATAACAATAAAAGTTCATGTGGATAATCGAATAGCTCTATCAACCGAGGCAAGAAAAAATTTTTAAAGTTTCTCGCTATGCGGAAACGCTGACAGGGCAATCCTGCAGTTTCCGTGAATGGAGAAACCCATGTCGGCACAAGTTAAGCACCTGATTTCCGAAGACTTTGTTTCCACCGGTCCCAGCGCTCTCGATGGCGACGCCGTCGAAATGTTCTGCTCCTGGTCGGGCCCCGCGACGGCCACCAGCATTGATGCCGGCGATGCCACCGAAGCGTTCTGCTCCTGGTCGAACCCCGTCCGCGGCGGAATGGAAGACGGCAATAATGTGGAAATGTTCTGTTCGTGGTCGGCTCCGACGTCCGCCAGCCGCGACGCCGGCGACAATGTCGAAGCCTTCTGCTCCTGGTCGAACCCGGTGACCTCCGAAGCCGACCGCGGTGACAACGTCGAGGCATTCTGCTCCTGGTCCGCGCCGACGACCTCCGAAGCCGACCGCGGTGACAACGTCGAAGCGTTCTGCTCCTGGTCCGCACCGACGACCTCCGAAGCCGGCCGTGGCGACAATGTCGAAGCCTTCTGCAGCTGGTCCGCACCCGTGACCGCCGAGCGCGATGCCGGCGACAACGTCGAGGCCTTCTGCTCCTGGTCGGGCCCCGTCCGCGCCTGAGACTGCTCCGCGTGAGCGGGGTGAACCCGCCCCGCTTGCGCGCAGCCCAAGCCACACACGAAGGAGCCTTCCGCCATGTCGAACGTCGTCACACTCAATCGCCCGCGCATTGCGGACGCCGCCACCCGGTCCGCCGCGCTGGCGCGTTGCTTCGCCCAGCATCGTCGCGGCGAGGAAGACGTGTTCTGGCTGAAGGAGAATGCCGAACTCCTCAACATCCTGGAATGCACAGGGACGCCCGTGGGGCCGGGGACGCTTGAAGCCTATGAGGGCTTCTACGCCACCGCGCTGCAAAGGCTGGAGTTCTTCCCGCAGTACTACCGCTTCCTGCTGTCGCTGGCGATCGATCTCGAAGAGCTCGGTCTGCCGGGCGACGCGGGCGAGCGGATGGTGAGTTTTGCCGCGCGCCAGGACCTTCCGGCCGCGGAATTGTCCGATCTCCAGCGCGCCGAGGCACGGCGCCTGATGATCCGTCGCGGCATCGATCCTATCGGTGATCCGGGACTCGACGACCGTCTCGCGGCCTTTGCCTCGAGAACCGCAACCTTCGCGCTGCCGAACAAAAAGGCGGCCTACGAACTCACACATATCGTTTACTATCTAAGCGAATACGGTAGAGTCACCCCAAAGCTTCCATCGGAGGTTGTAAAGAGCCTTCATTTTGCCGGACTGACAGCGTTTATTGATCAAAACGCTGACCTTCTTGCAGAGATCTGCATTGCTCTGGTTTACATGGGGGAAGAGCCGCCCGCTCTGTGGGCGCGCTGGTTGATGAGGGAAACGGCAGCATTCGCCGTTGAAACGGGAGAGCAGGTCTCTGTGGCTGACGATTACCACGAGTTCTTTATCTGCAACTGGTTCGCCGCCTGCGCAGGCGAGCCGACGTTCCGCAAGGCGCTGAGCCCTGAGCGGATGAACTTCACCCGTGCGCCCCGTCAGATCTATCCGCTGCGCGAAATGTCCCAGGCCTTGATGATGTGCGATCAGCGCGGCGGAGACTGGGATGTCATGCGCCCGCAGCTTGCGCCGCAGCTCAGCGAAGCCACGCGCGAGACGCTGCAGGCGGCCTCCGAATCATCGCAGCATTTCCCCGCCTTCTTCGAAGGCTTCTCGCGGGCGGCGCGCGCATGAAAGGGCTCGCGGTTGGACTCCTTCTTGTTCTAGGCCAGACGGGGTTCATCGCCGCGAGCGATGGTATTACCAAGTATCTCTCCTGCCAGTTCGAGGCGCCGCAGCTTTTCGTGCTCAGTTCGGGGATGATCCTCGCGGCGATGCTGGCGCGCGGCCGGACCGGTCGCAAGGCGCTGCGCACCCGCAGTCCGCGCGTGATGGGGCTGCGGGCCGGCCTGACGGTCGTTGCTTCGTTTGCCTTTTTCCAGGCCTTCCACATGCTGCCGCTTGCGGATGTCTTTCTCTTCATCGCGATGATCCCGCTGATCTCGGCGGCGCTCAGCGGCCCCTTCCTGAACGAGACACCCCGGCCGACGGCCTGGATCGCGCTCATGATCGGCACGGTCGGACTGCTGGCCATGTCGCCGGGTGGGCTCACCGGATTTCAGGGCGGCCACGCCTGGGCGGCGCTCGCGGCGCTTTGGGGCTCTGGGTCGCTTCTGGCCGGGCGCTACATCGGGCGCATCGAAAAGGCCCCTATGGCGCAGGTCTTCTGGCCGAACCTCGCGCTTCTGGTGGCGATGGGCGCGGCGCTGCCTTTCGTCTGGCAACCCATGGACGTGGCGGATCTTTTCTGGATCGCCGCCTATTCCGCGGCGCTCTTCGCGGCGCGCTATCTCGTGGCCGAGGCGCTGCGCCTGCTTCCGGCACACCTGGTGACGCCGCTGATGAACCTGCAGTTCCTCTGGATGGTGGCCATCGGCTGGCTCGCC
>CAYNKL010000284.1:0-4392 GCA_964397775.1 uncultured Rhodobacterales bacterium | reverse complement strand
TCCGGACCTCTGATCCGCGCGCTTTATCTCCGCAACCCCGAATGACCTCGACCCGACGCACCAAGCCCAACCAAATCGCCGCCGCATAGGGGCGCGGCTGCGATGCGCGGCGGCCTTCGGCCTTGTCTCAGCGCCGGGAGCTTCGCAATCGGGCCGCAGCGCCGCACGACCGTTTGGCCAAAACCTAGAATCCGCTTACCCCCACGCCCTATACAATCCACTTTCAGGCCAAGCTCTAAGTCCCGGTTAACGCGACCGAACAACCCATTGATTTCATTACCCTGGAAAAACGTCCCGGCCCGGGACATCCCGGCGAAACGTCCCAGATCCCCCGCCCGAGGCCCATTGCCGAAGCCAGCCGTCGCACGTATATCCCGCCCATGCTCGACGCCGCCCCAAACCGCCCCGACCTGCCGGCCGAAATCGCCCGGCGCCGCACCTTTGCGATCATCTCGCACCCGGATGCGGGCAAGACCACGCTGACCGAGAAGTTCCTTCTCTACGGTGGCGCGATCCAGATGGCCGGCCAGGTCCGCGCCAAGGGCGAGGCGCGCCGCACCCGCTCGGACTTCATGCAGATGGAAAAGGACCGGGGCATCTCCGTCTCGGCCTCGGCCATGTCCTTCGACTACCAGAAATTCCGCTTCAACCTCGTCGACACGCCCGGCCACTCGGACTTCTCCGAGGACACCTACCGGACGCTGACGGCGGTGGACGCGGCCATCATGGTCATCGACGGCGCCAAGGGCGTGGAAAGCCAGACCCGCAAGCTTTTCGAGGTCTGCCGCCTGCGCGACCTGCCGATCCTGACCTTCTGCAACAAGATGGACCGCGAAAGCCGCGACACCTTCGAGATCATCGACGAGATCCAGGAAAACCTCGCCATCGACGTGACGCCCGCCAGCTGGCCAATCGGCGTCGGCCGCGATTTCCTGGGCTGCTACGACATGCTCAACGACCGGCTGGAGCTCATGGACCGCGCCGACCGCAACAAGGTCGCCGAATCCATCCGCCTCGAAGGGCTCGACGATCCCCGCCTTGACGAGAACATCCCCGCGCACCTGCTCGAACAGCTCCGCGAAGAGGTCGAGATGGCGCGCGAACTGCTGCCCAAGCTCGACCCGCAGGCCGTGCTCGAAGGCCACATGACCCCGATCTGGTTCGGCAGCGCCATCAACTCCTTCGGTGTGAAGGAACTGATGGACGGCATCGGCTCCTACGCGCCCGAACCGCAGCCCGCCCGCGCCGAGCCGCGCCAGATCGCGCCCGAGGAAACCAAGGTCACCGGCTTCGTCTTCAAGGTGCAGGCCAACATGGATCCCAAGCACCGCGACCGCGTGGCCTTCGTCCGGCTTGCCTCGGGGCACTTCAACCGCGGCATGAAGCTCACCCACGTGCGCACGAAGAAGCCCATGACCGTCTCGGCACCTGTGCTCTTCCTCGCCTCCGACCGCGAACTGGCGGAGGAGGCCTGGGCCGGCGACATCATCGGCATCCCCAACCACGGCCAGCTGCGCATCGGCGACACCCTGACCGAGGGCGAGGCGCTGAAGGTCACGGGCATCCCGTCGTTCGCGCCGGAACTGCTTCAGAACTGCCGCGCAGGCGACCCGATGAAGGCCAAGCACCTGGAAAAGGCGCTCTTCCAGTTCGCCGAGGAAGGCGCCGCCAAGGTCTTCAAACCCGCCTTCGGCTCGGGCTTCATCGTGGGCGTCGTGGGCGCGCTCCAGTTCGAGGTTCTGGGCAGCCGGATCGAGATGGAATATGGCCTGCCCGTCCGCTTCGAGCCCTCGCAGTTCACCTCGGCCCGCTGGGTCCATGGCGACAAGCTGCCGGTGGAGAAATTCACCAACGCCAACAAGCAGCACATCGCGCACGACCACGACGGCGACACGGTCTACCTGACCCGCCTGCAATGGGACATCGACCGGGTCGAGCGCGATTACCCGGACGTGACGCTGAGCGCGACCAAGGAAATGCTGGCCTGATCCGGTGCGCGGCCGCTCAGGCCGCGCCCGCCGTCGCGTCGTAGCCGTAAAGCCAGTCGAACTGCTTCACCATCTGCCCCGGCGCCGCCCGGCTGGCGAGCCCCAGCACCCTGTGCGCCGCGCCCCGGATCAGCGGGTTGCGCAGGTGGTACTTCCACGTGTTGCCGTTGGCCGCGGCGATCACCTTCGCCGCACGGTCGCGCCTGCGTGCCTGGTAGCGC
Organism: uncultured Rhodobacterales bacterium; assembly: GCA_964397775.1. Lineage (GTDB taxonomy): Bacteria > Pseudomonadota > Alphaproteobacteria > Rhodobacterales > Rhodobacteraceae > Allosediminivita. Next base: position 2,183 of record CAYNKL010000284.1, on the reverse strand, counting down.
CGCAGCCCCGTGGCCACACCCGGCGCCCCGTCGAGCGAAGCCGCCAAAACGTAAGCATCCTCCAGCGCCAGGTTCGCCCCCTGCGCGAGGAAGGGCAGCGTCGGGTGCGCCGCATCGCCCAGGATCGCCACGCCTTCGCCGTGCCAGCGACGCGCCACCGGGTGGCGGAACAACCCCCAGAGCCCCGGCGCCTCGGCGCCATCCATCAGGCGACGCAACTCCGGCGACATGCCCGAGAAGGCCGCGCGCAGGTTCGCCGCCTCGTCGCGATGGCTCCAGCCCTCGGCGACCCAGCCCCGGCGCTCCTCGACCGCCACCATGTTCACGACGCTTCCGTCGCGCAGCGGATAGGTCACCACGTGCCGTCCGGGCCCCATGTGCACCCGCGCCTCGGAGGGATGGTCCGTGACGTTCGGCACCACCGCCCGCCAGGCCACCTGCCCGGTGAAAAACGGCTCGGCCACCCCGTTCAGAACCGGCCGCAGGACCGAGTGCAGACCATCGGCCCCCACCACGAGATCCCCGCCACAGTGATCGCCATTGGCAAGCGCGATGGCGGGTGGCGCGCCCGGGGTCACCTCGGACACCTTCTGCAGCAGGCGCAGTTTGACACCTGCCTCGCGCGCCGCACCCCCCAGAAGGTCGATCAGGTCGGCCCGATGCACGAAGTAATAGCCCGGCTCGGCCCCCCGCAGGTCGACCCGAGCGACCTCGGTCCCCCGCGCGCCGTCGCGCAGCGACACCGCCTGCCCGCGGCAGGACACCTCCGCCAGCCGCGTATCCAGCCCCAGAGCGGCCAAAACCCGCAGTCCGTTGGGGCTGATCTGCAGCCCCGCGCCGACCTCGCGGATCGCCTCGGCCTGCTCCAGCACCACGACGTTGGCGCCGCGCTGCCGCAGGGCAATGGCCGCGGCCAGCCCGCCAATGCCGCCGCCGATCACCGCGATCTCAAGATCAGAAAACACCATCCCGGCCCCCCAGAGACGCAAAAGCGCCAGGGCTCTTGCCCCGGCGCCTTTTGTGTCCTCGCCGTGCCCCTTGCGGGACGATCAGTCGTCGCGATGCACCTTCTCGCGGCGTTCGTGGCGCTCCTGCGCCTCGAGGCTCATGGTCGCGATCGGACGTGCATCCAGCCGCTTGAGGCTGATCGGCTCGCCGGTCACTTCACAGTAGCCGTATTCGCCCTCGTCGATCCGGCGCAGCGCCGAGTCGATCTTGGCCACCAGCTTGCGCTGCCGGTCGCGCGTGCGAAGTTCGATCGCGCGGTCGGTTTCCTCGCTGGCGCGGTCGGTCACGTCGGGAATGTTCCGCGTGCCTTCCTGAAGGGCCTCGATCGTATCGCGGCTCTCTGCCAGAAGGTCGTTCTTCCATGCGTGAAGCTTGCGCCGGAAGTACTCCAGCTGGCGCTCGTTCATGAAAGGTTCATCTTCTGCCGGACGATAATCGTCGGGAAGAAAGGTTTCCGCCTTCATCTGCGCTCCCTCATCAACGCCAATACCCATCATGAAGATTTTCCCCAGATATTTGGCACCCCTGCGGGTGGCTCTTAACTGAAGCCTACCCCTTTGTCACGCCGCAATCTCAAATGGTTGCCCCAATTTCGCCCGGAAAGGCTGCGGCGGAATGGCTCGCACCCGCCATGGTTGCCGCAGTGCCGCGAAACCCGGCATCTCCCCCCGAAACGGCGCCCAATCGCAGGGCATCTCCGTCATGACGGATCGCAATTTAAACCCGATCAGGACCATGTGCGCCGGAGATGAAAACGGCCACCGTGACCGCGCCGAAGACACCGCGGCTTTCCCAGATGCGCCGCCGCCGGCGTCGAAGTCGCGCCCCTCTCGGCGACTCGCCCACGACACGACATGACGCGGCGCAGCGGACCCGCCGCACTTGCAAAGGCCCCGCCGCCGACCTACCCCTTTCAGCGACATGCAACGCGAGAGGCAGGCCCATGCGCTTCGACGGCACACGCGACTACGTCTCGACCGACGATCTGACCATGGCGGTCAACGCCGCCATCACGCTTGAACGCCCGCTGCTGGTGAAGGGCGAACCCGGCACCGGCAAGACCGAGCTCGCCCGCCAGGTCTCCGCCTCCCTCGGCGTGCCAATGATCGAATGGTCGATCAAGTCCGCCACCCGCGCCCAGCAGGGGCTCTACGAATACGATGCCGTCTCGCGCC
>CAYNKL010000283.1:0-4459 GCA_964397775.1 uncultured Rhodobacterales bacterium | reverse complement strand
CTTCATGCTTGAAGCCGGGGACGAACAGCGGTCGGATCGGACGGTCGATCAGGCGTGCGGTCAGCGTCTCTTTTTCGGTGGGACGCGCTTCGCGCTTGAAGAAGCCGCCGGGCACCTTGCCCGCGGCGTAGTATTTTTCCTGGTAGTGGACGGTCAGCGGAAAGAAATCCTGACCCGGCTTAGGCTCTATCGCGAAGGTCACGTTGGCCATGACGGAGGTCTCGCCCAGCGTGGCGATGACGGTGCCGTCGGCCTGACGGGCGACCTTGCCCGATTCCAGCGTGAGCGTCTCTTCGCCCCACTGCATCGATTTCTTCGTAATGTTGAACATGTTCATATCCTGTGAGGGAGCACTCGCGGGCCCTCCCGCGTCTCCCGTTTTGCGTGGCGGCCCCATTGCCGCCGCCCCTTCATCCTCTTGCACGCGCCCAGGGGCTGGAGGCGTCACGTCTCAGATGTGGGCGCGCATACATGGTTTTGCCACCGATTGAAAGAAAAACCCTTCGGGCCGGGCGCCTCACCGCCCCCCTGCGCCCATGTCAGACGCACGCCCCCCCCGGCACGCCGTCGGACCCCCGCGCGGCGCTCGAGCGTGTGGGGGCCGGGCTGCGCCAACCCCACTTGCCGCGGCACGTTCCCCGCGAAACTGCCTCGCCATGGCGCGCGGGACCGGTGCCGATGCCAAAGAGAATGCCAGGCGCCCCGTGCCCCGCCCCCGCAACGCACCAACGAACACGCGCCGACCGCGACGATCGGATAGGCAGACCCCGCGCCGCCTTTCGCGCGATACTCCGCGCACGGAGGATGACTGCATGATCAAAACGCTCGCTGTTCTCTGTCTGAGCGCGCTGCCTGCCTACGCCGATCCGGTGCCCGTGGCGGTGTTCGATATGAGTTTCATCAACTTCAGCCAGGAGGTCGACTACGGCGCCCGCAACGACGCCGAACACGCCCGCATCGCCATGCTGTCGGATCATCTGCGCCAAAGGCTCGACGCCAGCCCGCGCTTTTCGCTGGTCGACACCGCGGCCACTGCCGAGGCGCAGCGGTTGCATGGCGAGGTCTTCACCTGCAACGCCTGCGAAGCCAAGCTCGCGCGGGCGGCCGGGGCCGAACTGTCGATCACGGGGGCAGTGCAGAAACTCTCGGTTCTGGTGCAGACCGTCATCCTGCGCGAACGCGATGCCGCCACCGGCGAGGTTCTGGCGCTCTACCAGACCGACATTCGCGGCAACACCGACATTGCGTGGATCCGCGGGCTGAATTTCCTGATCGACAACCGGCTGCTCGCCGAAAGCCCCTGAGGCGAAACGCAAAACGCCCGCTCATCGAGAGCGGGCGTTCCGTAATCCGAAGATCGAAGCGATCAGCGGCGGATGCCGAGACGCTTGATGAGGTCCTGGTAACGGGCCTCTTCCTTGCCCTTCAGGTAGTCCAGCAGCTTGCGGCGCTGAGCCACGAGCTTGAGAAGGCCACGACGCGAGTGGTTGTCCTTCTTGTGGGTCTTGAAGTGCTCGGTCAGGTTGGTGATCCGCTCGGTCAGGATCGCAACCTGGACTTCCGGCGAACCGGTGTCGCCGTCCTTGGTGGCGTATTCCTTCATCAGGCGGGTCTTTTCTTCCGCGGTAATCGACATCGGGGTCTCCTTTCAGAAAACATGTGGGTCATGGCGCAAGCCGGGATGTCGTCCAGCAGGGCCCGTGGAGAAACACCACCCCGGACACGCGGGACGCGCCGGGGTTGATGCGCGCGTATAGGCCAGGCGGGCGCGCTTGAAAACCCCCGCGATGGCATCTGGATCAGAAGGCGTGACCGGACGGGGCGGTGTCGGGCATGACCCAGACCACCTCGATGACCCCAGGTAGATCGTCGGCCTGCAGCGTCGCAAGCACCTGCCCGCCGGCCACGATCTCTCGCACCCCGGGATCCGCCGCGGCCGGGCGAATTTCCACGTCCTGCGGGGCGGGGGCCTCGGAAAGGATCACGATCTGGTGGCGGGCCGGGTCGAAGGACCCAAGATCGGTTGCCGAGCGCTGCCGGGCGGGTGGGGCGGGCAGAAGGCGCGTTGCTGGGCGGAAGTCGGCGATCCGGAGCGGTGCGGAGACCGGCCGCGCTTTCTTGGCCCGCTGCCTGTTGGGGTCGGCCGTTGTCAGCGACGTGTGAGGAGGGCCGTCATCACGGGTCGTCTTGCGTGCCCGGCGATAGGGAGCCGGAAGTGCCTCGACCGAATCAATGCGCGTTTCATCGGCGGGGGTATCGCGACCGGGCCTGTAGGTGGGGGCGTGCCAGGGGATCGCCAACGCGACCGCGCACAGAAGAACCAGGCCAAGCAGCCCGCTCATCAGCAGCATTCCGGTCCTCCCACCTGTTGCACCGCAGCGCGCCACACTGCAGCGCCCCTCCCGGCGTGCTACCTCGATCATGGTTAACGTTTCATCAACCCCGATTCCGGGTAGCGCGCGTCAATCGGCCAGGGGGCGGGCAGGACGGTGTAGGACCGGTAGAGCGGGTGGCGGGGATGGCCGTCGCGGGTGAGGCCGAGGTGGCGGACGTCGCCGGGCAGCCAGGCGGCGACCTCGGGCCCGCGCCCCATCAGGGCGCCGTGCACGCCCCAGGCCGCCAGCACCTGAGCGGCGTCCTGCGCCCAGTCGCGAAGCAGCAGGTCGTTCTCGGGCCCGACCGGGGCCTTGGCCCGGGCGAGATCGCGCGGGCGGGTGGCGCGGTAGCCGAAGAGGTTGGCGATGCGCATGGCGCCGAACCCCAGCTGCTGCGTGCGGCGCTGGCAGCGCGCGATGGTGGGGTCGTTTGCGTCTTCGGTCGCGGTGGAGGGGTTCAGCATCACGAAAAGCAGCGCGCCCCCGGTGCCCCAGCGGCGCTCCAGCCCGTAGCGGTAGGCCTCGCAGGGGGAATACCAGGCGGCGCTGCGGATGCCGTCTGCCTCTGCCCGTCTTTCGATCATGACGCGCATCCTGCCCCGGGCCACGGGGGGCGGCAAGCATTGACAAGCCCCCGCGACCTGCCCCTGATCGCGGCGACAAGAAAGGACCGCCCCATGGACATCGCCCGTATCGAAGCCGCCGCCGCCCGCCTGAAAGGCCACGTGCGCCGCACGCCTCTGCTTTCGTCTCCCGCGCTCGACGCGATCGCCGGTCGCCGGGTGCTGGTGAAGGCGGAATGCCTGCAGCACACCGGCAGCTTCAAGGCGCGCGGCGGCTGGGCGGCGCTTTCGGCCCTGCCGGGGGAGACGCGGGCCAATGGCGTCATCGCCTTTTCTTCGGGGAACCACGCGCAGGGCGTGGCGCGCGCGGCGCAGGCCTTTGGCGTGCCGGCAGTCATCATCATGCCCTCGGACGCGCCGGCGCTGAAGATCGAGGGCACCAGGGCGCTGGGCGCCGAGGTGGTGCTCTACGACCGCGCGGGAGAGAACCGCGAGGCGCTGGGCGCGCGGCTTGCGGCGGACCGCGGACTGACGCTGGTGAAGCCCTATGACGAGCCCGAGGTGATCGCCGGGCAGGCCACCTGCGGGCTCGAGATCGCCGAGCAGGCGGCCGAGGAGGGTGTGAGTGAGGCGGATCTGCTGACCTGCTGCGGGGGCGGGGGGCTTACCGCGGGCATCGCGCTCGCGGTCGAGGCGAAGGCGCCGGGGCTGCGCGTGCGTCCGGTCGAGCCCGAGGGGTACGACGACACCGCCCGCTCGCTCGCCGCGGGGCGGCGGCTGCGCAATGAGGTCCAGGCCGGCGGGCTCTGCGATGCGATCCTGACCCCCATGCCGGGCGAGATCACCTTTCCGGTGATCGCGCGGCTTTGCGGGCCGGGGCTGGTGGTGAGCGAGGCGGAGGTGCTGCGGAGCATGGCGCTGGCGGCGCGTCACCTGAAGATCGTGGCCGAGCCGGGCGGTGTCGTCGCGCTGGCCGCCGCGCTGTTCCGGGGGGACGAGATCGAGGGCGACGCGGTGATCTGCACGGTCTCAGGCGGCAATGCCGACCCGAAAGTGCTGGCACGCTCCATGGCGCTGGAGGTCTGAGCGCGGCGCGGGAGGGGGCTCTGCCCCCGGCCCTGCGGGCCTCCCCCGAGGTATTTTGGGCGAGAAGAAGCGGGCAGGGTGGCGCTGTCCTGCGGGCCGACGCGAGGGCGGCTGTGCCTTTTGTCGGGCCTGTCCCTGCTGCGGACGGCGGGGAAGAGCCCGCCGGGGGCGCGCGCGGGCCTGCCGATCCTGACCCGCACGGCAGATCGGCGCTTTGCAAGAGACGCAAAAACCTGTATCGGCAGCCCCACATCTGAGACGTGGCGCGACGACCCCCGCGCCGTGGAATCATTGGTGAAGAGGGGTCGGCGGCAATGGGGCCGCCATTGACACGGGGACCCGGGATACGCCCGAGGAGTGCCCCAATAGGATAGACGCATGTTCAAAGAGACGAAGAAGACGATGCAGTGGGGGGAGGAAACCCTCACTCTGGAA
>CAYNKL010000282.1:284-4476 GCA_964397775.1 uncultured Rhodobacterales bacterium | reverse complement strand
CGTGCGCCGCGCGACCACCTTGCCGAAGAAATGCCGGGTGAGTTCCTGCGTGCCGGCCTCGACCACGGCGAGCTTTACCGGGCGCAGCGAGGGCTGCGGCTCGGTCTGGGCGAGGGTGGCCTGCGACGAGGCGAGGATCATCGCCACCGCGGCAGCGACGAGGGGGAACCGGGAGAAAATGGTCATAGGGTAAAGCCCTTCGGCAGTCCGTTCTGCAGGATACGTTCGGCCACGCGGTCCATCAGCGTGGCGAGCTGGGTCATTTCATCGGGGTTGAGGCCGGAGAGCTCGCGGAACTGCGCCACGATCTGCTCGATCAGGTCGCTGCGTGCCGTCTGCCCGCTCTCGGTCAGGCGAAGCTGCCAGGCGCGGCGGTCGTCCGGGTCACGTTCGCGCAGCACCATGCCCTTGGCCTCGAGCTGGTCGGCCACCGCCGTCACCGTCGAAGGCTGGGTGTTCAGGTCCTCGGCCAGCTGGCCCATGCGGCGCGGCACGCCCAGATGCATCATCAGCTTGCGCTCGGGCTTGGTCAGCGCGCTCGCCACCTTGCAGTGATCCATCTGATCGTCGAGCGCGTGGGACAGCACGAAATGCCCGAACAGGATGCGCAGTTCCTGCGGAAGCTGGCCTCCGGACGGATCAAGAAGGCGGTCGGCGAGTGTCGACATGGGCGGTCCCCTTTCCGCCTGCGAATTAGTTCGACCACAGAAACATTTCAAGTATCGAAATATTTCATGGCCGAAATGCCTGTATCGCGCCTCGCGGCCCCTCCCCGCGTTTCGGCACGAGATAGGTCTGGCGGTCGCGAGGTCGCGCGGGCATGTCACGCGAGCTACAACATTCGCATCCCGGCACTTACCGCCGGGTTTCGGTCGACGCGGATGGGGAATCTCCGGCGCGGAGGGGGCCCGCGCGCCGGGGTCAGATCAGCGGCACGAAGGGCACGCCGCAGGCCGAGAGCCCAAGTGCGGCGACAATCATCAGGAATATGGGTGCAGGTTTCATGCGGACTGTCCTTGCCTGTGCCCCGGCGGTCTGCCCGGGATCTCTGCGCCGCAGCCTAGCCGCCCCGGGCCTCCGCTGCAAAGCGACACGGCAAAGACCCTTGCCGCGTCGCCACCGGCTCGCGTCCGCACGGACCCGCGTAAAAAAGATATCTCATTGGCAGAATCCTTACGGCCCGCCCCGGGTTGGCCGCCTCTGCACGAACGTCGCCACGCGCGCCGGATCGCGCCCAATTGGCCGGATCAGGGCCGCAAAACCGGCGCAACCTCGCTGCGCTGCCGCGCGAGAATTCCTTTGACTCAAGGCGACCTGTTGCGTCTTGATACATCTTATAGCTGATTTGACCTTACGTAAATTATACCTGAAAATTGGAGGCTGCCATGTCGAACGTCGCGGGAAAAGCCTATGCGATGAACGTGGTGACCCCCAGTCGCCCGCGCATCACCTGGATCAACCGACTGCTCTTCATGGCCGCGCGCGGCCTGCCCTCGAACCTGATGGGGCTGCTTGGCCTGTCGCTCATCCATTTCGCCCGGTGGGTCATCGTCACGCGCGACCAGTGGCCCGATCTCGGCCAGGGCAAGGAGCGCCTCGACAACGATTACATGCTGTTCTGCTCGAACTTCAACGGCACCTGGGACCAGTACATCGACGCCTTCTCCGACGGCATTCCCAACGGTCTCAACCTGTTCTGGTACTCGGCCAGCAAGTACCCCCTGTCGATCCCCATCACGCCGTTCAAGGACTACATCACCTACAACCAGATCGGCACCGACTATTACTACAACGCCACCCCCGGCGCGGCGCAGCGCGACATCAAGTCGGCGCTCAAGGTCTATGACCAGGTGCTGAGCCTCGCAGAGGCACACAGCAAGGCCACGCCCGAAACCTTCGCCAAGGCGTTCAAGGCCGCCTATCTCGAGATCCAGAACGATCTCGGCGATCCCGGGTTCGGACCGGTCGCCAGCCTCGACACCGAGCGCGCCGACGTCAACCGCCTGGCCTATGTCGAGGCGGCACAGGAACGCTTCACCGCCAGGCGGGGGGCGTGACATGGCCGATCTCGACACCGGGCACCTGTTCCTGACCTACCTGATCCCGATCCGGCGCGGCGGGCCGCATGGCGATGTCTCCTACACACAGAAGGTGCGCATCGAGCTTGCCCGCCTGCCCCCGGCGCACCAGACCCCCGCGACGCAGAAATCCGAGTATGCCGCGCCCTTCGCGCGCAACACCCGCAACCACTTCGCCCGCATGTTCGTCCTCGATGACGTGGTCTATAACGGTCGCGGCGCGCAGGACGCGTTGGTGGCCACGGTCAAGGGCGTCAACACCATCGTGCCGGGCAAGGTCGACCGGCTGCGCTCGGCCTATCTTGTCTTCACCGCCGATATCGACGCCATCGCGAAAGACGGCGATGCGCTGCCAACGGATCTCGCCCCCGAGGAGCAGCGCAAGGTGCGGCTGGCCTATGCCCAGACGCTCTGGGACACGATGGGCGAGGAAATCAAGGCGATCTTCGGCAATTGCCACGGCTTCGACGGCACCGACAGCGGCGCCGCGTTCGGCGCCTATCTCGAGCGCTGCCATGTCGAGACGACGATGCCCTACCACGACTACTACCTCTCGCTTCCGGCCTTCAACGCGCTGCCGCTGAAGGGGCTGATCGCCGCGGTGGGCCTCCCGGCGGTGGTGGCCTTGGCGGCGCTGGTGTTGCGGATCTTCGGGGTGATCCATGTGCTTGGCATGAACACGCTTGGCCTCGCGCTGGTGGCGCTGGCGCTCACCGCGCTGGCGTTCCTGATCTCGGTACGCTTCGCGCTCTCGAACGGGGCCAAACCGCTGCCCCCGGCCAGCCATGACGACCTGCCGACCGTGCTCAAGGCGCTCTACACCCAGCAGGCCTTTGCCGATTTCATCGCCGCCAACCAACATGCCCGGCCCGAGGCGCTGCACGCGGCCTTCGGCGACTTCCTAAAACGGCACGCGCCGCGCGACGTCTCCGGGCCGACACAGAAGCCGGGAGTGATCTCGAACAGCGCGCCGCAGCCGCGCGCCGGTTTGTAAGGGAGGGGACCGTGGCCGCTCAGCTGAACCTGCACGACATTCAGGGCAACGTGACCCGCGCCTACGGGCGCTTCTCCTTCCCCTTCGCGCGCTACCTGTTCTTCCGCATCCAGACCCCCGCCGCCGGGCGCGCCTTCGTCGATGCGGTACGCAAGCAGGTGACCACCTCGGCGCGCTGGCCAGAAGAGGCCGACAAGCCCGCCTGCACCGTCAACATCGCCTTCACCTTCATGGGGCTCTACTGGCTCGAGGTGCCGGACCGGACGCTGCAGGGCATGCCAGACGTGTTCATCTCGGGGATGCGCAGCCGCGCCTCGATGCTGGGTGACCGCGATCCGACCAGGACCGAGGACGACGATCCCGACTGGGACCGCGACTGGGATCCGATCTGGCGGGGCAACCGGAAGGAGGGCAAGGGCGGCGCCGAGGACGTGCATATCCTTGTCACCCTCAATGCCCAGCCCGATCTCGGCGGCGCCGACCCCGAAACGCCCGAGGGGCTTGCGCGTCTCAGCGCGCCGCACCCGGAGCTCGAGGCCAGGACCGCCTGGCTGAAATCGCTCACAGGCCACGGCGTCGAGCTGATCGAGGCCAATGGCAAGGCCGGCGATCAGCCCTATCAGGCGGCCTCGGCGGTGTTCGACGCGTTCGACGGCCTCGCCCTGCCCACCGCGCGCGAGCATTTCGGCTTCACCGACGGCATCGGCGACCCGGTCTTCAAGGGCCAGTACCCGCCGGAGACCGAGAAAACCGCGGTGATCGGGCGCGGCAAGCGCATGGGCGGCGACTGGGCGCCTCTGGAGCCGGGCGAGTTCATCCTCGGCCATCCCGGCGAAAGCCAAGAGCTGCCGCCGACCGCGATGCCGCCCGAGTTCATGCAGAACGGCACCTTCATGGCCTATCGCAAGCTGCACGAAAATGTCGCAAGCTTTCGCGAGGTGGTCGACGCCGAGGCCGCGCAATACGCCGAGACCATGGGCGTGGACCTGCCGCAGGCCAAGGAGACCCTCCTTGCCAAGATGTGCGGACGCTGGTCGGACGGGGTGCCCCTCGCGGCGGTGCCCGGCTACGACGAGTGGATCGCCCTCGGGACAAAGCTCGGCTGGCGCGACGACACGGG
>CAYNKL010000282.1:0-274 GCA_964397775.1 uncultured Rhodobacterales bacterium | reverse complement strand
TATCCGCAGCCCCGCGGCCTCGGATTTCCGCTATGCCGACGACATGGCGGGCTTCAAGTGCCCCGGCGGCGCGCATGTGCGACGGATGAACACCCGCGACTACCTTGACCCGCTGAACCGCTTCGGCATCGATCCCGAGACCGGCAAGCAGTTCGAGAACCCCAAGGCCACGCACGCGCTGAACAAGCGCCGCCGGGTGTTGCGCCTCGGCCTTCCCTACGGACCGCCGAATTTCGAGCCCCGCGACGACGCCTCCGAGCAGGGGGTGATCATG
>CAYNKL010000281.1:0-4500 GCA_964397775.1 uncultured Rhodobacterales bacterium | reverse complement strand
TGGCGAATTTTATTCACGCGGGCCTCGACCATCCCGTTAGGATGCCGCTAGAAAGCCATGGCACTCAACAGTTCCTGAGGATTTATCCATATATTCATAGGGCTCTAGCAATCGGGGGTATTGCCGTCATCGACGAGCTCGATGTTGCCATACACCCTGCCATTCTGCCGGAGATCCTTCGCTGGTTCTCTGATCAAGGCCGCAACCCTCACGGAGCCCAGCTCTGGATGAGCTGCCACGCGGTCTCTTTGCTCGATGATCTGTTGAAAGAAGAAGTTTTCATCTGTGAAAAGAGTCAAGTTGGGGCTACCCAAGTCTATGGCCTCAGTGACATTAAAGGGATCAGGCGAGGCGAGAACTTCCTGCCAAATTATCTCGGCGGAGTTTATGGCGGCGTCCCGAGCATAGGATGAGTAGAGGTCGCACCATTGAGCGTAGGAGCCGCATCTTTCTGGGGTGCGAGGGGGAAAGTGAACAGGCTTACGGCGCTCTTTTGCAAAGGTTTGCAGACCGTGCAGACTTGAAGATTCATATTGTGATCCGAAACCTCCAACCCGCAGGCGATCCGCTTGCCTTGGCGGAGAAAGCTGTTCGCGAAGTCTCCAAGGAAGGCAGAAAGGCTCCGTTTGCCGGTAAGGCGATAATGTTGGATACTGATCTTCTTGAGGAACAGAGAGAGAGGGCGCAGAGCCATAGAATTGCTCGCGCTGGAGAACTTTATTTCGGTGTGGCAGAAACCTGATCACGAGGGACTGCTGTTACGACACTTTCGGGGCCATGAAAACGACAACCCACCTCGGGGTGGGGCTCTTGTTCGCTTGCAAGCGGTATGGCCCAACTATCGTAAGAACACTGCTGCCGCCGATCTGGAGCGGAACCTGACCTTAGATCATATTGCTAGGGCTGCTAGAAACAATCCGGAACTGCGACAACTCCTAAGACTCGTGGGGCTGGCTATCGAATGAAAAGCGCTACGCGAGCCGCCGGGCCCGCCGAACTGTCCCCTCATAAAGGCCTTCGACCCGCCGCGCCGCGGCATCTAGAGCAGCGGTGAACGGCAGGTTGGGGCCGGGAGCATCATGCAGCACCTCCAAGGTGGTCCGACGGCCTGCCGCCGCGCCGCAAACCAGTTCGAGCCCCGATTGCCGATTGAACGCGAAGCGCCTTGCGAGGAATCGAGGGGCGTCAGCCCCGCCGCGCATCGCAGCCGCGCCCCCACGCGGCGGCGATTTGGTGACGCCGGGTGCCTCGTGTTGAGGTCTTTCGGGGTTGCGGGGATAAACCAAGAGGGTCAGCGGTCGGGATCGCCTCCGCGCGCGGCTGCAATGCGAGGCTCTACTCCATGGCCTTCCCGCTCTGCCGAAATCCGTAACCGGCCTGTGCTGCGCCGCGGCGGGCCATCCGGTCGCAATTTCGGCTAGGGGCTGCCAGCGAGCTAACTCTACTCCCCCCCAAAAAACGCGCCGGGCTTCCACCCGGCGCGCTCCATCTCTCAGGCCCTGAGGCTTACTGCCAGGACTGGACCAGCTCGTCGTAGGAGACGGTCTGGGGTTCCTCGTCCTCGTTCTCGAGGGCGGGCTTCGGCGCGCCGGGCTGTTCGAGCCAGTACTCGGGGTCCTGTTCCTCGTTCAGGACCGGGCCGAGATCGCCCTGGACACCGGCGCGCTCAAGCCGGGACATGACGCTTTCCATGTCGGCGCAAAGCTGGTCGAGCGCCTCCTTGGAGGTCTTGGCACCGGACATGGCGTCGCCGATGTTCTGCCACCAGAGCTGCGCCAGCTTGGGGTAGTCGGGCACGTTGGTGCCGGTGGGCGACCAGCGCACGCGGTCGGGCGAGCGGTAGAACTCGACCAGGCCACCGAGCTTGGGCGCGCGGTCGGTGAAGTGGTCGGAGTTGATGGTGCTCTCGCGGATGAAGGTCAGGCCCACGTCGGACTTCTTCACGTCCACGGTCTTGGAGGTGACGAACTGCGCGTAGAGCCAGGCGGCCTTGGCGCGGTCGGTGGGCGTGCTGTCGAGGATGGTCCAGGAGCCCACGTCCTGGTAGCCGACCTTCATGCCCTCTTCCCAGTAGACGCCGTGCGGGCTGGGGGCGAGGCGCCACTTGGGCGTGCCGTCCTCGTTCATCACCGCGGGGCTGTCCACGAGGGGCGCCACGAAGGTGGTGTAGAGGAACATCTGCTGGGCGATGTTGCCCTGCCCCGGCACGGGACCGGCCTCGGAGAAGGTCATGCCGGCGGCGGCGGGCGGCGAGTAGTTCTGCAGCCATTCGATCGCCTTGTCGACGGCGTAGACCGCGGCGGGCGAGTTGGTGGCGCCGCCGCGCGCCATGCAGGCGCCCACGGGCTGGGACTGCTCGTTGACGCGGATGCCCCATTCGTCGACCGGCAGGCCGTTGGGTTCGCCCTTGTCGCCCATGCCCGCCATGGACATCCAGGCGTCGGTGTACCGCCAGCCGAGGCTGGGGTCCTTCTTACCATAGTCCATGTTGCCGTAGATGTCCTGGTCGATGCCCATGTGGCTGAGGTCACGGCCGGTGAAGAATTCGGCGATGTCCTCGTAGGCCGCCCAGTTGACCGGGACGCCGAGCTCGTAGCCGTATTCCTCCTGGAAGTCGGCCTTGTTCTTCTCGTCGTTGAACCAGTCGTAGCGGAACCAATAGAGGTTGGCGAACTGCTGGTCGGGCAGCTGGTAGAGGTTGCCGTCGGGCCCGGTGGTGAACTGGGTGCCGATGAAGTCCTCGAGGTCGAGGGTGGGCGAGGTGACGTCCGCGCCCTCGCCTGCCATCCACTCGGTCAGGTTGCGGGCCTGGCCGTAACGCCAGTGGGTGCCGATGAGGTCGGAGTCGTTGACGAAGGCGTCGTAGACGTTCTGGCCCGACTGCATCTGGACCTGCAGGCGTTCGACCACGTCGCCTTCGCCGATGAGGTCGTGGGTGATGTTGATGCCGGTGATCTCGCTGAAGGCGGGGGCGAGGACCTGGGATTCGTATTCATGCGTGGTGATCGTTTCCGAGACCACGTTGATGTCCATGCCCTGCAGCTCCTGCGCGGCATCGATGAACCACTGCATCTCGGCTTCCTGCTCTTCGCGGGTCAGGGTCGAGACATCGCCGATCTCGGCGTCGAGGAAGGCGCGCGCGGCCTCCATGTCCGCCAGCGCGGGGCTGCTGAGCAGCCCCAGCGCCACGGCGAGCGCCGTTGTCGATCTCAGGGTCGTGTTCATTTGGGTCTCCTCCCGGTTTTGAACATCGTTTTGGTCGTGCCTGTCAGACGAAGCGGAAGATTCCGGCCGCGACGACAAGACAGGCGATCAGCGCGTAGGGCTGCGGCGCGATGCCGAAGCCGAGCCACGCGAGATTGAGGAACGCCGAGGCGAGCAGCGTGATGAAGAGCCGGTCGCCCCGCGTGGTCTCGATCCCGAGCACGCCCCGGCGGGGCGTCTCGGGGAATTTCACGGCGAGCACGGTGAAGATCACCAGAAGCGTGGCGATCACCGCGAAGAAGGCCGCCGTCGGCCAGGTCCATGCCATCCATGCCATGTCAGTGGGTCCTTCCGGTGGTGCGGTGGCGCTGTTTCAGGGCGTCGTCCTCGCACTCGATGCGAGGATCTCTTGGCCAGGAGGTCCTCGGGTCGAGCCCGAGGATGACGGGCGTAATACCGGCCGAGCACTCTACGGCGTGATCTCCTCCCAAAGGTCGCGCCAGTCCGCGTTGCCCTTCTCGATCAGCGCGATCTTCCAGTCGCGGCGCCAGCGTTTGAGCGCCTTTTCGCGACGGATGGCTTCCGAGGGTTCCTCGAAGACCTCGAAGTGCACGAGCCGTTCGAGGTTGTAGCGGTCGGTGAAGCCCGGGGTCGCGTGGGTGCGGTGTTCCCAGGTCCGCCGGGCGAGATCGCCCGTGACCCCTATGTAGAGCGTGCCGCGTGGCCGGTTTGTCATGATGTAGACGAACAGCGGTGCGGGGTCCTTCTGGGTGCTTCACCGTCATCCTCGCACTTGATGCGAGGACCTCTTGGTGGAGAGATCCTCGGGTCGAGCCCGAGGATGACGGTGACAAGGAGGTCCTCGGGTCGCTCCCCATGATGACCCCGGAATGGTTAACAAAACCTTCCATCACACCCTCCCCAGGGCGAAGCCCTTGGCGATGTAGTTGCGCACGAAGTAGATCACGAGCGCGCCGGGGATGATCGTCAGCACGCCCGCGGCGGCCAGAACGCCCCAGTCGATGCCCGCGGCACCCACGGTACGGGTCATGGTTGCGGCGATGGGCTTGGCGTCGACCGAGGTCAGCGTGCGCGACAGCAACAGCTCCACCCAGCTGAACATGAAGCAGAAGAAGGCCGCCACGCCGATGCCGCTCGCGATCAGGGGCATGAAGATCTTCACGAAGAAGCGCCCGAAGCTGTAGCCGTCGATGTAGGCGGTCTCGTCGATCTCGCGCGGGACGCCGCGCATGAAGCCCTCGAGGATCCAGACCGCCAGCGGCACGTTGAACAGAC
>CAYNKL010000280.1:0-4585 GCA_964397775.1 uncultured Rhodobacterales bacterium | reverse complement strand
CGACGGGGGCAGAGCCCCCGTCGCCCGCGACAAGACACATTGCCGATCGGGCCACCGCAATGCCGCTTGCACCCGGCGCGTGCCCCATGCTTCCTGTTCCCGCCCAAGGCAGGAAGGCAGCCCCATGATCCCCGGTCCACGCAATCTCATCACCGACATCCCCGGCCTCTACGTCGGCAATGCCGAGGATCACGGCGCCCGCACCGGCACCACGGTGCTGACCGCCGACCAGCCCATGACCGCCTCGGTCGCGGTACAGGGCGGCGCCCCCGGCACGCGCGAAACCGACCTGCTCGCCCCGGACAAGACCGCGCCCGGCGCCGACGCGCTCGTGCTCTCGGGTGGCAGCGCCTTCGGCCTTTCCGCGGCGCAGGGCATCATGCACGCGCTGCACGCCACGGGCCGCGGCTTCCCCGTCCTTTCGGCCCGCGTCCCCATCGTCCCCGCCGCCATCCTCTTCGACCTGCTGAACGGCGGCGACAAGACTTACGACGAGGGGTTCTTCCCCGACCTCGGCCGCCGCGCCCTCGCCAATGCGCGCCAGGACTTCGCCCTCGGCACGACCGGCGCCGGCACCGGCGCCCAGACCGCGCAGCACAAGGGCGGCCTCGGCTCGGCCAGCCTGATCGTCGGCGACCACACCGTCGGCGCGCTCGTCGCCACCAATCCCATGGGCAGCGTCGCCACCCCCTCGGGCCGCCACTTCTGGGCCGCGCCCTACGAGATCGCCGGCGAATACGGCGCCCTCGGCCCCGATCCGACCGAGGGCCTTCAGCCCCTGCCGCCCAGCCGCAAGGCCGCGGCCATGGCCAGCCTCGGCAACACCACCATCGCGATCGTCGCCACCGATGCCGCCCTCGACAAGGCGCAGTGCCACCGCATGGCCGTGGCCGCCCACGACGGCATGGCCCGCGCCATCCAGCCCGCGCACAGCCCGCTCGACGGCGACCTCGTCTTCGCCGCCAGCACCGGCGCGACGCCGGTCGAAAACCCGGTGGAAACGCTCACCCTGCTGGGCCACGCCGCCAGCATCTGCCTCGCCCGCGCCATCGCCCGCGCGGTGTGGGAGGCCACGCCCATGCCCGGCGACACCCTGCCGACCCTGCAGCAGGAGCTCGGCCGCGCGCGCTAGCGCAGGATCGGCGGCTTGTCGGGATCGCTGCCCGGCGCGGGGCGCTCCACCGCCTCGGCCTGCGGCGCCTCGGGCAGGTCAAAGCGCAGGCCCACCCGGGCCAGCCGCGCCGCCATCGGATCGCTGCGTCGCAGGAACACCACGTCGAGCGCCCCGGCATCGAGCCCCGAAAAGACCAGCGCCTCGTTGATCGCCCGCGCCAGCGCGTCCTCGGACCCCGGCACCGGCTCGGCGATGCCCAGAAGGTGCCCGCGCGAATTGTCCTCGTAGACCGCCGCGGCGAGCCAGGCACAGGCCGCAAGCCCCGCGGCACTTGCCAGACGCGCGTCCAGCGCCTCGAGCAGCACCTCCGGCAACCCCGAAGGCGGCCGCAGTTCGGACACCCGTGCCTCGCTCTCTTCCGGCCCGTGATCCAGCGTGCCCGCCAGCCAGTCCACCGCCTCGGCCGGCAGCAGCAGCGACGAGGGCGCCACCTCCAGGTTCACGCCCAGCCCGATGCCCTGCCCGGCGAGCATGCGCACCACGGCGCGCCCCGGCAGCGCTGCATAGGGTGAGATCCGCCCGGTAAAGGCCGAAAGCCGCTCCTCGCGGTCGAAGATCAGCACCACCTTCGCCTCGCCCAGGTCAAAGATCTCGGGCTCCACCACCTCGCCCTCGGGCTCCTTGGTCAGCAGCACGAACATCTCGGTGGCGGCCAGCCGGTCGTAGAAGCGCAGCCGCGCGGCATCGTCCTGTGGCGCGGCCTCCATCGCCTCATGCGCGGCGTCGAGCGGTGTCGTCTCGGTCATCCATCACCTCGCGGATGCGGGTCCGGAGCACCGGCAGCAGCTCGGCCTCGAACCAGGGGTTGCGTTTCAGCCATGCCGTATTGCGCCACGACGGATGCGGCAAGGGCACGGCATCGGGCCAGTAGTCGCGCCAGCGCGCCACCGTCTCGGTCACACCCGCGCGGGTGCCCAGGTGGTAGCGGTGCGAATAGCCGCCAACATAGAGCTTCAGCGCCAGATCCGGCAGCGCCTCCATGACCGCGCCATGCCAGGTCTCGCCGCAGACCCTCGGCGGCGGCAGGTCGCTGCCCTTGGCGTCGTAGCCCGGAAAGCAGAAGGCCATGGGCACGATGGCGACGCGCGACATGTCCCAGAACTCTTGCTCGCTCAGCCCCAGCCAGGCCCGCAGCCGTTGCCCCGAAGGGTCGTCGAAGGGCCGGCCCGACTTGTGCACCCGCATGCCCGGCGCCTGCCCGGCAATCAACAGCCGGGCACCTGGCCGGAACCACACGACCGGGCGCGGCGCATGCCGCGTGGCCGTCGCGGCAAAGCGCTCCGCGCAGATGCGGCAGCGCGCGATCCTCTCTGTCAGCGGTTCGTCCATGTCTCCCCAGATAGGGCCTTCAACCACCATCCGCCATGACCTCGGCCACCCGTGCCCGCAACACCGGCAAAAGCTCCACCTCGAACCAGGGATTGCGCTTCAGCCAAGCGGTGTTGCGCCAGGACGGATGCGGCAGCGGCATGGCCCCCGGCAGGAACGCGCGCCAGCGCCCCACTGTCTCGCCCACGCCGCCCCGCGCGCCAAGATGCCAGCGCTGCGCCAGCCCGCCCACGGCCAGCAGCAAGGGCACCTCGCCCAGCTCCGCCATGACCGCATCGCGCCAGGTTCTGCGGCAGATCGCGGGCGGCGGCAGGTCGCCGCCCTGCGCGTCGTAGCCCGGAAAGCAGAACCCCATCGGCACGATCGCCACACGCGTCCGGTCGAAGAAGTCCGCCTCACCGAGCCCCAGCCACTCGCGCAGCCGCAGGCCGGAGCCATCCCGGAACGGCAGATCCCCCTCGTGCGACCGCCGCCCGGGCGCCTGGCTCGCGATCACGAGCCGCACGCCCGGACGGAACCACACTAACGGCTTCGGGACATGCCCGGTCGCCGTCGCGGCAAAGCGATCCGCGCAGATGCGGCACGCCGCCAGTCTTTCCTTCAGCTCCGACATGACGCACCGACCTAGCCCGCTTCTTCTTGACGGAAATATTCCGGGGGAGCGCCGCAGGCGCGGGGGCAGAGCCCCCACCGGTTTTCCACCGGAAAACCGCGTCCGCCCAGACACGACCCGTCATTTCGAAATCTCTAGAAATATCGCTTGCCAAGCCGTATCATTTCGACAATGCTAGAAACATGAAAAACGAATCCGCCCCCCGCCTGCACGATATGCCGCTCGAGATCGCCGCCTCCAAGTTCGCGGCGCTCGGCTCAGAACAACGCCTCTCGGTGCTGCGCGCCCTTGTGCGCGCCGGCCCCGAAGGGCTCAGCATCGGCGAGCTCGGCGCGCGCACGGGCGTGACCGGCTCCACCCTCACCCACCACATGCGCATCCTCACGCAGGCGGGCCTCGCCACGCAGGCAAAACAGGGCCGCAGCGTGATCTGCGCCGCCGCCGCCTACGACGAGGTGCGCGAGCTGTCGAACTTCCTGCTGACCCAGTGCTGCGCAGACTGCCCGCCCGGAGAAAGGACCCACGACCATGGCTGAGACAACCCAGCGTCCCCCGCGCCGCCTGCCGCGCCCCGACCCGGCCTGGCTCGCCAGTCTCGCGCTGGTGGGGGCCGTGGCCCTCTTCGACAGCGGCCGCACCGTCGAGACCGTCACCTTCGCGGGCAGCGCGCTTGCCCACACGGCGCCCTTCATCCTCTTCGCGGTGCTGGCCGTGGCGACGCTCAAGGCGACGGGGGCGGAGAACCTCCTTGCCCGCGCCTTCGAGGGCAATCCCGCCCGCATGATCGTGCTGGCGGCGCTGCTCGGCGGGCTCTCGCCCTTCTGCAGCTGCGAGGTCATCCCCTTCATCGCGGCCCTTCTGGCCGTGGGCGCGCCGCTCGGCGCCGTCATGGCCTTCTGGCTTGCCTCGCCGCTCATGGACCCGGCGATGTTCCTGATCACCTCCGGCACGCTCGGCTGGGACTTCGCCGTGGCCAAGACGCTTGCCGCGGTCGCCCTCGGCCTCTTCGGCGGCTTCGGCACCCTGGCCTTCGCCCAGAGCCCGGTCTTCCGCGATCCCCTGCGCGCGAAACGCCAGTCCAGCTGCGGAGGCTGCTGTTCGGGCAGCAAGAAACCCTTCTCCGACACGCCCAAGTGGCGCTTCTGGGAGGACGCCCCGCGCCGCGCCACCTTCCGCGAGACCGCGGTGGAAAACGGCCTCTTCCTGCTCAAGTGGCTGACGCTCGCCTACCTGCTCGAGGCGGTCATGCTGCGCTACATCCCGGCCGAAACCGTGGCCACGCTTCTGGGCGGTACCGGCATCTGGCCCATCGTCCTGGGCGCCGTGGTGGGCGCGCCCGCCTACCTCAACGGCTATGCCGCAATCCCCATGGTCGATGCGCTGCTGGCGCAGGGCATGTCGCAGGGCGCAGCGATGAGCTTCGTGCTGGCCGGCGGCGTCAGCTGCATCCCCGCCGCTGTCGCGGTCTG
>CAYNKL010000279.1:0-4591 GCA_964397775.1 uncultured Rhodobacterales bacterium | reverse complement strand
GGGCCTGCGGCCCTTGTTCCGGGCGGAATGGAGCATGGATCACAGCGGGTTCATCAGTAATCGGACGTGTTGCCCGGGCGTCTCGGCTGGCTCTGGGGAAAGCTGTCAGGGCAGTATGCAGAGCCGCGCACGGCCGCGCGCGGTGGCGATGCCCACGGCTGATCCTCTCGATTTATGCCCGCAAATCCGGACGACCTCGACACCACGCACCAAGCGTCACCAGATCGCCGCCGCGTGGGAGCGCGGCTGCGATGCGCGGCGGCCTTCGGCCTTGATTCCGCGCGGGGGCTTCGCGCTCAAGCGGCCCGCAGTGACCAGCCAACCCCCACGAAAAACGCCGCCCGCAATTGCGAACGGCGCTCACACTCTCAAGCCGTGGCCTAGGCCCTCACCACCGCCAGTCGAACTCCCGGATCAGCGTCACGCCCAGCGACCCCTGATCGCGGTCCTGCACGATGGGGGAATCCTCGGCATCGCCGGCGAGGCGATCCCAGGTAACGGTGCCCTTCACCGCCCATTTCTCGGTCAGGTCCTGCTTGTAGGACATCTCCAGCCCGTAGCTCTTGAGCCCGCCGTCGGCATCGTAGGAGGCCAGCCGCGCGCCGTTTGGCACCGAGAAATAGGTCTCCATGTATTCGTCGTCGACATAGGTCACGCGGGGGCCGATGCGGAATTCCGAATCCAGCGAGGGCGAGGCGATGTAGTCGACACCCAGATCGCCCACGAGCCCCTCGTGCCCGGTAACGCCCTGGCGGATGGCGCCGAAGACCTCCCAGGACTCGTAGCGGTACTTGGCCTTCAGCCCCAGCTCGAGCGCGAAATCCACGTCGTCGATCCCTTCGAGCCGGTCGTGGTCGCCGTCGTCGCGGTCCGAGACCACGCCGAAGGACGGCCCGATGGCAAAGCCGTTGCCGCCCTTGGTGCTCAGGTCGAGGAACCAGAAATTCAGCACGCTCACCGAGCCGAAGAAGCTGGGCGAGGCCTCGTAATCGTCGGAGCCCTCGTAGGCGGGGGCCACCTGCGCCCCGGCGCCAAGCTCGAAACGAAGCTGGCGCTCTTGCGCGGCGGCGGGCAGGGCGCAGAGCACGGCGCCGGAGGCGATCAGCGGAAGGGTCAGGGTCTTGGTCTGCATGGTCTCGTCCTCCGGGGGCGTGCGGTGTCGGTCTTGCGCAGGAACTGGAGCGCAACACTGCCTTGTCCAGTCACCACGACCACGCCGCCCCTGGAAAAACAAGCTGGGCCGCATCGCCGCGCGCGTAGCTGCGCTCTGGCCGCCACGATGTGCAACCCTCCCCCTCCCCCTGCGAGGGGGAGGGTTGGGGAGGGGGCGGCAGGGTCAAGCGCCCGCTCAGCCCCCGCGCGACAGGCCCCCTCTCCCCTCGGGGGAGAGGGCTAGGGTGAGGGCTTCCGAGCGCCCGGAAATCATGCTGGGGGCATGATTTCAGCGAGGAAGGGTCGGAGACCAGGAGCGCCCGGAAAACAGGCCGCGGGCCTGTTTTCAGCGACGAGCGGGCGGAGCCCCGGACGAGAGTGCCCGAAAAACAGGCCGGGGCCTGCTTGTCAGTGCCAAGCAGGCGGAGCCTGGGCCACCCTGCCATGACCGGGCCAACGGCCCTGCCTCGCCCCACCAGCCTCCGCCAGCAGCGGGCGAGACAGCGCCCGCCCAAGGGACATTCCTAAGTCCCGGTAAACGGCCCCGATCAAACTATTGATTTCGTTGAGCTGCCACGATGTCCCGCCCCGGGACACCGCCGCACCCTTGCTGCAGCCGCCCTCTCCACATCCCCCGCGACCTCTGCTAGACCCCTGTCAAAACCGGTCGCGGAGGCATCCCATGAGCAAACCCGTCATCCTCACCATCCTCGACGGCTGGGGCCTGCGCAAAGAGACCGAGGCCAACGCCCCGGCGCTCGCCAACACCCCCAACTTCGACCGCCTCATGGCAAGCTGCCCGCACAGCACGCTGACCACGCACGGCCCCGACGTGGGCCTGCCCACCGGCCAGATGGGCAACTCCGAGGTCGGCCACACCAACATCGGCGCGGGCCGCGTGGTCGCCATGGACCTCGGCCAGATCGACCTCGCCATCGAGGACGGCAGCTTCTTCGAGAACGAGGCCATCCTCGAGTTCGCCCAGACCGTGAAGGACGCCGGCGGCCGCGCGCATCTCATGGGTGTGGTCTCGGACGGCGGCGTGCATGGCCACATCGAACACATCAAGGCCACGGCGAAGCTCATCTCCGACAAGGGCGTGCCGGTCGTGATCCACGCCATCACCGATGGCCGCGACGTGGCGCCCAAATCCGCCGACGGCTTCCTGAAGGACCTGCAGGACTGGTGCCCCGAGGGCGTCACCATCGCCACCGTCATCGGCCGCTACTTCGCCATGGACCGCGACAACCGCTGGGACCGCGTGCAGCAGGCCTATGACGCCATGATCGACGCCAAGGGGCAGGCCACCGCCCCCGACGCCGTCACTGCCGTCAGCCAGAGCTATGACAACGGCAAGAATGACGAATTCATCCCGGCCACCGTGATCGAGGGCTACGAGGGCCTCAAACCGGGCGACGGCTACTTCTGCCTCAACTTCCGCGCCGACCGCGCGCGCGAGATCCTCGCCGCCATCGGTGCGCCCGACTTCGACGGGTTCGAACGCGAAAAGCCCGAGCTTTCGGCGCTGCTGGGCATGGTCGAGTACTCCGACAAGCACAACGCCTACATGGGCGCCGCCTTTCCCAAGCGGGTCATCGTCAACACGCTGGGCGAATGGGTGGCCAAGCACGGCAAGCGCCAGTTCCGGCTGGCCGAGACCGAGAAATACCCGCATGTGACCTTCTTCCTCAACGGCGGCAAGGAAGACCCCGAAGAGGGCGAGGACCGCTTCATGCCCAAGTCGCCCTCGGTCGCCACCTACGACATGCAGCCCGAGATGAGCGCCGGCGAGGTGACCGACAAGTTCGTCGAGGCGATCGAGCAAGGCTACGACCTGATCGTCACCAACTTCGCCAATCCCGACATGGTGGGCCACACCGGCGATCTCGACGCCGCCATCAAGGCCTGCGAGGCCGTCGATGCCGGGCTCGGCCGCGTGCTGGAGGCGCTGGAGGGGACCGACGGCGCCATGATCGTCACCGCCGACCACGGCAATTGCGAGACCATGGTCGACCCCGAAACCGGCGGCCCGCACACCTCGCACACGCTGAACCCGGTTCCGGTGATCCTCTATGGTGGTCCCGAGGGCGCGACGCTGCGCGACGGTGGGCGGCTGGCCGATCTGGCGCCCACGCTGCTGCAGCTCATGGGGCTCGACCAGCCCGAGGAAATGACCGGGGAAAGCCTCATCAAGTGATCCGCCGGCTCGCCCTTGTCCTGGCCCTCGCTGCGGCGCCTGCCTTCGCGCAGGACGCTGCCGAAGGCGCACGGCAGGCGGCCCGCGATCTCGAGGCGGCCTCGCTCCGCATGGATCAGGCCGAGGGCGCCAGCGACCGGGTCGCGGCGCTGACCGATGCGGTGCGGGCCTACGAGGACGGGCTTGCGGCGATGCGCACCGGCCTGCGCGCCGCCGCCGTCCGCGAGACCGAGATCACCCGCAAGCTTCGCGCGCAGGAGGGCGAGGTCAGCCAGCTTCTGGGCGCGCTCATGTCCAACTCGGGCCGGCCCGGCCCGCAGGTCATGCTGCACCCCGAAGGGCCGCTCGGCAGCGCCCGCGCCGGGATGCTGGTCGCCGCCGTCGCCCCGGGGCTGAACGCCCGCGCCGAGGACCTGCGTGCCGACCTCGAAGAGGTCGCCGCCCTGCGCCAGCTTCAGGAAAACGCCGCCGACACCCTGCAGGAGGGGCTTTCGGAAGTTCAGGCCGCGCGCAGCGCGCTCAGCCAGGCCATCGCCGACCGCACGGATCTGCCGCAGCGCTACACCGAGGATCAGATCCGCACCGCGATCCTCATTTCCTCGACCGAGACGCTCGAAGGCTTTGCCTCGGGCCTCGCCGACCTCGCCGGGGGCGAGGAGGTGGCCACAGCGCCCGAAGGGGCGAGCATCGACGACCGCAAGGGCGACCTGCCCCTGCCGGTCAGCGGTGTCGTCCTGCGCGCGCCGGGGGAAGAGGACGCCGCGGGCGTTGCGCGGCCTGGGCTGGTCATCGCCACGCGGCCGCAGGCGCTCGTGACGACGCCGGTGGCAGCAACAATCCGCTACAACGGCCCGCTTCTCGATTACGGGCTGGTGACCATCCTTGAACCCCAGCCCGATCTGCTGTTCGTTCTGGCTGGGCTCGATCGGGTCTTCGGTCAGATGGGGCAGGTGCTGCCCGAGGGCAGTCCCGTCGGGCTCATGGGCTCCGGAGGGACGGGGTCACCGACAAGTGAAACCACTGGCGCTGGGCGAACCGAGACGCTCTATATAGAAGTCAGGGAAGGCGATACGCCTGTCGATCCACGCACGTGGTTCGCAACCGACAAGGGATGACGAGCACAATGCAGAAATTCGTGATGGCCGCCGTGGCCGGCACGCTCGCCGGCGTCGTGGCGACGACGCAGCTGGTCGGGCCGCTGCTGGCGCAGGAGGGAAACCGAAGCTCCAGCGTCTACGAGCA
>CAYNKL010000278.1:0-4596 GCA_964397775.1 uncultured Rhodobacterales bacterium | reverse complement strand
CTCGATCAGCGCCAGCGTCGCGTCGATCACCTCGCCGAGGTTGTGCGGCGGGATGCGCGTCGCCATGCCGACGGCGATGCCTTCGGAGCCGTTGACCAGGATGTTGGGATAGCGCGCCGGCAGCACCAGCGGCTCGTTGCGTTCGTTGGCGTAGTTCGGGACGAAATCGACGGTTTCCTTGTCGATGTCCTCGAGCAGCGCCTCGGCGACCTTTTCAAGCCGCGCCTCGGTGTAACGGTAGGCGGCTGGCGGGTCGCCGTCCATGGAGCCGAAGTTGCCCTGGCCGTCGATCAGCGGCAGCGACATGGAGAAGTCCTGCGCCATCCGCACAAGCGCGTCGTAGACCGCGCTGTCGCCGTGCGGGTGGTAGCGGCCCATGACGTCGCCGACGGCGGTGGCGCACTTGCGGTAGGGCTTGGACGAGGTCTGCCCGTTCTCCCAAAGCGTATAGAGAATGCGCCGGTGCACAGGTTTCAGGCCGTCGCGCAGGTCCGGAATTGCACGGCTGACGATCACCGACATGGCGTAGTCGAGGTAGCTCGACTTCATCTCCGACGTGATGGAGATCGCCGGACCGCTGCGCGGCTTCGGTGTTTCGTCTTCGTTTTCAGGGGGTTGCGGGGTATCGTTCAAGTTCGTCGCCCGTCCGTTGTTCTGCCATATATTGTTGAAAGCACCTTATCAGAGACAGGATATGGGGTGCAATGGCAGCGGGGCATTCGGATGTTGGCAGCCACCTTGGTATGCTGACAACACACTGTTTTCATTGATTTTTCACGACTCGCTTCGCAAGATTTCCGATACGGCAAGTTGCACGAGGTGACAAGATGCAGGAAAGCGAAACCGAACTTCTGCTCAAGGGCTACGGGCTGACGACGGCGGAACTCTTCTACCGGATGCCCGACTACAAGAACGTTCTCAACAGCTACATCTGGCAGGACTACGACCTGGCCCCGGATCATCCGCGGCTCTTCAAGTTCATTGAGTTCTGGCAGTCCGAGATCGAGGGCCCGCTGCACTCGGTCCGTTTCACCCACCGCCAGAAGCTGTCGAGCGGCGAATGGCGCAACGTTGTGGGTGAACTCTCCTATCACTGACAGGCCGGCGCCGCTCACGGCCTCGTGAACGGCGCCCGCGAAACTGCGCTTCTCTTCCTTCCGTGTCTTCGCTCAGATCCCGCCGACACCCGGCGGGTCATCGAAAGGGAGAAGAAGATGAAACGCATTGCTTTCGCCACCGCCGCCGCGACCCTGATCGCGGGCACCGCCGTCGCGCAGGACACGCTGCCCATGGTCGGCGGCGCCGCCATGTACCCCGATCGCACCATCGTGGAAAACGCGGTGAACTCCGCCGATCACGAGACGCTCGTCGCGGCCGTCAAGCAGGCGGGCCTGGTCGAGACGCTCAGCGGCGAGGGCCCCTTCACCGTCTTTGCGCCCACCGACGCGGCCTTCGACCGGATCAAGGAAAACGATCTCGCCACGCTGATGAGCGATCCCTACAAGGCGCAGCTGACCAAGATCCTGACCTGCCACGTGGTTGCAGCAAATGCCATGTCGGAGGCCATTGCCGGCATGATCGCCGATGACGGCGGCATGCATCCGGTCGAAACCGTCGGCGGCTGCACCCTGCAGGCCATGATGGACGGGGACGAGATCACGCTCACCGATGAAAACGGCCGCGAGGCCACTGTGACCATCGCCGATGTGGCGCAGTCCAACGGGGTCATCCACGTGATCGACCGCGTTCTGCTTCCGGCCCAGTAAGGCCGGCACCGGACGGCCGGTCGGGATCCCTCAATCCCGGTCGGTCGCAGGGGCGCGCATCCGTCACGAACACACCCGGATGCGCGTCCCGATTTTTCGCGGCCATCGTGACAGTCGTCTCGCAGGATCGTGCGGAGGATTGCCTTGCCGGACGGCGGCGCGCGGCACACCTTGCGGGCAAGGAGGACCAAAGAGATGAAACGACGCACTTTCCTGGCGGCTACGGCCGCAACGCTTGGCATCACCCGCAGCGCACAGGCCGCCGAGGGCGACTACGAGGTCACCCGAACCGAGGCCGAATGGCGCGAGATGCTGTCCGATATCGAGTATCGCGTGATGCGCGAGGGGGGCACCGAGCGGGCCTTTTCCTCGGATCTGCACGATCTCAAGGCCGAAGGGATCTACCACTGCCGCGGCTGTGACCAGCGGCTCTATTCCTCGGAACACAAGTACGACAGCGGCACCGGCTGGCCCAGCTACTGGCGCGCCATCGACGACAGTCTGATCGGCACCAAGCCCGACCGCTCGCTCTTCATGACGCGGACCGAGGTGCATTGTTCGCGCTGCGGCTCACATCTTGGGCACATCTTCGATGACGGTCCCGATCCCACGGGCAAGCGCCATTGCCTGAACGGCGTCAGCCTGACTTTCCGCGAAGCCGCGGCATGACGGGCCGCGGGGCAGGGGCTCCGCCATCACCCGGACAGCAAAAAGGGCCTTCGTGATTTGCCCCCGAAGGCCCTTCCTGTTCGTGAGTGGATGTCGCTCTGTCTGACCCGATGCTGCCACAGTGTCAGACGACATGTCACGCGCTAACTTTGACATCCTCTATCGCAGGTTGATTTTCGCCGACCTGTGACCGATCTGCCCTCACTTGAAGCTGCGGCTGTCCTTGAGCTGATCCCAGGCCCAGACCACCTGCTGCAGTTGCTCTTCCTGGCTGCGGTCGCCGCCATTCATGTCGGGGTGCAGCACCTTGATGAGCGCCTTGTAGGCTCGGCGGATTTCCGCCTTCGACCAGGTGTCCTTGGCATCGAGAATCTCGATTGCCTTTCGCTCGGTAGGCGGCAGCTTGCGGGTGTGCCCCGAGCCGTTCGCGTTTGCCCCGCGACCCGGGTTGCGCGTGGCGTTCTGGCCCAGAACCTGATGCGCGTCCTCGATCCCGAGCCGGGCCCAGGCACGCTGTTCGGGGTCGCGCCAGTCCTTGGTGCGCCGTTCCCAGACCTTGTCGGTCGTGTTCTGGGCGTTCATCTCCGCTTCGGTCTTGCCGTCGAAGAAATTCCACTTGAGGTTGTATTCGCGGACGTGATCCTTGCAGAACCAGTAAAAGTCGTCGAGCACATCCGGTGCCTTCGGGGCCCGGAACTTGCCGGGCCTTTCGCACCCCGGATGGTCGCAAACGCGGGTTGAGGTTTCCTGTTCGCCCGACATGCCCCGCCGGCCACGCGGGTTCTTCTTCTTGGCCGACTTGATCGACATGTCGAATCCGAAGGGGTCTTTATCAGTCATCGCGAACCTCTTTTCGACTCGGACGCGGCAGTGTAGACGATCCGGCGCGGTTGAACAGGGGCAGGGAGCCGAAAAATGACGCGCACAGAACGGATCGAAACACGCCTGCGCGAGGCGTTTTCGCCCGCGCATCTGGAGGTGCGGGACGACAGCGAACGTCACCGCGGGCACGCCGGCTATCAGGAAGGCGGCGAGAGCCACTTCGTCGTGGTGATCCGCGCCAAGGCCTTTGAGGACAAGTCCAGGATCGCGCGCCATCGCGCCGTTCACGAGGCGCTCGGAAAGGAGCTCGTCTCCGAGATCCACGCGCTCTCGCTCGACATTGACACCTGAGGGCTGCCCCGGACCCTAAAAAAGGACGGCCCCGGCAAGGGCCGCCCTCAAAGCCGAAAATTGGCTAATGTGCTCGTATAAAAAGAGTCTTTGTCGTTCTATAAATCAGTGCAAGTCGTTACTAAAAAGCGTCGTTGAAAAGTCTCACTCACTCAAGATCCGGTAATGCCCGGGTCAACTCCTTACCCCACGTCTTCAATAACGCTTTCTTAACACATTTGATTTGATTCGCGCACGCACGAATCGCACTTGAAAGTGAGATTATGGCGGAAACCGCGAGATTGAGGTGAAATTGGGGAGGAAATGTGCGCAGAGCCCGTCGGCCTGTGCCCGTTATGGGGCAGCCCGCCGTCTCCGGCGGGCCGCGTCCTTCAGCCCTTCAGCTTGGCGCTGACAAGCTCGTTCACGGCCTTGGGGTTGGCCTTGCCGCCTGTGGCCTTCATCACCTGGCCCACGAACCAGCCCGCAAGCTTCGGATTCTGCTTGGCCTTTTCCACCTGCTCGGGGTTGTCGGCGATGATCTGGTCGACCGCGGCCTCGATCGCGCCGGTGTCTGTCACCTGCTTCAGCCCTTCGCTTTCGACGATCTCGGCCGGCGAGCGCCCGCTTTCGATGTGCTTCTCCAGCACGTCCTTGGCGATCTTGGTGCTGATCTCGTCCTTGGCCACCATCTCGAGGATGGCGGCGTTGACCTCGGGGGCCACGATCTCGCGCGGGCTGACCTCGGCCTTGTTGGCGCGGCCCAGCACCTCGTTGATGACCCAGTTGGCGGTCTTCTTGCCGTCGCCGCCACCGACCGAGGCCTCGAAGTAGTCGGCCAGGTCACGCTCGGCGGTGAGCACATCGGCGTCGTATTCGGTGACGCCGAAATCCTTCACGAAGCGGGCCTTCTTCTCGTCCGGCAGCTCGGGCAGGTGGGCGGCGATGTCGTCCACCCAGGCCTGCTCGATCTCGAGCGGCAGCAGGTCGGGATCGGGGAAGTAGCGGT
>CAYNKL010000277.1:0-4634 GCA_964397775.1 uncultured Rhodobacterales bacterium | reverse complement strand
CCGCGCCTTCGCCCCGGAAGTGATGGCGATGAACCTCGTGCCCTACATGCGCAACCTTCAGGCCAAGGACACCACCTTCACCGTCACGTGGCGCCTGACGGAGGTGCAGCGCGACGGCAATGGGCTGAAGGCGATCCTGGGCTCGGACTACGGCAATGTCACCCGCTCCCGCGAGGTCGATCAGGTGATCGTCAACCATGGCACCCGGCCCCTGGATGACCTCTATTTCGACCTCAAGCCGCAATCGGTAAACCTTGGCGAGGTCGATCACGAGGCTCTGGTGGCCGGCAATGCGCAGAGGGTCGCGACCGGGCCGGCCGACGGCTTCCAGTTGTTCCGCATCGGCGATGCGGTCGCGGCGCGCAACACCCATGCCGCCATCTACGATGCCCTGCGTCTGCTGCGGACCGTCTGAGCATCGCCAAAGCCGAGACAAGCGAAAGGGGCCGGTTCTTCACCGGCCCCTGTTGCGTCTGAATGAACCCTTTCTGGTCCCTCAGACGGTGCTGGCATCGGCCTCGCGCGACGGCCGATAGAGATGTGCCGCCTCGTTCCGGTGAAGCGCCCGCAGCAGCGCCCAGGCCACAAAGACGAGAACGATCGTAAACGGCAAACCGGTGGTCAGCGAGGCTGTCTGAAGCGCGCCAAGCCCGCCCACGAGCAACAGCACCGCCGCAACCACACCCTCGGACACCGCCCAGAAGATCCGCTGTGCGACCGGGGGGTTTTCTGCGCCGCCCGACGTGATGATGTCGATCACGAAGGAGGCGGAATCCGACGAGGTGACGAAGAACAGCAGGATCACCACCAACGCCAAGGTCGAAGAGATCATCGGCATCGGCAGCTGCTCCAGCAGCACGAACAGCGAGGTCGATACGTTGTCCTGCACGGCGCCGACCATATCCGCGGCCCCGCTGTGGGCAAGCGCCAGCGCGCCGTTGCCGAAGCCGGTGAACCACACCAGCGTGACCGCCGTCGGGACGATCATCGTGCCGGCGATGAACTCGCGGATCGTGCGGCCGCGCGAAATCCGCGCGATGAACATGCCAGCGAACGGCGACCACGAAACCCACCAGCCCCAATAGAACAGCGTCCATCCCGGCTGCCAGTTGCCGCCGCGGTAGGCTTCGTCGAAGAAGGTCGTTCCGATGAGCTTTTGCAGGTAGACACCAAGGTTCTGCGGCAGCGCGTCGAAGATCGCCTGTGTCGGCCCGGCGACGATGACGAAGAGCAGCAGCGAGAGCGCGAAGACCGAGTTTGCCACGCTCAGCCTCTTGATGCCTTTATCGAGCCCCGCCACGACCGAAAGCGTCGCAAGGGCGGTGATCACGGCGATCAGCCCGATCTGAAGGCCGGTGCTGTCTTGCACGCCGGCGACGAAGTTCAGGCCGGCGGCGATCTGCTTCACCCCGAGACCCAGGAATGTGGCCAAGCCGAAAAGCGTGCCGAACACGGCGAGGATGTTCACCGCTTTCCCGATCGGACCGTGAGCCCGTTCGCCGATCAGCGGCACGAGTGTCGAGCTGATCGTCAAAGGCAGGCCCTGGCGGAACGAGCCATAGGCCAGCGCGAGGCCCAGCACGATGTAGAGCGCCCAAGGGTGAACGCCCCAGTGGAACATGGTGAAAAGAAGCGCCTGTTCTGCCGCTCCGGCGTGCCGCCAGTTCCAAGCGGCGGCGTCGCATAGTGCATCATCGGCTCCGCCACGCCGTAGAACACCAGCCCGATGCCAAGACCGGCGCCGTAAAGCATGGAGAGCCAGGCGAAGGTGCTGTACTTCGGGCGGTCGGTATCCTTGCCCAGACGCACGCTGCCGAAGCGCGAGCACATCAGATAGATCGCCAGTGCCGGAAAGGCGCCGACGACAAGGATGTAGAGCCAGCCGAACCGGGAGACGATGAAATTCTGGACCGCCGTGGCAATATCAGCGAGACTGTCGGTAAAGAGCGCACCCGCCCCGACAAACAGGACGATGAGTGCTGCGGAGATGAAGAAGACGGCAGGGTCGACCGACAACCCTCTCATTGCAGGTTGTTTCTCGGGTCTGGTGTCGTCGGTCAATTTTTGTCCTTTCGCGGATGTTTCGGAGCTGCGGCGGCCTCGTCGCGCATACGGCGCGGCGTTTGCGACGGAGGGTTGAACATCGCGCCCAGACCGGTGTCGAATTCACGGCAGAAACCCTGCAGCATCTGCAGGGCGGTGTTGACGAAGCGCATGGCAGGCTCCTCATGAGAATGGGATATCGTGGCAGGCAGACTCGTATGGCCCGACCTCCATCGCGTGCCATCTAGCGGCAGAAGCGGTATTTCGCTACAGAAGGGGCGTGATAGTTTCGATCAAGGGTGTTGATAGCTTTGACAGACAGCCGAACCTTCGATCTCGACCAGCTTCGCGCGTTTGTCGCCGTCGTCGAGGCCGGCGGCTTCAGCGCCGCCGCGCGACGCACGGGCGGGCTTCAATCCACGATCAGCATGAAGATCCGCCGGCTGGAGGCGGAGGTGGGCCAGCCTCTCCTGATCCGGCTCGGGCGTGGCGTGGACCTGACCGCGGCCGGCGAGGTCATCGTGGCAACCGCTCGGCAGATGCTTGCCCTCAATGACCGGGCCTGGGGGGACATATCGGGCGCCGTGACGATCGGTCGTGTCCGTCTTGGACTGCCCGATGACTATGCGGCGATGCTGGCCGGCACGATCCGGGCGTTTCGGCTCAGATTCCCTCAGGTGGCACTGGACATCACCTGCGACTTCTCGGTCTCCCTCCTCAAGCAGGTGCAGCAAGGGGATCTCGACCTTGCCGTTGTCACCCGCATGCCGAACGTGCCCGGAGGAGAGGTGCTGAAACGGGAGCCTCTGATCTGGGTCTCTGCACCCGGCTTTCAGCCCGATCAAGGCGCCCCCTTGCCGCTTTCGGTCTACCCCAAGGACATCTGCGTGCTGCGCACTTCGATGATCCAAGCGCTCGATGCGGCGGGGCAGCCCTGGCGGGTGGCCTATACCTCCATGAGCCTGACAGGGCAGTCCGCGATGGTGGGCGCCGGTCTTGCCGTGACGGCGTTGACGGACAGCGTTCTGCGCAGCGCCACATCCGCGATCGGCCCCGCGACGCTTCTCGACCTGCCCGAGTTGCCCGATATCGAAATCGCGCTGCATCGGCGCCCCGGACGCCCGACCGAAGCCGCCCGCCTGCTGGGAGAGATGCTCGAGAAGGCAACCCTCGCCGCCGTTGAGCCGTGATTTGCCAGCATTGCGTCACGCGCTGCGGCAGTCTAGGCCGGGGTCAAACACTGAAGCGGAGGGCCGACACATGGCAGATAGGTTTCACGGCAAGGTCGCTCTCGTGACCGGCGGACGGGCCGGGATCGGCCGAGCGATCGCAGCACGGCTCGCCGACGAAGGTGCCCGTGTGCTGACGGCGCAGCGGGGCCCTGACGACCTGAACGAGGCCATTGCGGCCGACTTCTCGGATCCGACGATGCCCGCCCAAGTCGTGGAAGAGGTGGTCGCGCGGGCCGGACGTCTGGACATCGTGGTGAACAACGTCGGGATCATGCAGGAAGCCGATGCCTAGACAACCACGTTGGCGCAGTGGCAACAGACTCTCGCGATCAACCTGACAGCGCCTTTCCTCACGATCCGGGCCGCCTTGCCGCATCTGCGGAAAACCAAGGGCAGCATCGTCAACATCGGCTCCGTCGAGGGGCTCGCGGCGAACCCGAACCATCCCGCCTATTGCGCCTCGAAGGCAGGCATCCACGGGCTGACCCGGGCCATCGCGGTGGATCACGGCGCCGAGGGCGTGCGCTGCAACGCGGTCGCGCCGGGTTGGATCGAGACCGAGCTCAACGAGGGCATGATCGCCACGCAGGACGACCCCGAGGCGTTTCGCGCCGGGCTCGCGAAGATCCATCCGATCGGCGGAACCGGTCGGCCGGAAGATGTCGCCGCCCTCGTCGCGTTTCTCGCCTTCGGCGACGCGGCCTTTGTCACCGGGGAAGTCTACCGCGTCGATGGTGGCCGCATGTCAAAACTGAGCAGCGCCTGAGCCGATCGCCCGGGCCACGACGACCAGAGCGCCTCTTCGGCTATGGGCAGCGTGTTCGCCGCCGGGGGCGAGAAATCTCGGCCGCCGCTCTCCCTGGCAGGCTCTGAGCTGCCCTGCAGGGTGTTGCCCGAACGATCCGGGCACCCACCGCAAGGGCGCTGCCGTCGCGCGCGCTCCGCGCCTGTCGCGACGGCAGGAACGCGCCATGGAACTTCCCGTCGCCCCGTTGGTTTTGTGTGCAGACGCAACGAATTAGACGGAGATACAATGCCCCGCGCAATCCTTCCCGCCATCGCACTGACCTTCGCCGCAGGGACCGCTCTGGCCCAGGGCCTCGATGTCGATGTTCTCAGATCGGTCGACGACGCAAAGATCCTCGGCCCGAACGGCGATCAGGTCGGCGAGATCGAGGAAATCCTTGTGGACGACACCGGCATGCCGACTGCAGCAGTGGTCGAAGTTGGTGGCTGGCTCGACATCGGTGACGAGGACGTGGTGATCTCGTTCGAGAACCTTCAATACGACAACGGGACATACACCGTGTCGATGACCGCCGAGGATCCTTCACTCTCGCAGGCGCGGACGTCCGCGAC
>CAYNKL010000276.1:0-4643 GCA_964397775.1 uncultured Rhodobacterales bacterium | reverse complement strand
ACAAAAAGAGCCATCTCTTTCTTGTGCCGCGGAGCAGTCGCCAAACCATCCGCAGCACGCAACGCAACGTCTATAGAGGACACATACGAATGAACGTCGCCTGCGTCAATACTGCGCTTTCCACTACCCTGCTGAACACCGAGCTCAAGCGGCTCAACGACGAGCAGATCACCATCGACCACCGCTACATCGTCAAGGGGCTCCTGAAGCCCGGTCAGGTCAGTATGATCTTCGGTCCGTCGAATGTCGGGAAATCCACGGTGGTCGCATCCATCTGCGCCCACGTCGCTCAAGGCAAGCCGCTTGCCGATATTCCGACCGAGAAGTCGCTTGTCATCTACGTGGCAGCGGAAGACCCAAAAGGGGTCGAAGACCGTGCCTTGCCTCACTTCACGGATGCGGCCCCGGATTCCGCTTCGTTCTATGTCCTGCCCAAGGCCATCGACCTGACCGACCCGCAGCAAATGGCCTTCCTCTCGAAGGAAATCCAAGACCTCATTTTCAATGAAAGGGCGACGTCGTGTCTGGTCATCGTCGATACGATGGCAATGTCCATTGGCGACGGCGACGAGAACTCCGCTCGCGATATGGGGCGGATGATCCAGAGCCTCCGCAGGATCGCCGATGAGACGGGCGCAAACGCCCTCGTCGTGCATCACACCGGGGTTTCGGATGGCTCGCGCCCTCGCGGCTCCGGGACTGTTTTCAACGCCTTCGATACCGTGGTGCTCGTGGAAGATGCCTCGAAAGCATACGGGCGAGGTGTCGTCAGCCTGACCCCGACAAAGCAGCGGAACGGCAGCAAGAACCGCCGCCTGTATATCCGTCTCATGGCACTCGAAGTCGGCGTAGACCGGGACGGCGAGGCGATCACGCTCCCGCTCGCCCTGCCGATGGAAGGGCAGGACGTCCAACCGGCACCTGCCTCCGGGGCAGACGACGTCAAGGAGGCCGATGCCGGAGACTACCGGGAAAAGGTCGCCTTCCATCTCGTTTGCGAGCAATGCAAAGCCTCTCCTGATCGGCGAGTCAAAGCAGCGGACATCATCGCCGATTTCTCGAAAGCCTGCCCATCGGACAAGAGCGAGAAACGGGAAACGATTCTCCGCGCGATCAATCGGATTTTCGCGCAACTCGTTCAGTCTCGCTTGATCGAGGGCAACGGGAACGCCGGATACCGACCTACAGCGTCGGCGGAAAAGTGCGGCGCGTCCTGACCTGAGAGCCCGGCCCCTCGCCGGAACCGGAACCCGAGTTTCCGGTCTTGCGGGGGGCCTTCTTGAGGTATTCAGGGAACCGCTCCTCGAAAAAATCGACAAGCTCGTCGCCGAGACCTTCGATTAGCGCATTCGTCAGCGCCATATCGTCGAAGCGCGAAAGGCGAAAGCGCGCGCTGTGCAGAGCGCAAGTCCTGACGACGCGGTAAAGGGACTGCTGCGTTTTTGGTGTCATCGTTGGGGTCCTATTTACGAGGGAGAAGAAATGAAGGCGCACAACGGACAAAATAGTGATTTTGTCCCCCCAACCCGAAGCGAACAATGGCACTTTTTTCATTCCGACATTCCGTCAAGAGCTTCTCCACCAAGGTGAATGGCGCGGAACGCGCTGCCCAGCAGGGGCAGACCCTTGCTCACCTGCGCTACATCTCGCGACCGAGTGCGGCCCGGGTCGTGGAGCGGGCGCGCGTATCGCCTACCGACGCGGAAACGGCGCAGGCGGCGGAGGCCGAGGCGATCCGCAAGAAGGGGCGCGTGGCAGAACGCTTCATCGTGGCCCTGCCGGTCGAAGCTACCGCCGAGCAACGCGCTGCGCTCGCGCGGGCTTTCGCCGAGCGACTGACCGAGGGCAAGGCGGGGTATGTCTTCGCCATCCACGACCAGAATGGGAACGACCTGCGGAACCCCCATTTCCACCTCGTCGCGTTCGATGCCTACGAGCGCGGCGGCGGACGAGGGCGACCCCGGAGCGTCCTTGGGATGGCACGGAAAGGGGCCGTAGAGAAGGCGGCGAAACTCTGGGCCGACACCCACAACGACCTGATGGCCGGCTGGGGATATGGCGAGGCGTCCCGCATCTCGCACCTGTCCCACGCGGCGCGCGGTATCGACCAGATTCCCACCATCCACGAAGGCCCCGGCGCACGAGCCTGCGCAGCGAAGGGGATTGCTCCAACACCGAAACCGGAATGGCGCGGCACCGACAGCGGCCACAGCCGGGCCGAGGCGAATATCCTGATCAGGGAAATCAACCATTTGAAGGAGATGCACGATGTTCAACAGCCCGAGCGAACTGGACTGGGAGAACGCGATGACGCGCACTCAAGCCAGCGCGGAGAAGACAGCGGAGCGGTCCGACCGCATCCTGCGCGGAGTCGCGGACCTACTCGAACAGCACCGAGCGCAAGGCCGCAAGCTGCACGAGATGACGGACAAGCTCGACCGGCTCCACCGTTTGTCCGAGACGCTGGGAGCGCGCGTGAGTGCCATCGGGCACCAGCCAGCCCCGGAGGCACCGCGACCCGTCTCCCGCCTTTTCTGGCCCCTCTCCGTCGCGCTATTCGTCGCCGGTCTGTGCGTCGGTCATTTCGCGCCCTGGTGATGATCCGCGACACGCTTCGCGCCCGGCTTCATCGGCCGGAGCCGGAGGCGGTGCCGATGCTTGAGCCTCAATCCATCGCCCCGCCGCCAGAGACCGTCGCAGAGCCACGAAATCAGCAGCGGGACGGGATCACATTGGGATGAAGAAGCGCCGCCCGGCATCACCCTCCTGCGCGCGGATCATCCCGGTTTCGCTCATATAGGCCAGCAGGTCGGCCAGCCGGTCCTGACGCTTGCGCCCGCCCTTGAACCGGGCGTCGAGATCGGGAACCGAGATCGGCGCGTCGGCATCGCCGAGTGCCGCGCGCACGACCTTGATCTGTTCCAGCCCGTCCTTCGGCCACGCGATCTTCTCCGCCGGGGCGACGGCGGCGGCAAGCTCGGCTTCCACCTGCCGTTCCGTGGCAGGCTGCGGAGCCTTCGCGGCAAGGCGCGGCTTCTGGAAGGCGGGGCGAAGCCAGTGGATGTCGCCGCGCGCCTCGTCGCGGACGCGCGCCTTGTTGAGGTCCACCAGTCGCCTCAACAGCTCTTCCTCTGCGGCCTCCTGATCGGGAGACTTCCGCAGCGAGGGCGTCAGCCCGCCGGGCTTGCCAACGATCCGGGGCGCGAGATCGGACCAGCCGTAGGCGTCGAATACCGCCCGGTCGATGCGGTCGTGCAAATCCTTCAGGACGGCCACCTGCGCGGCGCTGTGCAGCTCTTTCTCCGCATCGGAAAGAGGATCGGCACCGGCCCCGGTCTCCACCTCCCTCGCG
The DNA here is from genome assembly GCA_964397775.1 of uncultured Rhodobacterales bacterium. Taxonomy (GTDB): domain Bacteria; phylum Pseudomonadota; class Alphaproteobacteria; order Rhodobacterales; family Rhodobacteraceae; genus Allosediminivita. Next base: position 1,291 of record CAYNKL010000276.1, on the reverse strand, counting down.
CGTTCGAGGGCGTTGTAGAGCTTCGTCATCGTCAGGCCGGGCACATCGGCGATCCGCTCGGTGCGGAAGGAGTCGAGACGGTCGCCAAGCTTCGACAGTTCGGCCTTGGCGGCCTCGCTCAACAAAGGGAACGGGAACGGGTCAAGAATGCGGGACTTGTTGTATCGCGGGCGATCTTCGAGTGTTCCACCAGCCCACAGCGCCCAATGAACGTGAAGGCGCGAGGACAGCACCGCCATCGCAGCCGAGTCTTCGAGGCCGATAGCAACCAGCATATTATCCGGGCGGATGGAGGCATCGAGGAAGCGGAAGACACGGTGTTTCGTTGTCTCGATGGTGGCGATGTAGCGCGGCAGGCCCTCGAGGGCTTGCCGGAGGTCTTGCCGCACTTTGCCGAACAACCACCAGTCGCGGGCGTATGCCTCCATATCCTTCGAGCCGCCTACCTTTGCTTCTCGTTCGCCGCGAACGTTCTCGGCCACGTGCTGGAAAACCGCCGGGAAGCGGTCGCGCAGGTCTTCCACGGTCAGGCCGAACAGGTCTATGACCATCGCGCCGCGCGGCGTCGCGGCGAGATCGCGCCCGTTGCGGTAAGGCAGGATATGCCGCTCCAAGCCTTGCACGGTGCCGAGGCCGAGTTCCTGCGCCTTCTAGGGCGAGACGATGAACCCCGCGCCGTGTAGCTTCACGCCGGGGCTGGACAGGGCCTCGTTCGATCACAGTGGGCGGATGCTCGCCAGATCGGCCCCGACCGTCAGTTTCGAGGTGATTTTGCCTGCCGTCCGGCGCAGGCGCACGCGCGGCGCGTCGGTGTTCAGGTCGGATTCCTCCACCACCTCGCCGAGGACGCCTTCGGACGTTCCGGCTTCGGCCACGGTCATCGCAATCCGCACGGCGGCGCGATCCGCCGACTTCAGCCACGGATGATCGCCGACCGCGAAGACCAGCGAGAACGGAGGCTCACCTTTCGGGCGCTGTTCGAGGACGCGGCGCGAAAAGGTCTGCGTGATCGAGTTCGTGGTAATGAACCCGAAGCGGCGCGTCGGGTTCGGTCTTGCCTTCGTTCCTTTCGCCGTCAGCCGCCGCGCAGCCTCATCCCAGAAGTGCATCACGAAATCGGCTCCGCCCGGCACATCGGGGCGCGCAGCCCACGCCGCCTCGGCGTAGCCGTCGCCGAGTTCCGCCCGCATATCCTTGCCGCCGATGAAGGGCGGGTTGCCGATGATGAACTCCGCCTCCGGCCACGGCGCACGGCGCGGGTTCTCGTAGGCCGTGATCGGCACACGGGCCG
>CAYNKL010000275.1:0-4663 GCA_964397775.1 uncultured Rhodobacterales bacterium | reverse complement strand
CCTCTGGTCTACCTGCTGAGCGCCACGAGCACCGAGGACGAGTCCGCCATCGCCGCCGAGCTGATCGCCATGGCCTCGGCGCCCGACATCAATGCGCTGCACGCGGTGAAGTCGGCGCATCTCGGCATTTCCGAGGACGAGACGCAGGTGCCGCTCTACGCCGCCGACGAATGGCTGGCCGCCGCCTCCGAGCGCCTTGCACCGCACACCAACGCGATCCCGAACAACGCGGACTTCGGCACCTTCTGGACGGCGATGTATCAAGGTCTGGAATCGAGCTGGACCGGCGCCAGCGATCCGGCCGAGGCCGCGCAGAACGTGGCGGACACCGTCAAGCAATCGCTGGGCGACAATGTCGTCGTTCGCTGAGCCGACAGTCGAAGGGGCGCGCCGGTCGCGCCCCTCTCGCCCCCGACGCGCGCCCGTGTCGCGGCTGGGGCTGATCCTGATGGCGCCGGCGCTGCTCCTGCTGACGCTGTTCTTCTTCCTTCCCGTGGCGCTGACCGGCGTCTTCGCCTTCACCGACCTGTCGACCTCGACCGGGATCGGGCGCGGCGACTACGTCGTGACACCGACGCTTTTGCGTGAACTCGGCGACCGGGGACTGTCCGACGCCGATATCGCCGCCGTGAGCCGCGCGAGCGTTTCCGTGAACGCCGCCGCCCTCGACCGGGCACGCGCCGCCGGGATCGGCGCGCGATTTCTCGATGACATCGAGAGGGATTTCGCGGGCCGCAGCTACGACGACCCCTCGGTGTTCGAACGCGACCTGCGCCGGCTGCGCACCGCCCCGCGGCGCGCGCGCGATCTGAAATCCGCAGCCGCGCTGTTCGAGACCTCGGTTCTCAACCAACGCTTCGCGACCAGCACCGCGCTTGCCGCCCGGCTCGAGACCGTGGCGCCCGACCTGCCCGAAGCGGCCCGCGCGCAGATCCTCGAGGCCAGCTACACCGGCGCCCGGTTCACCACCGAGAATTTCCGGCGGCTCGCGACGCAGAAGGAAACCGCGCGCCTGGTCGGCAATACGTTCCTCTACGTCGGCGCAACGCTTTCGCTCTTCAATGTCGGGCTCGGGCTCTTCCTTGCCGTGGTTCTCTTTTACATGGCCAAGGGCGCCAGCGCGCTGTTCTCCACCCTGTGGCTCCTGCCCCGCATCACGCCGGTCGTCCTCTATGCCGTCATGTGGAAATGGTTCACCTGGGAGGGCGGCTTCCTGCCGATCCTTGCCGAGCAGCTTGGCCTGCCCTCCTTCAACTACATGAAAGGGTCGGTCGTGACCGCATGGGCAACCATGATCACGCTCAATGGCTTCATCGGCGCGTCCTTCGGTCTGATCCTGTTTTCCGGCGCCCTTCGCGCGATCCCGGAGCAACAGCTCTGGGCCTCCGAAGTCGACGGCGCGACGCGCTGGCAGCAGGTCCGGCGGATCATCCTGCCCCAGATGCGCTGGCCGATCCTGTTCGTGACGGCCTACCAGACGCTGTCGCTGCTCTCCTCCTACGAGCAGATCTGGCTGACCACCAATGGCGGGCCGGGGCGAACCACGACGGTTTGGGCGCTCGAGGCCTTCAAGACCGCGCTGTCGAACTACACCGGCAACCTCGAATACGGCATGGGCGCGGCCATGGCGCTCGTGCTGGTCGTGGTCGGCCTCGTGCTGTCGTTGATCTACCTGCGCCTGTTCAAGTTCAACGAGCTTGTCGGCCGCCCCAAGATCGAGATTTGACATGACCCGGAACTTCGCGCTTTTCCCCCTTGTGGTCGTCATCACCCTCGTCAGCCTCCCGCTGATGGTGATGTACGGGTTCCTGATCCTCGACACCTTCACCGACGCCCCGCCCGGCGCGCTCTGGCCCAACGAGTTCACCCTGCGCCACTGGCGCTTCTTGTGGGACACGTCGGCGGCGGGCAATGTCTGGCTGGCCAGCTTCAACACGCTGATCATGGCGCTGTCGATGGTTGCCATCGTCGTGCCGGTGTCGTCGCTGGCGGGCTACGCCATTTCTCGGCTGAACCTGCCCTACCGGCGATTCTTCCTTGCCGGCATCCTCGTCATGCACGCCTTCCCGGCGGTGACGCTGCTGATCGGCGTCTTCTTCGTGCTGAACTTCACCGGGCTCTACAACACGATGATCGGCGTGATCCTCGTGAAGGGCGCACTGATGCTGCCTTTCGGGATCTGGATCATGAAAGGCTTCTACGATGCCGTCCCGTGGGAGATCGAGATGGCCGGCGTGCAGGACGGGGCATCGCGCCTGACGGTCTACTGGCGGCTGATCGTGCCGCAGGTGAAGCCGGGTCTCGTGGCGCTCTCGGTCTTTGCCTTCCTCGACGGCTGGGGCGAATATCTGCTGCCGCGCGTGCTGGCCCCCGGCTCGGACATGACCGTGATGTCGGTCCTGCTGAACGGGCTGATCGCCGGCGACGACATCGGCTACGACTTCAATCTCTTTAAGACAGTGGGTGTCTTCTACACCCTGCCGGTGATCGCGCTCTTCGCGATCTTCCAGAACCGGCTGATGACCATCTTCGGCGGAGGCACCAAGGGCTGATGCGACTACATCTCGACAATTTCACCAAGTGCTTCGACGGCACCCCCGTCATCGAGGGACTGAACCTGACCGTTGAGGACGGCGAAATGCTGGCGCTTCTGGGCCCCTCCGGCTGCGGCAAGTCGACGACCCTTCTGTCGATCTGCGGCATCTACAGGGCCGATGGCGGGCGCATCCTGTTCGGCGACCGGGACGTCTCTGCCCTGCCCTCGCAAAGGCGCAACGTGGGCGTCGTCTTCCAGAACTATGCACTCTATCCGCACCTCACGGTCGAGGACAACATCGCCTTCCCGCTCAGCGTGCAGAAGCCGCGCAGGGACAAGGCCGAGATCGCCCGGCAGGTTCGCGAGATCGCCGAGCTGATCCATATCGAAGGGCTTCTGGGCCGCAGGCCCGCGCAGCTTTCGGGCGGCCAGCAACAGCGCGTGGCCCTCGCCCGGGCGCTGGTGCGCAAGCCGGACGTTCTGCTGCTGGACGAGCCCTTGGCCAATCTCGACGCCAAGCTGCGGCTCGAGATGCGCTCCGAGATCCGGCGCCTGCAACTCGAGACCGGGATCACCGCGATCCTGGTCACCCACGACCAGGTCGAGGCCATGTCGATGTGCGACCGCGTCGCCATCATGGACCGGGGCGAGATCCTCCAGATCGACACCCCGACCGAGATGTACCGCGCGCCGGCCAACCGGTTCGTGGCGGGCTTCCTCGGCAATCCGCCAATCACCTTCCTCGACGGGCAGACCGCGCCCGAGGGACGGTTCTCCATGTCGCAGGGCCTGAGCCTGCCCCTGCCGACCCACCTGCGCGACATGCCCGCCGGGCGGCCCATCGCCCTCGGCCTGCGGCCCGAGCACTTCGGCCACACCGGCGCGGCGCAGGCGACGGGCCGCGTGACATTCGTGGAGCCTCAGGGCCGCGAGATGCTCTTTGACGTGCAGGCCGCGCCCGGCGTGACGCTGCGGTCGATCCAGCCGACACGAGAGGACGTCTCCATAGGAGACGAGGTGACATGGCCCATCGACGCGGACCGGATGCTCGCCTTCGACGCGGAAGGAAGACGGCTGTGAGGGCGGGTCTGCGCCATCCCTTCCCGGCGCGCGCCGATGCGCGTCCCCTGTGCATCGCCCACCGGGGCGCGCCGCTCTACGCGCCAGAAGCCTCGCGGCAGGGATACGACGTCGCCGCCGACCTAGGCTCCGAGATGTGGGAGGTGGACATCCACCTCACCGCCGACGGCGTGCCCGTGGCCTGCCATGACCCGGTCGTCGGTGGTCTGCGCGTCGCCGATTGCACACGCGCCGCGCTTCCGGCGCTCATCGACCTGGAACAGCTGATCCGCCACGCGCGGGAGCGTGGACAGGCGCTTTACCTCGATCTGAAGGCCGCCGGCAGCGGCCCGGCCTGCATGGCGGTGCTTGAGGCGCATCGCTTCGAGACTGCGGTGCTCGGTGCCTTCGATGATGCCGAAGCACGGGCGCTGATCGCGATGGACTGTCCCTGGCCGATCTCGGTGCTGGTGCCGCCCGGCGAGGATCCCTTCGTGCGCGCCCAAGCCACAGGGGCCGATATCATCCACCTGTGCTGGGAGCGCGCCTCGCACCGTCCGCAGGACCTCGTGACGGACAAGCTGCTGGACAAGGCCCGAGCCCGTGGCCTCGGTGTCGTGCTCTGGCACGAAGAGCGGCCAGAGGTCCTGCGCGACCTGCTGCAAATGCCGGTGCTGGGCATCTGCACCGATCAACCGGAGCTGATCGGCGGCTTCGATGCGCTCGGGGACCATGGGATCGAGGTGGTCTGCCATCGCGGCATCAACCATATCGCGCCGGAAAACACGCTGGCCGGCGCACGGCTGACCTACGACCTGGGCTGCGACTGGCTGGAACTCGACGTGCGGGTGACACGCGACGGCGAAATCGTCGTTCTGCACGACCCGACGCTCGACCGGACGACCAGCGGGACAGGTCCGATCATCGCGCGGGACTGGGCCGACATCGCCGACCTGGATGCCGGAAGCTGGAAGGCGGCGCATTGGCAGGACGAGCGCCTGCCGCGTCTGGCCGAGATGATCGACCTCGCCAAGGCGCGCGGCCGCCGGATCTACATCGAGAACAAGG
>CAYNKL010000274.1:0-4683 GCA_964397775.1 uncultured Rhodobacterales bacterium | reverse complement strand
CTCAGCTCTAAGCCGGGGCTGGCGGGCGGGTCGCCGCGAGCTGCTCTCAGTGTCCTTGCCGCCGGTCGCACGGGCAGACGCCTGTCGAGCACCGTCTTGAAGGCTCATGCCCCCTCCGTGCCACCGGGTGGCGCGGGCCGTTCAACCTCGTCGGGGTTGAAACAGCGTTCGCCGATGTGCCGCAGCCCAGAGCAGTGTCGCTACGACCGCTGGCACGAACATTCCCAACGCCATCGGACGCGGGCTGCCCGTCCCGCCAAGCGCAACGCAGGTCGAAACCGCGAACGCGAGACCGAACTGAACCGCGCCCAGCAATGCCGAACCCGTGCCGGCCCCGTCCGAAGCGGCCGCCATGGCAAGCGCCATCGCATTTGCCGTGAGAAGGCCGACCATCCCCATGGCGATCCAGAGCGGGGCGAATAGCATCCAGACCGTCCCGGTTCCCGACAGCAGCGTCGCCGCCAGTGTCGTCAGGCTGTAGAGCGGCAGCCCCCAGGTCAGCAATTGCGCCGGCGTGAAGCGATTGAGCAACAGGCTGTTGAGGCGACCAAAGACGGCAAGAGCGGCCGCGATCGCGGCAAAGGTCAGCCCGTAGCTTGTCGCGCTCATGCCGTAGACCCCCTGGAAGACGCCGGACGAGCCGGTGATGAAAGCGAACAATCCACCTTGGACCAGCCCGGTGACCAACATCGGGATCAGATAGGCAGAGTGCAAAGTCAGCCGGCGTGCGGTCTGCAGGGCAGCCCGGAACGGATGAGGCGACCGGCGCTCATGCGGCAAGGTCTCGGGAACCACCAGTTTCGTGAGGATGAGGGTCGGCAGACCGATGAGCACCATGGTGACGAAGATCGACTTCCAGCCGAACGCCCCGAGCAGCAGGCTGCCGAGGGTGGGCGAGATGACCGGCCCCATGGTCATCAGCATCACGAGCAGGGTCATGAGCTGCGCCGCTTGCCTGCCGGAATAAAGATCGGTGACGATCGCGCGACCGACCACCATCCCGACACAGGCTCCGATCGCCTGGAGAAAGCGCAATCCGTTGAAGATCGCGATATCCTCGACAACCAGGAGCAGCGCCGATGTCACACAGAACAGCAGCGTGCCCAGAAGCAGCGGCCCCTTGCGCCCGAACCCGTCGACAAAAGGGCCGACGAGAAGCTGCCCGACGCAGAGACCGAGAAAGAACAGGGACAGAGAGAGCTCGGCGGCAGAATGACTGACGCCGAGGCCCTGTGCCAGAACCCCAATCGCGGCGAGATACATGTCGGTGGCCAGCGGCGGGAAGATCGAAAGCAACGCAAGAACGGCGATCAGAACGCTGGTGCGCGGTGGCTTGGAGGGGCTTGGGTGCATGGGCAGCTCTCTCGGGATCAGTTCGTGGACCGAAGTCCAATAACTTAATAGTGGACGTGAGTCCATTAACTGGTCAAAGTGTTGCCCAGTCGAGGCGGGAGGAGCAGATGCACGAAGAGCGAAGCAAGCCAGGGCGCCCCAGAGACCGGGCGGCGGACGATACGATTCGAAAGGCCGCTCTGAAACTGGTGCGAGAGCGCGGCTATCGGAACGTTGCGATCACCACGATCGCGCGGGAGGCCGGGGTGGCGCGGCAATCGGTCTACAACCGTTGGGCAACCAAAGCGGACCTGGTTCTCGACGCTGTTTTCGAAGACACCGGTCGCAACGCGGAGCCGGCATCGCCGACGCCCGACATCTCGTGCCGGATGCATCTGGAAGCGTTCCTGGAAAGGGTTTTCGATCATATCGGTTCGGATGGCGGCACCTTGCGCGCCCTGATCGCCGCCGCGCAGGAAGATCCCGACTTTCAGAACGCCTTCCGCGAGCGTTTCGTCAAACCGCGCGAAGAGTTGGTCACCCGCCTGCTGATCGAGGCGCAGGACCGCGGAGAGCTGCCCCGTTCGGCTGACCCGGACCTCCTGTCGGCCATGGTCCATGGCACATTCTGGTATCGCCTTCTCAACGGCCACGACCTCGATCACGGGCTCGCCCGAGAGATCGCAGCAAGCGTGTTCCGCTGACGTGCGCACGTCGCGGAGGGCGCGACCGAACGCCCTGAGGCGGTCTCAGGAAGAACTGTCGCGCTGACCATCCGCGGTGTCGGCCAGCATCCGCGCGATCGAGGCTTTCGCGCCTGGGTTCCCGTCGCTCGCCCAGAGCAGCGTGATGTCGACTTCGAAGCGCGTGCCCCTGAGCCTGCGGAAGACGGCGCCAGGTTCCGGGCGTGCCATGACCTCGGGTATGATGGCGACCCCCAGACCGGCCGCGACGAAGCCGACCGTCATCGACGGATTGCTGACGGCCCGGTGCGATGCCGGAACATAGCCCAGGGCGCCGGCCGTCAGCGACAGGCCGGAGGGATCATCCGGACCGGCGAAGCCCACGAACGTTTCGTGGCGCAGAGCCTCTGGTGCGATATCGGGTTGCTCTGCCAGCGGGTGATCTTCGGGAATGACGACCATCGCCGCGTGGGCGATCATCCTTCGTGTTTCCAGTCCCCGTGGCAGGACGAGGGACGCCACCGTGACAAGCGCCGCATCGAGATCCGCGCGCAAGACGGCATCGGGCGCACGGGCCGGGTGAATTTCCTCGGGTTCGACCAGAAGCTGTGGGCTGGAGGAGCGGAACGATCTCAGAACCGATCTCAGAACGCCGGACTGAACGGCGCCCGACGAGACACCGAGCCGGAGCTGACCGACCGTGCCCTGCTGTGCCGCCCTCGCGATGGCGCGCGCCTGTTCGGCATGCGCCAAACACCGCCGCGCCTCCTCCCGGAACAGCTCTCCTGAATGGGTCAGCACGACCTTGCGCTTGGAGCGCACGAAGAGCGCAGCGCCGAGCTCTTCCTCGAGCTTCTTGATCTGCATCGACAGGGCGGGCTGGACGATGTTGAGCCGCTCGGCCGCCAGACCGAAGTGCAGCGTATCCGCGAGAGCCATGAAGTAGCGCAGCTGGCGAAGTTCCATAGATCACTTTCAATGATTAGTCGGTCAGAAAACGATATTGGACCTGATTTGTCTAGAGGCATAGCTCGTTGGTCAAGCAACGACCCGCATAGGACGAAAAAGATGAAACTGACTCGCAGGAATTTCTTCAAGAACGCCGCCATCGGCGGAGCCGCCGCGGCGATCACCGGCGATGTTGCCCTTGCGGACGCCCCGCTCGGGCAGATCCCCTTTGCACAGGCCACGGGCACCTTGCCGGGGCAGCACGAGCTTTATGCTCTGCGGGACGGCGAGGGTGAATTCCACCTGATCGGTGGCCATGTCGCGACCCTGATCGCCCGTCCGCAGGACACTGGCGGCGACTGCCAGGCCGCGGTCCTGACCGGCTCGATGGAGGCCGGGCTGCCGCTTCACCGACATGACAAGACCGACGAGGCCGTCTATATCATGGCAGGCCGCTTGGAGCTGCATCTCGATGGTCAGGTCCACCTGCTGACCGCCGGCGACTATGCGTACATCCCCGCCGGCGCCGCCCACGGGTACCGGATGAAAAGCTGGCGCACGCGCGTACTGACCTGGTCGATCGGTTCCCGCCTTGGCGGCTTCTACGAGGCGCTCGGTGAGCCGTTCTCCCGTCCGGTTCAGCCCGATGCGCCCGATTTGAGAATTGCCGAGGCGCGTCTCGACGCGGCCTCCCGCGCGGCCGACGTGACCTGGCTCGGCGCGTTGCCGGACGCGGAGGCCAACATCGTCACCGACAGGGAGGTGCCTGCGGAGCGTCGACCCTACGTGCTCATGGAAGGCGAGGGCGAGCGCCTGGTCGCCGCCGACCAGCTCTTCTCCTTCCTCCAGACCTCCGCTTCGACCGAGGGGGCGTTTTTCGCGGTGATGACCGAAGGGCCCGCGGGCCAGCCGATCCCGTGGCACTATCACAAGCATCACACCGAGAATTTCTTCTGCCTCGAAGGCCGCATGACGCTCTGGATCAACGGGCAGGAACTCACCCTGTACCCGGGCGACTTCTGCCAGGTGACCGCAGGGACCGTCCACAGCTACCGTCTGGACACGCCTTACACCAAGTTCTTCGGCTGGCTTGTGCCGGCGGTGTTCGAACCCTTCTTCCGCTATATCGGCGATCCGACGGACAGCCACGTGTTCCCGATGGAGCCGCCGGCGTTCCGCTTCGACCGCGTCATGGCGCATATGGATGAGCTCGATCTCAACGTGCTGATGGTCCACGACTGATCATCGGCAAGGCGGGGGGGCGGTGGTTTGCCGTGCAGCCCCTCCATCATGTCTGACCTGTGTCTTTGGCAAGGATCGCGCCGACCTGACCGGGCGGAGGCCTTTGCGGCCTTCGCCCGGCGCATCCCCGAGCTGGGTGGTGGCTGCCTTCAACCCAGTGGGAACGGGGGCAGGGGCGGGCGCTTTCACCACGTCTCAGAAACATCGGGATGGATCGGAGAGCAGAGCTGCCATCGGTTATAACGCCACCGCAAAGGTCACTGCGCTTGCTGATCGAAGGTTTGAGTGATCGCGCGTCATCCGACTGACGGTTGGCATCCAACCCCATCGGCTTTCAGGCGCGAGACGCGGTTTGGTCCCGCAAAGCGAAAACGGCGCGCCTCTTGACGAGGCGCGCCGCAGGTATGCTGATCTGTCACGCTTGGCGAGCGCCGATCAATCCCACTTGGGAAGCGTTTCCATTTCCTCGGCGGTCATC
>CAYNKL010000273.1:0-4818 GCA_964397775.1 uncultured Rhodobacterales bacterium | reverse complement strand
CCGGGCGAGCGCCGGACCGTCCCCGCGGTCTGGCGCTTTGGCAATTGCAGGACGACGATCTGACGTGATCCGGATCTGGCCGGCATAAAGCGCTCACCCCGAAGCTCGCGGCGCCACACCACGGTCCGGCGCCCGACCGGCTCAGCACCCAGACCACGCCAGCCTTGAAAGCGCCCCACCAACCCCAAGCGCACCGGGCCCCCCCCCCCCGGGGGGGGGGGGGAAGGGGGGGGGGCCGCGGCACGCCCGGAAACAGCCGCAAACCACCTACCCCAAGCGCAACACATCCCCTCCCCCTGCCAGGGGGAGGGCTAGGGCGAGCGCCGCCTCAGTACGGGAGCGGATGCGCCCGGTGCACCTCGTCGAGCCTCTCCAGAAGCTCGTCGCTCAGGGTGACATCCGCCGCCCCAAGCGACCGCTCCAGCTGCGCCACCGTGGTCGCCCCGAAGATCGACGACGACACGAAGGGACGCCGCGCGGACCAGGCCAGCGCCATGTGCACGGGGTCGAGCCCGAAGTCCTCGGCCACTTTCAGGTAGGCATCCACCGCCGCGAAGGCGCGGGGGCCCTTGCGGCCGCCGAGATCGCCGTTGATCGCCATGCGCGATCCCTCGGGCAGCGCACCGTTCTGGTATTTGCCGGTCAGCAGCCCGCAGGCCAGTGGCGAGAAGGGCAGGAAGCCGACCTCCTCGTTGATCAGCGCCTCGGCCAGGTCCGTATCGGCCAGACGCCACATCAGAGAATACTCGTTCTGAACCGACACGACGCGCGGCCCGCCGGTTTCCTCGGCCAGGCGCGCCCATTGCGTCGTGCCCCAGGCGGTGTCGTTCGACAGGCCGAAATAGCGGATGGTGCCGCGCTCGACCTCGCGCTGCAGCGCGCCCAGGACGTCCTGCATGTGCTGCAGGTTGGCGGCCTTGTCCTGCCCCGCCGGATCGTAGGTCCAGTTCTGGCGGAAGTGGTAGCTGCCCCGGTTCGGCCAGTGGAACTGGTAGAGGTCGATGACATCGGTCTTGAGCCGCTTCAGCGAGCCCTCGATCGCCTCCGGGATCGTCTTGGCGCTGATCGGCGCCCCGTCGCGCGCCAAGGAGCCGGCCCCGGACTGCTTGGTGGCAAGGATCCAGTCGCTCCGCTTGCCGGTCTTCTCGAACCAGTCGCCGAGGATCTGCTCCGTCAGGCCGATGGTTTCCTTGCGCACCGGATTCACCGGGTACATCTCGGCCGCATCCATGAAATTGATGCCCGCCGCCTGCGCCATCTCGATCTGGGCGTGGGCGTCCTCGGGCGGGGTCTGGTTGCCATAGGTCATCGTGCCCAGGCACAGCTCCGAGACCTGAAGGTCGGTCCAGCCCAGTTTCCGCATCTGCATCGTCGCACTCCCTGTTCGTTTGCGCGCGCAGCATAGGCGCCTTTGCGGCGGTGCCAAGAGCACCCTTGGTGCCTCCTTGCACGAGGTCCCTGCGCAGCGCGTCTCACGGGCCCAGCCCGCGGGACATTCCTAAGATCTGGTTAAGCAGAGTTATTAAGCCATTGATTTTACTGGGGTGTACGAATGTCCCGGCCCGGGACACCCTCCGGGGGCAATTTTCCCTGCGGGAAAATCGAAGGGGGCGCTGCCCCCTCCCGCCCCTGCGGGCCGGTTCACCCCCGGAGTATTTCCGCCAAGAAGAAGCTCAGGCCGAAAGCCTGTCCACCACGCTCTGCGCCGTCACCCGCCCGAGGTGGCTGCCCCCCTCGGTGACGCTCAGCGGCCCCTCGCGCAGGAGTGGCATCACCTCCCGGATCGGCGTCTCGGCCGCGATCTCCCGCTCGCCCTCGCCCGGTTCCAGGACATCGCGCGCGGTCAGCACACCAAGCGGGTTCATGTTGGCCACGAAGTCCGCCACGTAGTCCGAGGCCGGGTTCGAGAAGATCTGGCGCGGGGTGCCGCACTGCACGATCCTGCCGCCCTCCATGATCGCGATCCGGGCCCCGATCTTGAAGGCCTCGTCGAGGTCGTGGCTGACGAAGATGATGGTCCGTTTCAGTTCATCCTGAAGCTGGATCAACTCGTCCTGAAGCCGGGTCCGGATCAGCGGGTCGAGCGCGCTGAAGGGCTCGTCCATGAGCAGGATCGGTGCGTCCGTTGCAAAGGCGCGGGCAAGGCCCACGCGCTGCTGCATGCCGCCCGAAAGCTCGCCCACCTTGCGGTCGCCCCAGCCGTCGAGCCCCACGAGGCTGAGCTGCCGGGCGACGCGGTCTTTTCGATCCTTCGCACCCGCAAGCTCCAGCCCGAAGCCCACGTTTTCCGAGACCGTCCGCCAGGGCAGCAGACCGAACTGCTGGAAGACCATGGCAACGCGGTTCTGGCGGAGCCTGCGCAGGCGGCCGGCCGAACAGGAGGTGACGTCCACCTGCTCCTCGCCGTCCTTGACCAGCACCCGACCGCGGACAACCGGGTTGAGGCCGTTCACCGCCCGCAGCAGCGTCGACTTGCCCGAGCCGGAGAGACCCATGAGGACCAGCGTCTCGCCCTCCTGAACCTCGAGGCTGGCGTCATGGACGCCGAGGACCTGGTCGGTGGCCTCCTGGATCTCGGGGCGGGTCTGTCCCTTGTCAGCGAGCGGCAGGGCCTTTTCCGGCGCGTCACCGAACATGATCGAGACGTTGTCGAAGGTGACGGCACTCATTTTTCGATCCTCAGGGCGCGGTCGAGAAGGATGGCGACGACGACGATGATCAGGCCCGCCTCGAAGCCGAGGCCGGTGTCGACGCGGTTGAGGGCGCGGACCACGGGCACGCCGAGGCCGTCGGCGCCGACGAGGGCGGCGATGACGACCATCGAGAGCGAAAGCATGATGGTCTGGTTCAGGCCCGCCATGATCTGCGGCAGGGCCGAGGGGAGCTCGACCTTCCAGAGCTTCTGCGAGGGGGTCGCGCCGAAGGCGTCAGCCGCCTCGATCAGCGAGGTCGGTGTCGAGGAGATGCCGAGGTGGGTCAGGCGGATCGGGGCGGGCACGACGAAGATGACCGTGGCGATCAGGCCCGGGACCATGCCGATGCCGAAGAAGACAATGGCGGGGATGAGGTAGACGAATGTGGGAAGGGTCTGCATCAGGTCCAGCACTGGCCTCAGCCAGCGGTAGAGGGCCGGGCGGTGGGCGGCGGCGATGCCGATGGGGACCCCCACCCCCATGCAGACCACGCAGGCCGAGAGGACCAGCGTGAGGCTTTCGGAGGTTTCCTCCCAGTAGCCCTGGTTGAGGACGAAGAGGAAGCCCGCGGCGACGAGGGCGGGCACCTTCCAGCTGCGGTGCAGCGCCCAGGCAGCGGCGGCGAGGACGGCGATGACGACGAAGGGATGCGGCGCCTGGAAGAGGAAGAGGATCTTGTCGATCAGCCATTCCATGGCGAGCGCCAGCCCGTCGAAGAACCAGCCGCCGTTGGCCTGCAACCAGTCGAAGACGGCCTCGGCCACGTCGCCCACGGGGAGCTTGTATTCGGTCAGCCAGTTGAGCATCGGGGCCGGTCCCTTGCAGGGCCGCACGGGATGTCCCGGGCCGGGACATCTTTCGCGGCATGAAAAATCAATGGGTTAAAGGGACGGATTCAGCAACTCTTAGGAATGTCCCCGATCGGGTGTCGCCTGGAGAAGGACGGAACGGGGCGCAGGAGTTCCCCGCGCCCCGCCCTGAAGACCTTACTCTAGCGCGCCCATGACGGCCTCTTTCGCGTCGCCACCGTCCTTGGTGGTCACGCCGTCGAGCGAGCCATCGAGGACGCCGGTGTTCTCGGAGAGCCAGGCGGTCGCCGCCGCATCGGGGTCCATGCCGTCGTCGAGGATGGAGGCCATGATCTGGTTTTCCATCTCGAGCGAGAACTCGAGGTTCTGCAGCAGGGTGCCGACGTTCGGGCATTCGTCGACGAAGCCCGCGGAGGTGTTGGTGTAGACCGTGGCACCGCCGAGGTTGGGGCCGAACCACTCGTCACCGCCCGTCAAGTAGGTGAGGTCGTAGTTGGCGTTCATCGGGTGCGGTTCCCAGGCAAGGAAGACGATGGGCTCGTCCCGCTCGGACGCGCGGCCGACCTGGGCCAGCATGCCCTGCTCGGAGCTTTCGCGGATGCCGAAGTCCGAAAGACCGAAGGCGTCGGCCTCGATCATGTCGATGATCAGGCGGTTGCCGTCGTTGCCCGGCTCGATGCCGTAGATGGTCTCGTCCAGCGCGTCGGCGTGGTCGGCGATGTCCGAGAAATCGGCGAGACCGGTCTCTGCGCCCGCGGCATTGGTGGCCAGCGTGTACTTGGCCCCTTCAAGGTTGGCGCGCACGGTGTCGACGCTGCCATCCTCGCGATAAGGCGCGATGTCGGCCTCCATCGTGGGCATCCAGTTGCCGAGGAAGACGTCGACGTCGCCATCGGCCATGGCGCGGTAGGTGACGGGGACGGAAAGCACCTCGATCTCGGTGTCGTAGCCCAAGGCGTCGAGCACCTTGGTGGTGGCGGCGGTGGTGGCCGTGATGTCGGTCCAGCCCACGTCGGAGAAGGTGATGGTGTCGCAATCGGCGTAGGCGGCGGTGCCGGACATGGCAAGCGTCGCCGCGATGATGCGGGTCATGGTCATGGCAGTCTCCCTATCTTGTCTTCGTTGTCGGTTTGGCGCGCAGTGAACGCGGAAACCGGTCCGTTTGCAACCGGACTGGTTCGGGATGACCGACCGGGGACGCCCGACACGCCCTGCAAGTGTGCGGATGATCCGGGACCGGGCCGGGCGGACCTCGGCATCGGGTTGCCACAGGCGTTGGCTTGCCACCTGCCCGCGTCCGAGGCGGGTAATTTCGG
>CAYNKL010000272.1:0-4866 GCA_964397775.1 uncultured Rhodobacterales bacterium | reverse complement strand
AATGATGGCTCGGTGAGCCGCCGCTGGCATGTTGATCCGGAACGCTTTGATGCAGATCTTGCCGAGCTTCGCTCAATTTCCCTGGTGGCATCGGACCGTTCGGATCAGTAGGAAAACCACTCCGAGTGGCCCATGTTGCCCTCGAAGTCGCCGTACTCGACCATGATGCTGCGAGAATAGAAGTGCCAACGGCCACCACCACTCGGATAGGCGATCTCCTGCCCGCTTTCCGAGACGAATGTCGCGGGCCAGGGCGTGTGGGATCCGTAGACCCGCTGGATGTAGCGGCAGGTCCGGTTCTCGCGATCGCAGGAGCGGATCGACCAATCCCACTGACGCGGCTCGTCGCGCGGCTCGTAGGAGCGCCCGGTGAACCAGATCACATGAGTGCGGTTCAGCCATTCGTATTCCGGCAGGTTGGTGTCGAGCTCGCCCTCTCCGCCGGGCCCGCCCAGCTCGACCGGCACATGGGCGAACGTGCAGACCCCGAAGGGCGGCAGGCTCGGCCAGGGCGTGATGCGGTGGATCATGGTGCGATAGGCGCGCGCGCAGACCGCGCTCGGGGGGAAACCGCCCGCCATACAGAGCATGATGGCGCAATCGATGTCATAGGCCTGCGCCTTCTTAGGGGCTCCGAACACCGCCATCACTCCCATTGCAGCTGCCATCGCCTGTCGTTTCATGTCGCTCTCCCGCAAAAGTTGCGGCAACTATCGTGCAATATGTATTTTGCTGCAATATGTCGTATTGACTCCATATGACTTTATGGCCTTAGTGTCGTGAAGTAGAAGGGCTCTCGTGGGGAGAGTCCGAACATGCCGATAGCGCGCAACCAGATCCTGATCACCATCGACGGTGTCAAAGACCTGTCCGAAAAGGGCATCGCGTTCCGCTGCCGGTATGAACTCGTGGGGTTCACGGACGATGGCAAGCCGCGCTACCAGTGCATCTACCTGCGCGAGGGCGAGCCGGAAGCCATTCTGGTCTCGACCCGGATCACCCCGCACGGGCCAGAGCCGCGGTATTTCAACATATGGCCGGGCCTCTTCAAACATCATCTCGAGTTCGGTGACGGGCGCGATCTGCGCTTTGGTCCTGATTACAGCATCACCCTCGAGGAGCGCGGCTGACGTCATCGCCTTCGGTCGCGACGGCACGGCACGGACCTCAGGCTGGACCTTTCATGGCGAACGACCTGCCTGGGCAGGGCTGGATGATAGCACTGAGACCGGAGAGGTTCTCGCCTCGCTGGATGCCACACCGCCGTCCGGACGCGACGACATCCTCTCCCTGATCCGCACGACTGCTGACCGGCACCAGGGGAACCGTGCCCTGCGGCACGTCGGTCTCGATGAGGACGACTGGCTGGTCCTTCTCCAGGCCTTGGTCGAGGCCGAAAGCAGCTACAATCCGACTGCCGTCAGCCCCAAGAGTGCCTACGGTCTTGGCCAGCTGATGCCGGATACTGCCCGTGCGCTCGGCGTCGATCCGCGCGATCCCTCTCAGAACCTCGACGGCGCCGCACGCTATCTCCTCGCCCAGCTCGCCACGTTCAAGGACATCAACCTGGCGCTCGCAGCCTACAACGCCGGGCCGCACCGCGTGGTCGAGTATTCCGGCATCCCGCCTTTCATCGAGACCCGCGACTACATCGCGCGCATCCATCAGATCCGGTCCCGGCTGTCGGGCACGCCCGTTTCCGCGCCGGACATCCGCATCGCAGATCGGGCCCCAGCCCGCGCGCCCGTCCTCATCGATCTTCAGTAAAACATGGGAACTTCGCATGCTCAGACATAGCCTCAGCCGCCTCTTGCCCATCGCCACAACCCTGGCGGCTTTCGCAACGCCCGCTCTCGCGCAAGACTTGTCGCCGATCCAGACCATGCTGGAAACTGTCGAGGCCGCGCTGACCGGTCCGATCGGGATCGCGGTCGCCACCCTCGCGGTCATCGGCACCGGCTTCATGTGCATGATGGGACGGCTGAACTGGGGTTGGTTCGCCTCGGTCATCATCGGGATCGTGCTGATCTTCTCGGCCGGCACCATCGTCGACGGCTTCTCCTGAGAACCGAATAGAGCAGTGGCAGAACGATCCCCCCTTTTTCTGGGCCTCGCCCGTCCGCCCAAGTATCTGGGTCTCCCTGTCGGATACCTCGTGGTGCTGGCGACCGGGGTCGTTCTGCCGTTCATCTGGACCAAGTCCATGGTCTTCTTCCTGATTGGCCTCGTCGCCTATCCGATCCTCTGGTTCGTCGCCGACCGCGAGCCGCATTTCTTCGAGGTCCTGCGCGTTTCCTTCGGCTCGGTGCGTCCGACAAAGAACCGGGCCCTGCATGGAGGCGACAGCTTTGGCGCTTGATGCGGGCACTCTTTCCACTCACGGATCAGCCCTGCATCAAGCGGGCGGCAGGGAGTTCGCGCGGGAGAGTTATCTCGCGGAACACCTGCCGTACTTTGCCCTCGCCGATGACGATGTGATGGTCCTCCGCGAGGGCGACCTCTTGGCGACCCTGCGCCTTGATGGTCTGAACCCGATGACAACTGAGGACGCCCGGCTCGACGCGCTCAAACGCGCGGTCGCGGCCATCGTCGCCCAGACCGGCAACGCCTTCGGTTTCTACATCCACCGGATCTCCGTGCCGCAGGATCTCGGAATGCGCCCCATCGAGGAATACAGCTTCGCCGCCGCGATCGACGCGCGCTGGCAGGCCCACGTCAAAGACCTGCGCCCGGCCAAGCGCCAACTCTATCTCAGCGTCATCCGGCGCCCCGACATCTCGGCCCGCATTCCGCTCTTGCGCGCGCTGGCCCGCAAGGCCTGGGTCAAGGACCGCGCGACACGTATGCAGGAGCTGAACGAGGTCATGGGCTTCTTCGAGGTGGCGCTTGCCTCGGCCAACCCGGTCCGACTGACCCGCACGGGCGGCGAATGGCTTGGCTATCTCAACACGCTGAACGCAGGCAGCTTCTCCCCCATCGCCTTCGGACAAAACGCTCTGCCTCTTTCACATACTTTGAGCAATTGCCGCGCGACCTTCGACGGCGACGTCGTCACCCTGAACGACGCCGTGACTGGGCGGGTCAAATACGGCGCGCTCTTTTCGATGAAGACCTACCCGGCGCTCACGGATGTCACGCTGCTCGACGCGCTCGACCTGCCGCTCGACATTGTCCTGACGAACTCCTTCAGCCCGATCCCGAACAACATCATGGCCGAACGCATCCAGCGGATCATCCGCCAGATGCAGGCTTCCGACGATGCCGCCGTCTCCCTGCGCGAACAACTCGGCCAGGCAGCAGACGATCAGGAGGCAGGACGCATCGCGTTTGGCGATCATCACCTCTCGATCGCGGTCTATGCCCCGGATCGTGACACGCTCGAACGCGCCGCCGCCCAGATCAAGCGCGTGGGCCAGGAGATCATGTCCGTCATCGTGCGCGAGAACATGGCGCTCAAAGCCACTTACTTCGCGCAGTCGCCAGGTAACTTCGGCTACCGCGCCCGCAAGACGCCGATTTCCTCGATCAACTTCGCCGACTTCGCGGCCCTCCATGGCAGCGTCGAAGGGCGTGGTCCGGACCAATCACCTTGGGGTCAGACCATTTCGGTCCTGCCCACGGTCAGCACCTCGGGCTATCGCTTCAATTTCCACGAGGCGGGAGCCCCAAGCAAGGAACCGACCGTTGGCCATACGCTGGTTCTAGGGCGCACCGGCACCGGCAAGACGCTGACCACCGCCTTTCTCGCAGCGCAGGCGCAGCGGGTCGGCGCACGGCTTTTCTTCTTCGACAAGGATCGGGGCCTCGAGATGGCTGTCCGCGCCCTTGGTGGCCGTTACAACGAAATCCGCGCCGGGGTGCCCTCGGGCTTGAATCCCCTCGATACCGAAATCGACGAACGTGGCCGCGCCTGGCTCTCGGATTGGCTTGCGACACTTCTCACACGCAATGGAACCCTCACGGGCGAGCAGTCACGACACATCCAAAGCGCGGTCTCGCAAAATGCCCATGCCGAGGGCTCGCTCCGGCGCTTCGCGAGTTTCGAGACCCTGTTTCAGTCGCTCGATGACGATGGCGAGCTACAGTCCCGCGTCGCCGAATGGGCCCCGGGCGGCCGCTACGGATGGGTCTTCCATGATCCGGAACAGGGTGCCGGGCTTGAACTGGCCTCCGACATTATCGGCTTCGACATGACCGAAATCCTCGACATGACCACCGAGCGCATGGCGGTGCTCTCCTACATCTTCCGTCAGATCGAACGCGTGGTCGAGGATCGCCGCCCCACGATCATCGTGCTCGACGAAGCCTGGAAACTCCTGGACGATCCGTATTTCGGGGCGCGGCTGGAGAACTGGCTGGTGACGCTACGCAAGATGAACTGTGTCGTGATCATGATGACGCAGTACCCGAGCCAGCTCCGGGACAGCCGCGTTGGCAAGACCATCGTCGAGACGGTGCCGACCCAGATCCTCTTCCCGAACGATCGCGCTACGGTCTCGGATTACGACTTTCTTCGCGTGAACGCCAAGGAGGCGGCCCTTCTCGTCCAGCCCACAATCGGCCAGCGCATCGCGCTTGTCCGCTCGGCCGGCGACAGCGTCTTCGTCGATGCGGACCTCTCCGCCTTGGGCGACCTCCTCCCCATCCTTGGCGGCGGTGCAACCGGCGAGGCCCGTGTACCCGCCGATTGGCGCGCCAATCCCGATTTCTGGAGACATCTGATATGAGTTCAAAACCCCTCCTCGCGCTTTGCGCCGCCGCAAGCCTTCTCGCCGCTTGCGAAAAGTACACCGAGAAGACCTCGCCCGGCCTCGGACGCAATGCCGAGCCGCAGGGCACGCCCGCCGCGCTTTCCTTCTCGGCCAT
>CAYNKL010000271.1:0-4883 GCA_964397775.1 uncultured Rhodobacterales bacterium | reverse complement strand
GCCCGGCCTCGACCGGTGTAAACTCGCGGCGCACCTTGTCGACCCAGTCCTGATCCGGAACCTCGGAGATCACGAAGTCCTGCGCGCCGAAGGCGGCCGCCAGCAGCGCCAGCTCGATATCGTCGGGCGTTTCGGTGAAGTAGCCGCCCACCTCCCAGGTGCCGCTGCCGTCCTCGATCTCGAACACGCCGATGCCGGAGGGCGCGGGCTCGAGCTCTTCCATCGCCTCGCCGAGCGCCTCGGCAGGGTCCTTGGCGGGAAGCTTGGTGAAGGCGGTCCAGGTCTTGGGCATGGGAGGGGCTCCGGGATTGACTGTGAGGCCGGATAGCGTGTTTGGGCCGCGGTGGGAAGGTTGGATCGATCGCCGCGCGCGGCGGGTGGTGGCGCAGGCGCGATACCGGGCTCACGATGGCCGGAATGAGAGACATCATTGACGGACGGCGCATCCTTGTCCGGCACCTGCGCGATACCGTCTGTCTCGACGATGTCGGCCCTTGGGTGCCAGAGGGGCGGGGCGATGCGGTGAGTGACGCCTTGCTGACCATCCGCGCCGACGTCGCGCACTGATTACGATCAGACGGACATAAGATCCATGTCGGTCGCTCGAGATCCTGGAAGCGGTCCACATGCGCCGCGATGTAGGAATTCGGTCGCAAGGGCGCGTTGCGGAGCTTTGCCGCGGCGCTCACGAGCGGCGGCATCGTGACCCAAGCGGTCATGCCCCAAGATCAACCGTCCTGTCCGGTGCGAGGGAGTCCAGAAAGGCCGTGTCGTGGCTGACCGCCAAAACGGCGCCATCATAGCTCGCCAACGCAGCCTCGAGTGCGGCGATCCCATCGAGATCGAGGTGATTGGTCGGCTCGTCCAAGACCAGCAACGGCGGTGGCGGGGTGGCCCCGAGGGCGCAGGCCAGGCCCGCGCGCAGACGCTCGCCCCCGCTCAGCTCTCCCGCGGGACGCAAGGCCTCCGCCGCGCGGAACCCGAACCTGGCCAGGGCCGCCTGCGCGGTATGGGGGTCCGCCGCGGGATTCAGAGACCGGAAATTGTCGCGCAGGGATCGCGCCGGGTCCAGAATATCAACATGCTGATCCAGCAGGGCGAATGGGACCGAAAGCTCGACCAGGCCAGTTTGCGGTACGATCTGTCCGGTGATGATCTTCAGAAGCGTCGTTTTCCCGCTGCCATTCGGTCCGGCTAGGACCACGCGCTCTGGGCCGGTCAGGGTCAGCGACAGGTCGCGGATCACAGGATGATCAGGATCATGGCCGCCGGTCGCCCGCTCTGCCCGCAGCACCGTTTTGCCGAGCACTAGACCTGTCGAAGGGATGTCCATGCGCAAGGGTTGCAGGATTTCGATCTTGTCGCGGGCGGCCGACAGGGCTTGCTCTGCCGCCTCGCGCCGGGCATCGCGCAGGCGCGCCCCCGCACCGCCCGACGCCTCGGCCCGCCCCTTCGCGGCGTCCATCAGGATCTTCGGCTGATCGCCTCTTGATCGCGCGCGGTGCCCGGCGCTGTCCTTGCGGGCCTTTCGTTCGCTCGCCTGCTGCGCGCGACGGGCCGCGTCGGAGCGGGTTTTCTCGGCGTGTGCGAGGTCACGCGCTGCCGCCTCCAACTCGATGCCCTTGCGCTGCCGGAAATCGCTGTAGCTGCCGCCATACCGGGCCGCGCCAAGGGCGGAGAGTTCGACAATGGCGTCCATCTCTTCCAGAAGCTCACGATCGTGGCTGGCAATGATCGCACCCCCTGTCCAGCCCCGTAAGAGGTCGATCACCGCCCTGCGACCGGCGCGGTCGAGGTTGTTCGTCGGTTCGTCGAGCAACAGGAAATCCGGCGCGGCAAGCATCAGGGCGGCAAGGGCGACACGGCTGCGCTGACCGCCGGAGAGAGTCGCGAGAGGGGTCTGCGGCGAGAGCGACAGGCCGCAGCGCAAGAGCGCCCCTTCCATTCGTGCGGGCAGCGTCCAATCCGCGTCCGACAGCTCATCGGCATCTGCAAGCCCCGCCTCCGCCCGGTCCAGCAGATCGAGCGCACGCCTCACGCCGAAGAGGTCGGCGATGGTGTCGTCTGGCTGTTCCATCGACTCCTGCCGCATCCTCGCGACGGAGCCGGCCACGCGCACCGTTCCCGCAGCAGGATGCAGATCTCCGGACATCAGGCGCAGGAGAGTGCTTTTGCCACTGCCATTGCGCCCGACGATGCCGGTGCGTTCGGGGCCGAATGTCAGGTTGAGGTTGGTAAAGAGGGGCGCGCCGTCAGGCGTGGACCAGGACAGGTCGGTCAGGGAAACGGATGCAGGCATGGAACAGGACTTCTCGCAGCGAAATCGAATGGGTGGATGCGGCGAGGTTCAGGTCCATGGGAACGGCGTCTCCGGTTGCAGGATGCTTTTAAAATAGTCGTCGCCCGGCGATTGTGCAACCGGCGCCAACGGGGGTCTTGGGCCAGAAGCCGCCGGATGACGTCTTCGCCAAAGGATCCCACATCCTGCCGAAATCGCCGTCTTCGAATGCTGGTGTCACGTCCAACCGTTCCGGGACGGCAATGAGGTGTGATGCGCCTGATGACCCATGACATGCTCAGGCTGGCCGGAGCCTTGGTCCATCAGCAAGGCTGTGGCGTCTCCTATCGACCCTCTGCAAAGCTGCCGCGCGAATTCGGACGTCGCGGAAGCTCGCCGTCAGGATGATCGGAACAGCCCGGGGGAATCTTCCCCTGTGGTCGCGGTCGTTCTTCACCAGATGGTATCGCGACTGCATGTCCAGTGAGTTGGCGCGTGACCGTCGTCCTCTGGGTCCGCCGAGGAAATCGCTGCGAAAGCCGTCGGTGCCTTGGTCCGAGGCCCATGGTCCGAGGAGCGGGAGAAAGCATGAAGCGAGATCGGAAGAAACCACACGACCCGGGGGCCGGTCGGGACGAGCGCGTCAAAAGCGTGCGCGGGGCCGAGGCGCTTTCCGGAGGTGGACGGGGGCCGCCTCGATCGAGAGGTCGCCAGATGGCCCTGCAGGCCGCCTGAGGTGTGCTCTGAACGCCGAGCTGCTTTTGCTGACAGGGAAGGCGCGGCGTGACGGGTGCGCCAGGCGGCGCACCCGAGCTCTCTCACTGGTTCGACGCGTCGGCTGGTGTGAGCTTGTGGATCATCCCTTCATCCACGGCCGCGTAGAGGCTGCCGTCGGGGCCGAGCACCAGGGAGCGGAACCGCCCGGAGTCCATCGGCAGGGTCATCTCCGTGACATCGACGACCTCGGTCCCGTCTTCGTCGAACTCGATGACGTCGATCCGCTGACCGATGGGTGTTCCGCCGAAGCCGATCCCCATGATCCCGACAACCATTGCGCCGTTCCAGTCGCCCCACGCGTCCCCCTCGAGGAAGGCCGCGGACGAGGTCCCCTGAGACCAGCCATTGTTGCTCCACACCGGGGGCATTGCGTCGGGATAGGTCTCGAAGTCGGTCATCGGCATGAAGGCCGCACGCTCGTAGCGGTTCATGCCCTCGTTCTGGTTCGGCATGTACCCGCAATAGTCGTCCGGGCAGTCCTCGCGACCGGCCATGTTCGAGCGGGGATCCCAGCAGCCGTTGCCGCCGTTCTGGAGCACCGTGATTTCGTCGGAGTGCCAGGGGCCGTGCTCCGCGGTGATCGCTGTCCCGGTCTCGGGATGGAAGGCGATGCCTTGGACGTTTCGATGGCCATAGGTGTAGGTCCGCGGATCGAAGCCCTCCGGAGGCGTGTTGTCGGGGTGGGCATTCCCGTCCGTGTCCATGCGAAGGACCTTGGATCCCATCATTGTGGGGCTCTGCGGAATGTCCTCATTGTGGTTGTCACCGGTGGTCAGCCAGAGGGCGCCGTCCGGTCCGAAGCGGACACGGCCGCCATTGTGCGCACCGGGGCCGCCGAAGGGGTGGTCGGAGGCTTCCATCTTGTAGGGCACGTCATCCACGATGTCGGTCCGGTCGGAGACCTGCGTGAAGTCCTCATTGACGACGAACCGCATGAGACGGTTGGTGTGCGGATCGGACATGTTCGATGTCGAATATACGTAGATCCGGCGGTTCTCCGAAAAATCGGGATCGACGGCTACGCCCTGCATGCCGCCCTGTCCTTCGCAGAACAGGTCATCAGCCGTGCTCGGATAGCCTTCGGCTTCTGGCATGCCGAGCAGGGCGTTGACCGTGCCGTCTGGCATGCGGACTGAGAGCCCGTTGCACTTTTCGGTAAAGAACATCGTACCATCATCGAGGAACGACATGTCCCAAGGCCCGTCGAGATCATCAAGAACGACCTCGTGCTGCAGGCTCGTCGTGTTCATACCCGACTGTGCAATCGCACTTGTCGCGGTCATCGACGCACCCGCGGCCAGCGGTATCACTAGTCCGTAAAGTGCGTTTCTCGCGTTCGCTTTCATGATTTCCTCCCAGAATTCTAGTTGCGTCTCCGAAGGCCGGCCCTCCTCCTGCCTTCGGTCAACATTTTGACGGTAGCTATCTTTGGTCAGTATTCAACCCGACGTTGCTTTCGGTATCGATCAGTCACCGAAAGTGGTGGTGATGTAGGCTGCGATGTTGGCAATGTCCTCGTCGGCCAGATCCTGTGCGTGTGGGATCATAAGCATCGAGTTCGGGCCGATTTTTTCGCCGTCGCGATACGTCTCGAGGCGGTCGGTCAGGTATTCTTCATCCTTGTCGGCAAGCTCGGGATAGCTCGCCAACCCCTGCGCCTTCGGGCCGTGGCAGGACCGGCAGACATCTTGGTAGATCTCTTCGCCGGCCGCCACGTCCGGTTCGGACGCCCATAGAGCGTCAGTGCCCAGGCCAACGGCAAACACAGCCGCAGCCACCATAGTCGATCTCATCAGGGTCTCCTCCGTTTTCTCCCGAGATCAGTGCA
>CAYNKL010000270.1:0-4886 GCA_964397775.1 uncultured Rhodobacterales bacterium | reverse complement strand
TTTCCAGTTCCGACACGCAGGTACGCCATGGGGTGGAGCTGGTCGGGCGGGCAGGCGAGGCGCTGCAGGCGATCGTGCAGGCCATCGGCGACATCTCGGGCCACGTGAGCGGGATCGCAGGATCCGCGTCGGAGCAGGCCAGCGGGCTTGGAGAGATCAATACGGCCGTCGATCACCTCGACAAGACCCAGCAGCAGAACGTCGCCATGTTCGAAGAGACCACGGCCGCCTGTATGGCGCTCAACCAGGAGGCGCGCGGGCTGTCGCAGCTTGTGCAGCAGTTCCGCCTGCCGGATGAAGCGCCTGCGCGCCAGGACCGGGCCGCGTGATCGCGGGCGGGTCCCCATGACGCCTTCCCCTTGAGCTGCCGCTCGCCTACCGTGCCGCCCAGATAAAACGGGAGGCAATGAACATGAGTGACACAGACCTGGGCTTTGACACGCTCGCCGTCCATGCGGGCGCCGATCCGGATCCGGCCACCGGCGCGCGGCAGGTGCCGATCTACCAGACGACGTCCTACGTCTTCCGCGATGCCGACCACGCGGCGCGGCTGTTCAACCTCGAGGAAGTGGGGTTCATCTACTCGCGGCTGACGAACCCCACCGTGGCGGCGCTGGCCAACCGGGTGGCGGCGCTCGAGGGCGCGGCGGGCGGCATCGCCTGTTCCTCGGGACACGCGGCGCAGATCATGGCGCTGTTCCCGCTGATGGGGCCGGGCTGCAACGTGGTGTCGTCTTCGCGGCTCTACGGCGGGACGATCACGCAGTTCAGCCACACGATCCGGCGCTTCGGCTGGGAGGCGAAGTTCGTCGACACGGATGACCTCGACGCGGTCGAAGCGGCCATCGACGAGAACACCCGGGCGCTGTTCTGCGAGACCATCGCCAACCCCGGCGGCTACGTGACCGACCTCGACGCCATGGCGGCCATCGCGGATCGGGCGGGCATACCGCTGATCGTGGACAACACCACGGCGACGCCCTGGCTCTGCCGGCCAATCGACCACGGCGCGACGCTGGTGGTGCATTCGGCGACCAAGTACATGACCGGCAACGGCACGGTCACGGGCGGTGTCGTTGTGGATTCGGGCAAGTTCGACTGGTCGGCCTCGGACAAGTTCCCGTCGCTGTCTCAGCCCGAGCCGGCCTACCACGGGCTGACCTTCGCGGGGCTGGGGCCGATGGCCTTTACCTTCCATTCCATCGCCATCGGGCTGCGCGATCTGGGCATGACGATGAACCCGCAGGGGGCGCACTACACGCTGATGGGGATCGAGACGCTGGGCCTGCGGATGGAGCGGCACGTGAAGAACGCCCGCGTGGTGGCCGAGTGGCTGGAGAAGGACGCGCGCATCGACAGCGTGACCTATGCCGGTTTGCCTTCGTCGCCCTACCGTGAGCGCGCCGAGCGGATCGTGCCTAAGGGCGCAGGCGCGCTGTTCACCGTTGGCGTGAAGGGCGGCTACGACGCCTGCGTGAAGCTGGTCGAGAGCCTGAAGCTCTTCAGCCACGTGGCAAACCTCGGGGATACGCGCAGCCTGATCATCCACCCGGCCTCGACAACGCACCGGCAGCTCGAGGAGGACCAGCAGGTCAAGGCGGGCGCTGCGCCGAACCTCGTGCGGATCTCCATCGGGATCGAGGACGTGCAGGACATCATCGCCGATCTCGATCAGGGGCTGAGCGCCGCCACGGCCTGAGCCCCGGTGCCTAGTTTAAAACGAAGAAAGCCGCCCCGAGGGGCGGCTTTCGAAATTCCTGGACACCGGCTGGTGTCTTACGCGGGCAGCGCGCCCTTCGCCTGGTCGACGATGGCGTTGAAGGCTGCCGGTTCGTGCACGGCGAGATCGGCCAGCACCTTGCGGTCCACTTCGATGCCGGCCAGCGTCAGGCCGTTGATGAAGCGGGAATAGGTGAGCGTCTCATCATGCGCGCGCACGGCTGCGTTGATCCGCTGGATCCACAGCGCGCGGAAATTGCGCTTGCGGTTTCTGCGGTCGCGCGTGGTGTACTGGTTGGTGCGCTTGATCATGCCGTGCTGTTTGCCGGCCTGAGCGGAGATGACTTTCCCGCTCGCGCTGACCTTGAAGCGCTTTTTGGCGCTCGACTTGGTCTTCATCTTGGGCATTTCGGTCTCCTTCTTCCGCGCGCGACTCGGCATACCCTCTGGGCCGGCCGCGCGGTTTGAAGGCGCCCCTATAGAGAGGATCGGACCCGCTTGCAAGCCCTGCATGGCTTATGCGGCAGGGGTATCAGCCTCGGCCAGCAGGGTTTCGAGTTCGCCGCGCATCTGGGCGAGCTCCGCGCGGTCGCGGGCCTCGGGGACGTCGGTCATCGCCTCGTCCAGAGAGCGGATCACGCGGTCCTCGGCCTCGGGCACGCTGTCGAGGGCATCCTCGCCGATCTCGTCGAAGAGGGCGCGCAGCGAGAGCAGCGCTTGGTTGAGCGTGGCCATGAGGCCCGCCTCGGTGTGCGGCGTGCCGCCGTAGGCAGTGACCATGGCGCCGAGCCGCTGGGCGTGTTCGGCATGGGTGGCACGGAATTTCTGCGCCAGCGGGCGGCAGTCCGGGGCGGCATGGTCGACCATCACGTCATAGGCGGCCTGCGCATCGATGGAGCGCGACAGCGCGTCCTGCAGCGCGGCGAGGGCCGCGGGGCGGGTTTCGGGTGCGCCGAGGGCGCGTTCGGGTGTGGTCTCCGGCTCTGCCATGGCGGCTTCCTCCGCTTCGTTTGGCGAAAGAACCCCGGTGGCGTGGCTGGCGTTCCCGCCTATCCGAGGTCGGCGACGGCGCGGGCAAGAACCCGCAGACAGGCGACGAGATCGGCTTCGTCGGTATCTTCGGAGAAGGTGTGGCTGAGCCCGCCGATGGAGGGGGTGAAGAGCATGGCCGCCGGCATGAGGCGGGCCATGTTCGACGCATCGTGCAGCGCGCCCGAGGGCATGTGGCGCCAGCGGCCGGGGGCCTCGGCCTCGGCGGCCTTGGCGAGGGGTTCGCGCAGGCCCGGGTCCATGGCGACGGGATCGAGGCCGAGCATGGGGCCGAAGACCACGGAGAGACCGCGGCTGGTGGCCACCTCCTGAACGGTCTCGCGGATGATGCTCTCCATCCGGTCGAGCCGGTCCTTCTCGCCGTCGCGCCACTGCATGGAGAAGGTCGCGCGGCCGGGTACGACGGAATGCGCGTCGGGGTGCAGGGCGACGTGGCCGATGGTCCAGACGGTCTGGGGCGTCACCACGTTGCGCAGGCGGTCGTTGAGCTGCGTGTTGAAGTCCGAGAGCGCCTGGAAGGCGTCGCGGCGCAGGTGCATGGGGGTGGTGCCTGCGTGGTTCTGTTCGCCTTCGAGGACGATTTCCATGTCGCGGATGCCGACGATGGCCTCGACCACGCCGGCGGTCTCGCCCTCGGTGTCGAGCACCGGGCCCTGTTCGATGTGCATCTCGATGAAGGCGGTGAAGCGCGAGGGATCGACGGGGTCGCCCAGCCGGTCCGCCATGGCGCTGCGGGCCTCCTCCAGCGTCGTGCCGTTGATGTCGGTGAGCTTGGCGGCTTGGTCCGCCTCCTGCATGCCGCACCAGACCGAGGATCCGGTGGTGACGCCGAAGCGGCCTTCCTCGTCCTGGAAGCTGACGACCGACACGGCCGGGCCGCCGGCCTCTTTCGCGGCGCGGGCCACTTCGAGCGCGGCGATGACGCCGAGCGCCCCGTCGAGCCAGCCGCCCTCGGGCTGGGTGTCGCTGTGCGAGCCCATGAGGATCGAAGGTCCTTCGGCCAGGCCGAAGACCGACCCCATATGGTCGATATGGGGCGTCAGCCCCGCTTCTTCGAACTTCCGGTAGAGCCAGTCGCGGGCGGCGATGTCGTCGGGCGTGTAGGCGGGGCGGACGACGCCCTTGCCGACGCCCGAGGCGCCGATGGCGCGCAGCGCGTGCAGGTCGCTGAGGAAGCGGTCGGCGTCGATGGGCAGCATGGGGCGGTCCTCCGTTTTGCGGTGCATCCTGCGCGGGGGGCGTCGGGGCTGCAAGGGGGGCGTCTTGCACCACGTGCGGGGGCAGGGTAGTGGACTGCGCAACTGCCCAGCGGAGGACCGGATGGACGATCTGCGCGCCAAGTACATTGATCTTATCGCGAACGCGGCCGACGAGGCGGCACTGGAAGAGGTGCGCGTCGGCGCGCTGGGCAAGAAGGGCGAAGTCAGCCTGAAGATGCGCGAGCTGGGCAAGATGACGCCCGAGGAGCGCAAGACAGCCGGTCCCGCGCTGAATGCGCTGAAGGACGAGATCAACTCGGCGCTCACCGCGCGCAAGGCGGCGCTGGCCGACGCGGCGCTGGACGAGCGGCTGAAGGGCGAGTGGCTGGACGTGACGCTGCCCGCGCGCAACCGCAGGCTGGGCACGATCCACCCGATCAGCCAGGTCATGGACGAGCTGACGGCGATCTTCGCCGACATGGGCTTTGCCGTGGCCGAAGGCCCGCAGATTGATACCGACTGGTACAACTTCGACGCGCTGAACATCCCCGGCCACCACCCGGCGCGCGCCGAGATGGACACCTTCTACATGAACCGTGCCGAGGGCGATAACCGCCCGCCGCACGTGCTGCGCACCCACACCTCGCCGGTGCAGATCCGGTCGATGGAAAAGCAGGGCGCGCCGATCCGCGTGATCGCGCCGGGGCGGGTCTATCGCGCCGATTACGACCAGACGCACACGCCGATGTTCCACCAGGTCGAGGGGCTGGCCATCGACCGCGATATCTCCATGGCCAACCTGAAGTGGGTGCTGGAAGAGTTCTTTTCGGCCTTCTTCGAGATCGAGGGCATCAAGACCCGCTTCCGCGCCTCGCACTTCCCCTTCACCGAGCCCTCTGCCGAGGTCGACATCCAGTG
>CAYNKL010000269.1:0-4968 GCA_964397775.1 uncultured Rhodobacterales bacterium | reverse complement strand
CGGGACAGTGACGCCCAGAAGGCCCATTTCTCCCATTTCCTCAAAGACTTCCGGGTCCACCTTCTCCTCCTTGTAGGCGTCGATCACACGCGGCGCTAGGTTCTCGGAGGCATAGGCGCGCGCGCTTTCTGCGATCATGCGTTCTTCTTCGTCGAGCTGGTCGGTCAGGCGGAACGGATCCTCCCAGTCGAAGCGCCCCAGGTCGGGCGCATCCTTGGCTTTCAGCGCCGGTTGGGTCTTGGGCATCTCGTTCATCTGGGCTCTCCTTGACTCGTCGTGCGCAGCATAGTGACTGTTGCCGCTGGGAAAAGCCCATTGGTGCCCTGCCCGCTCTTGCGCCCTTTCGCGTGCCGCGTCACAAGGCGGCCATGACGACCCGTCCCGACATTCTCTGCATCGGTTCTGTCCTGTGGGACGTGATCGGGCGTACGCGGCTGCACATGCAGCCCGGTGCCGACGTGCCGGGCCGGATCGAGCGTCTGCCGGGCGGCGTGGCGCTGAACATCGCCGTCACGCTGACGCGCTTCGGGCTGCGGCCCGCGCTCTTGTCCTCGGTGGGACGCGATGCCGAGGGTGACGCTCTTGTCGCCACCTGCGAGGCGCTCGGCATCCAGACCGAATTTCTCTATAGATCCGAGGATCTTCCGACGGACCGTTACATGGCGATCGAGGGGGCGAACGGCTTGGTTGCGGCCATTGCCGACGCCCATTCGCTCGAAGCCGCCGGTGCCAAGGTGCTGCGTCCGCTCGAAGATGGCACCCTCGGGACCGAGGGCGAACCCTGGCGCGGGCTTGTCGCGCTCGACGGCAACCTGACCGAGGCGCTGCTCGAGGAGATTGCGCATGCGCCGGCCTTTGCCGGGGCCGATCTGCGCATCGCGCCCGCAAGCCCCGGCAAGGCCGAGCGCCTTTTGCCTTTCCTGCGGGCCGGGCACGGAACGCTCTACGTCAACCTCGAGGAAGCCGGCCTGCTCTGCCAGGACCGGTTCGACGATGCCGAGACCGCCGCCGGCGCCCTGATCGGTCGCGGGGCGGCGCGTGCCATCGTCACCAACGGCGGGCAGCTTTGCTGCGATGCTACGGCGGACGGGCTTCTGACCGCCCTGCCCCCAAAGGTTCTTGTCACCCGCGTCACCGGCGCTGGCGACAGTTTCATGGCCGCGCATATCGCGGCCGAACGCGACGGCGCCGACCGGCCCGCGGCACTTGCCCGCGCGCTATCTGCCGCCGCCGCCCATGTTTCCGGAGATCTCGCCGAATGACCCCCACGTATTCCCGGGAAGTGGCCCGGGCCAAGTCCGAGGGGCTGCCCCTCGTCGCGCTCGAGTCCACCATCATCACCCACGGCATGCCCTGGCCGAAGAACCTCGAAATGGCGCGAGAGGTCGAACAGACCATCCGCGACTGCGGTGCCGTCCCGGCGACCATCGCCGTCATCGAGGGCACGCTGCATGTCGGCCTCGAAGCCGAGCAGCTCGAAACACTCGCGCAAGCACAGCGCGTCGCCAAGCTGAGCCGCGCCGACATGGCGGCCTGCATGGCGACCGGCGGAACCGGCGCCACGACCGTGGCCGCCACGATGATCGGCGCGCATCTCGCCGGGATCGAGGTCTTTGCCACCGGCGGTATCGGCGGTGTCCACCGCGGCGCCGAAAGCAGCTTCGACATCTCGGCCGACCTGCACGAGCTCGCTCAGACACCGGTGACCGTCGTCGCGGCTGGTGCGAAGGCGATCCTCGACCTGCCCAAGACCCTCGAAGTGCTCGAGACGCTTGGTGTGCCGGTCATCGCCTACGGTCAGCAGACGCTGCCGGCCTTCTGGTCGCGGGACGCAGGTCTGCGCGCGCCGCTCAGCATGGACAGCGCCGAGGCGATTGCGAAAGCGCATGCCACGCGCGGTGCGCTCGGGTTGCCCGGCGGACAGCTCGTGGCCAACCCCATCCCGGCGGAGGCCGAGATCCCGCGCGACGTGATGATGCCGGTCATCCAGCGCGCCAACGCGGATGCCGCCGAGCATGGCATCAGCGGCAAGGATCTGACGCCCTACCTGCTGCAGCGGATCTACGAGCTGACCGAGGGCCGGTCGCTGACCGCCAACATCGCGCTTGTCCTGAACAACGCGCGTCTTGCCGCCGGTATTGCTCAGGCCTTGGGCAAGGCTGAGGGGCGGTGAACCATCCCGCGCGAGGGCCATTGTAGTGGCGGCAGAAACTGCCTAGCTTCCCGCTGAACGACCCGAGAGAAGAGATGACCACCCCTAACGACCCCGAAAAACGCGGCCCGGGTGCTTTCTCCAGCCTTCGCGCCTCATTCCTGACGGGGATTGTGGTCATCGCCCCCGTGGGCCTGACCGTGTGGCTCCTCTGGTCGGTGATCGGCTTCGTGGATGGCTTTGTCCTGCCTTTCGTGCCGGACGCCTATCAGCCCGAGGGTCTGATCAACCGCTGGATCGGCAACACCGATCCGACGTCGAGCGATTGGATCAACATCAACATCCGCGGCGTCGGCGTTGTGGTGTTCCTGCTGTTCACGCTGATGGTGGGCTGGATCGCCAAGGGGCTGATCGGGCGCTCGCTGATCCGCGCGGCCGAGGGCGTCGTGGACCGGACCCCGATCGTGCGGTCGATCTACTCGGGCATCAAACAGATCGCCGAGACGGTCTTTGCCCAGAGCGAGCGCAGCTTCGAGACCGCATGCCTTGTCGAATATCCGCGCCGGGGCATCTGGGCGATCGGCTTCATCTCGACCGATGCCAAGGGCGAAATTGCCGAGAAGGCCTCGCACATGGCGGGGCTGATCTCGGTCTTCGTGCCGACGACCCCGAACCCCACGTCGGGCTTTCTGCTTTTCATTCCCAAGGAAGACGTGATCGAGCTCGACATGAGCATCGAGGACGCAGCCAAGCTGGTGATCTCGGCCGGGCTTGTCTATCCCAACGGCAAGGATGCCAAGGCCGCGCTGGAATCCCGACAGATCTGAGCCGGTCAGCCGAACATGTTGCGCAGGTCGACGCTCTGGCGTTCGCCGATGTCGTCGTAGTGCAGCCGCAGGAAGTCTCCCGCCGCGCGGCGACCGGCGGCCTTCAGCTCGGCAATGACCGAAGGGACCGCGACAAGCTTTGTCGCGACGGAAAGGTCGTTCATGAGCCCGTCGTCGGAGATCATGTGCACAAGCACGCGCTTCATCGCGCCTCCGGGCACCTTGCCTTCAGCCAGCAGGCGCTGCACGAAATCGATGGCCCGCAGTTCCCGTAGCAGTGAGGAATTGAAGCTGATCTCGTTGATCCGGTTCTGGATCTCGGGGGGCGTCACCGGCAGCTCCTGCCTGTGCAGCGGATTGATGTTGATGATGACGACGTCGTCCGGAAGGTCACGGTCGAAGAGCGGGAAAAGCGCCGGATTGCCGGTGTAGCCGCCGTCCCAGAAGGCCTCCATCACGCCCGTCACCGGGTCCTCGACTTCGACCGCCTGGAACATGGTCGGCAGGCAGGCCGACGCGAGGATCGCCTCGGTCGAGATGTTGTGCCGCGTGAAGACCCGGATCTTGCCGTCGCGCACTGACGTCGCGCAGATGCAGAGCTGCGGCCCGGCGTCCGCGCAGACCCGCCCGAAATCGAGCTTCTCGACGATGGGCTGCAGGGGGTTCTTGTAGAACGGCCCCCAGGCGTAGGGCGACACGATGCGCGATGCGGTGTCGGTCAGCATGTAGGGCACGGAGTACTCGAGAGACTTGCTGATGATCCCCGGCGACGGCAGCCAGGCTTGCATCCAGGCCGGCATGCGCATGTCGTCCAGCGATGCGACCTGCGTCCAGACCCAGTCGAGCATCTCGCGCGCGCCGGCATTGCCGTCGGCTAGGATGCCCGCCTTGACCGCCGCCCCGTTCAGGGCACCGGCGGAGGTGCCGGAAATCGCGGCGATCTCGATCTCGTCCTCTTCGAGGATACGGTCCAGGACCCCCCAGGTGAAGGCGCCGTGGGCGCCTCCGCCCTGGAGGGCAAGGTTGATGCGTTTCACCATGCTGCGGCCTCTCTGGAATGCGTCAGGGACGGTGTCAGAGCGCCGTCCACCCGCCGTCCACGCTGATCGTCGTGCCGGTGATCTGGTTGGCCGCCGACGAGCAGAGGAAGACCGCCGTGCCGCCGATCTCTTCGACCGTCGCGAATTCCTTCGACGGCTGGCGGTCGAGGATGACTTTCTGGATCACCTCTTCCTCGGACATGTCGTACTTCTTGGCGGTGTCGGGGATCTGCGCCTCGACCAGCGGCGTCTTCACGTAGCCGGGGCAGATCGCGTTCGCGGTGATCGGCTCCTGCGCGGTTTCCAGCGCCACGGTCTTGGTGAGGCCGACGACCCCGTGCTTGGCCGCGACGTAGGCCGCCTTGTAGGGCGATGCCGTCAGGCCGTGGGCCGAGGCGATGTTGACCACCCTGCCCCAGCCCGCCTTGCGCATCATCGGCAGCGCGGCTGCCGTGCAGTGGAAAGCCGAGCTCAGGTTGATCGCGATGATCGCGTCCCATTTCTCGACCGGGAACTCTTCGACCGGTGCGACGTGCTGGATGCCCGCGTTGTTCACGAGGATGTCGCAGGCGCCGGCCTTCTCGATCAGGGCGCGGCATTCGTCCGCCTTGGACATGTCCGCCTGGATGTAGCGGACCTTCACGCCGTGTTCCTTGGCGATCTCGTCAGCGAGCTTGTGATCTTCCTCGTTATCGGTGAAGGAGTTGATGACCACATCGGCCCCGGCGCGCGCCAGTTCGTGCGCGACCCCGAGCCCGATACCGGAATTGGAGCCTGTGATAACCGCGGTCTTGCCTTGCAGTGACATGGGATCTTCCTTCAGCGCCGTTTGCATCTGCAGCATAACATGGCGCGCGTGCCCGCTCAGGGAAAGGTGACAGAGCGCACCGAGGACAAAAAAAACGCCGGCACAAGGCCGGCGTTCAGTCATTGAGGCAGGTTTCATACA
>CAYNKL010000268.1:0-5008 GCA_964397775.1 uncultured Rhodobacterales bacterium | reverse complement strand
GAACCGGAGCCCACGCCCGAACCGGAGCCGGAAGAGACGCGGACTGCCGAGGCGCCTGAACCGGAACCCGAGCCTGAACCGGAGCCGACCCCCGAACCGGAAACCGGTACAACCGTCGATGACGCCCTGGCCGAGGTGCTTGGCAATTCCGGCTCGAACCCCGAGCCAGACGTCTCGGGCCCGCCTCTCACGCGCGCCGAGCGCGAGGGGCTGCGGCTGGCCGTGCAGGAATGCTGGGTCGTCGACGTGGGCAGCGAGGCCTCGAACGTGACCGTCACGGTCTACATGGAAATGAACCGCGACGGGACCGTCGTCTCGGGCAGCCTGCGCATGCTGGGGTCCAGCGGCGGCAGCGCCCAGGCGGCCGAGGTGGCCTTCCAGTCCGCGCGCCGGGCGATCCTGCGGTGCGGCGCGGATGGCTACGACCTTCCCGTCGACAAATACGCGCAGTGGCGCGAGATCGAAATGACCTTCAACCCCGAGGAGATGCGTCGCAGATGACACCGAGCTTTCAAAACGGCGAGATCCTGCCCGCAGGGGCCAACGCAGCGGTTTTGACCGGCATGGAACCCATGTATGCAGGGCGCGAACGGGGTGAACACTGGAGTGGGCGCATGGTACGGTATCTTGTGCGGTCTGTGACCGCGTTTCTCGTCGGGCTGGCGATGCTGACCGGCATGGCGGCGGCCCAGGACGGTCCCCTTCGGATCGAAATCACCGAGGGCGTGGTCGAACCGCTGCCCTTCGCGCTGCCGGCCTTCGTGGCGCAGGGCGCCGAGGCGCAGCAATACGCCGATCAGATCACCCAGGTGATTTCCCAGGATCTGACCGGCACCGGGCTCTTCCGCGAGATCCCGCGCAGCTCGCACATCAGCCAGATCAGCAGCTTCGGAAGCCCCGTGCAGTTCTCGGACTGGCGCGCGATCAACGCGCAGGCGCTCATCACCGGCGAGGTCACGTCCGACGGCTCGGGCCGCGTCGTGGTCAAGTTCCGCATCTGGGACGTCTTCGCCGGGCAGGAACTGGGCCAGGGGCTGCAGTTCTCGGCCGGCACCGACGGCCTGCGCCGTCTCGCCCACAAGGTGGCCGACCAGGTCTACACCCGCATCACCGGCGAAGATCCCTACTTCGACAGCCGCGTCGTCTTCGTGTCCGAGACCGGGCCCAAGGACAACCGCTCCAAGCGGCTGGCCATCATGGATTACGATGGCGCCAACGTGCGCTACCTGACCGACGGCAACGCCATCGTGCTGGCGCCGCGCTTCTCGCCCACCGGCGACCGGGTGCTCTACACCAGCTACGAGAGCGGCTCGCCCAGCATCCGCGTGCTCAGCGTCGGCGACGGCGGCAGCCGCAATCTTCAGGTGGGGCAGGGCATGACCTTCTCGCCGCGCTTCTCGCCCAATGGCCAGACCGTGGTCTATTCCCAGTCCGAAGGGTCGAACACCGACATCTTCGCCATGGACATCGCCACCGGCCAGTCGCGGCGCCTGACCAGCACGCCCTCGATCGAGACGGCACCCAGCTTCAGCCCCGACGGCAGCCGCATCGTCTTCGAAAGCGACCGCTCGGGCACGCAGCAGCTCTATGTCATGCCGGCCTCGGGCGGCGAGGCACAGCGCATCAGCTTCGGCCAGGGCCGCTACGGCACGCCGGTCTGGTCGCCGCGCGGCGACATGATCGCCTTCACCAAGCAGAACGCGGGCCGTTTCCACATCGGTGTCATGCGCACCGACGGCAGCGAGGAACGCCTGCTGACCGCTTCCTTCCTCGACGAGGGCCCGACCTGGGCGCCGAACGGCCGCGTCATCATGTTCTCGCGCGAGACGCAGGGTGCGCAGGGCTCCTCCTCGCTCTACTCCGTCGACATCTCGGGGCGGAACCTCCAGCGCGTGCGCACGCCCTC
This sequence comes from uncultured Rhodobacterales bacterium, assembly GCA_964397775.1. Taxonomy (GTDB): domain Bacteria; phylum Pseudomonadota; class Alphaproteobacteria; order Rhodobacterales; family Rhodobacteraceae; genus Allosediminivita. Next base: position 3,102 of record CAYNKL010000268.1, on the reverse strand, counting down.
GGGCGGGTCGGACCCGAGCTGGGGCCCCCTTCAGTAAGACCCTCGATTTCCCTTCCCCGGCGCGTGTGATAGCGTCGCGTCAAGACAAGAGCAGGACAGGACAATGACCCATATCTCCAAGGCCCTTCTGATCGTCGCGGCACTCGGGCTGGCCGCCTGTGCGAACCCCTCGCGGTTCGGCCCCGGCGGCGGCATGGACGGCGGTGCCGGCGCGGGCGCCGGTGCTGGCGGCGTCGTGCCGGGTAGCGCCAGCGACCCCCAGTCGCCCGCCTACTTCCGCGAGAGCATCGGCGATCGTGTCTTCTTTGCCGTCGACCAGTCGACGCTCAGCCCCGAGGCACGCGCCACGCTCGACGCGCAGGCCGACTGGCTGATGCGCAACACCGACTACCAGGCGGTGATCGAGGGCCACGCCGACGAACAGGGCACCCGCGAATACAACGTTGCGCTTGGTGCGCGCCGCGCCAACGCCGTGATGGAATACCTCACCTCGCGGGGCATCGCGCCCAGCCGGCTCGACTTTGTCAGCTACGGCAAGGAACGCCCCGTCGCGGTCTGCTCGGACGAGAGCTGCTATTCGCGCAACCGCCGCGCCGTGACCATCATCTCCTCCTCCGCGCTTACGGGATAACACCATGCGCCGCGCGCTCACGCTCTGCCTTGCTCTCCTGATGGCCCCTGCCGCCGCTTCGGCGCAGGACAGCCAGACCCTGGCCGACATCAAGCAGGACATGTCGGTGCTCTACACCCAGCTCCAGCGTCTCCGGCAGGAGCTGAACACCACCGGGCTCAGCGACATGCAGATCTCGGGCAGCGCGCTCGATCGGATCAACACCATCGAGGCCGAGCTGCAGCGCGTGACCGGCAAGGCCGAGGAGCTAGAGTTCCGGATCGAGCAGGTGGTCAACGACGGCACCAACCGTCTGGGCGATCTCGACTTCCGCCTCTGCGAGCTGGAGCCGAACTGCGATATCGGCAGCCTCGGCGACACGCCCCGGCTCGGCGGCGATGCCGTGCCCGAGCAGGGCAGCACCGGTGGCGGATCGGGCATGTCCTCGGGGTCCGCATCGGGCACCGGCGGGCCGCTTGCCGGCGGCGCGCAGCTTGCCGTGAGCGAGGAAGAGGACTACCGCGCGGCGCAGCAGGCGCTTGAAAACAACGAGTTTCGCCGTGCGGCGGAGCTGTTCGCCACCTTCCGCGCGGATTACCCGCAGGGGCCGCTGGAGCCCGAGGCGCTGGTGGGCGAGGGGCTGGCGCTCGAGGGCACCGGTGATCTGCGCGGTGCCGCGCGCCGCTATCTCGATGTCTACTCGGGCTACCCCGAGGCCGAGGTCGCGCCCGAGTCGCTCTGGCGGCTGGGCACCTCGCTGGCAGAGCTCGGCAGCGTCGCCGAGGCCTGCGTGACCCTGGCCGAGGTTGGCGAGCGCTACCCGCAGTCGAGCTACGTGAACGAGGCCCGTTCGAGCATGGGCGACCTCAACTGCCAGCAGTGAGACCTGCGATGGCCGGCGGGCAGAGGGGGGCTCTGCCCCCACGGCCTTCGGCCGTCCCCCCGGGAGTATTTGGGCCAAGAAGAAGCCACGGGCGCGCGCGATGCCTGACCGTGGGGTGCCCGTGACGAGCCTCGATCAGCGTTTCGCCGAGGCCATGGGCCAGCTGCTCGGCCCCGATTTTCCCAGCGATATCGCCCTTGCCGTCTCGGGCGGGGGCGACAGCATGGCCATGCTGACCCTGGCCCACAACTGGACCCGCCATTGGGGCGTGCGGCTGCACGTGGTGACCGTCGATCACGGTCTTCGGCCCGAGTCCGCGGGCGAAGCCGCCATGGTGGCGGAGGAATGCGCGCTGCTCGGCTGGCCGCACACGACGCTGAGCTGGAAATGGGAGGGGCAGGGCAACGTCATGGACGCGGCGCGGCGCGGGCGGATCGAGGTGATCGACCGTTGGCGCGGCGAGATCCGTGACGTCCTTCTCGCACACACCCGTGACGATGTGGCTGAGACCTTTCTCATGCGCCTGCGCCGGGGATCGGGGGTCGAGGGGCTTTCGGCCATGCAGCCGGCACGAGTGCTGCCGGGGCATGCGCCCATGCGCCTGCTGCGCCCCTGCCTGGACATGGGGCGGGAGGAGCTGCGCCACTACCTGCGCACCCTGAAGGGACGTTGGGTCGAGGACCCGACCAACGAGGACCCACACTACGACCGGGCCCGCATCCGCCGTCTGCGTGGGCTGCTTTCGGAGGAGGGCATGGGGACCGAGGCGCTGGCCGGTACGGCGCAGCGCATGACCCGCGCCCGAGAGGCGCTGCGGGCGCGGGCGGCGCAGGTCTGGCGCGAGATCGGGCAGGAGGACCGGGCGACGGGCGATATCCTCATCGCACGCGACGGCTTTGCGGCGGTCGAGCGCGACACCCAGCTTCGGATTCTTGCCGGGGGGCTGCAATACGTGGCCTCCGCCGCCTATCGCCCGCGGTCCGAGCCGCTCGAGGCACTGTTGGACCGCGTGCTGTCCGGCGGCGGCGGAACCCTCCACGGCTGCGAGTTGCGCGTCGAGCGGGACCACCTACGCCTCTTCCGGGAATGCGCGGCACTGACCCCTGGCCCCGCCGACCTCGGGACCTGGGACACCCGCTGGCGGATCATACCGCCCGAGCCGGGTCTGACGGTCGCGCCGCTGGGCGAGGCGGGCTGGTGCCAGGTGCCCGAACGCCGCGAGGGCGCGCCGCCCTTCCATGCCGCCCGCAGCCTGCCGTCGCTTTGGAAGGGCGACAGGCTGGTGGCCTGCGATGCGCTGGAGTTTGGTCCTGCCCTCACCGCGACACTTGAGCCGGGCCGCGCCCACAACCTTGAGAGCTTTCTGCTTTCGCATTGAACCGCGGCGGGCAATCTCTATGTTACAGTCCAGCGCCTTCCACGGGCGCACGCACGCATTCAAAGGAGTTCCGCCTTGGGCAACGCGCGCAACATCGCATTCTGGGTCGTGCTGTTTCTTCTGATCCTGGCGCTGTTCAACCTCTTCTCCGGCGGCGGCTCCACGCTGCAAAGCCGTGAAATCAGCTATTCTAAAGTCGTCCGGGCGGTCGACGACCAGTCGGTCAGCTCA